>JBGPTS010000034.1:0-25431 GCA_041490745.1 Binatia bacterium | reverse complement strand
TAGCGAAGTCCCCTGAATTGTTTTTTTATCCGCGCCATTTTCTCGGGCGAGAGACGGGTGATCAGCACGTTGTCGCGGCGCCGCCGGATCGCGCGCGCGATCGCGGCGATCTCCGCCGCGCTCTTGCCTTCGCCGAGAATCACTTCGGGAAACCCCTGCCGGAGCGCGCGGTGATGATCGACCTTGGCGAAACCGAGATCTTCGAACGGCAGGTGGCGGAGCCGCACGAGCGCCCGGGCGACGGAGACTTTGCCGCGTCGCACTCCCTCTAAAAGCCGTCCCAAGCGTTGCGCGTCCATTTTTCGTTGGGCTTCCTGAAATTTATTCGGCGTGAAAGTTAGCTGCCGGCGGCGAGTTGGTTGGCGCTCAGGATTTGCCTTTGAAGTGGTCGTAGCCCATTCGTGGAACCGGAACCGATCTGCCCCGGCCATCGAAAACGCCGATGCCGCGAGCGGCGGCCCGGCACTTGCCGATGCGCGTGATCCGGCTTCCAAGCTGCCGCCGGATTTTTTCCAGTTTGCGGCTGTCCTCCGGTCTTGCGGCAAAAAGCAACTCGTAATCCTCTCCGCCGCTCAAGGCGTAGGCTCGCTTCGCTCCGGCGAGAGTCCGATACGCCGGCGAGAGCGGCAGAGCGTCGGCCCACACCTCCGCGCCGACGCCGCTCGCCTTGCAGAGATGGCCCAGGTCCTGAACCAGCCCGTCGCTCACGTCGATCATCGCTTTAGCCAGGCCCGCGCGCGCGAGCCGCGCGCCGGCTTTCAGCCGGGCGCTGGGAAAGTGATGCCGGCGTATCAGATAAGCGGCCGGGCCGCGCTTGCTCTTCGGACTCACTTTTTTTTTCTTCAATAGATCGAGTCCCAGCGCCGAGTCTCCCAAAGTTCCCGTGATGTAAAGATCGTCGCCGGCCCTCGCGCCGCTCCGCAGCACGGGACGGCGCGGGCTATGGCCGATGAGAGCGGCGCTGATGAAAAATCGCTCTGCGGCGCTGGTGTCGCCGCCGACCAGAGAAACGCCGCTCCGCGCGGCCAGGTCGCGGATGCCGCGGTAAAATTCTTCGATATCTTCGCTTTCAAAGTCAGCGGGAATTCCGAGAGACAGAGTCAGGAAGGCGGGAGTTCCTCCCATGGCGGCGATGTCGCTCAAGTTCACGGCAAGGGTTTTGTAGCCGAGTGCATAAAAGGAAATCCAGCGGAGGTCGAAGTGAACGCCCTCGATCAACAGGTCCGTCGTGACGAGAAGTGTTCGGCCGAGGCAATCGAGCCAGGCGGCGTCGTCGCCGATGCCGACGCGGACGCCGCGACCTTTGTGCGCGGCCTTGCGAATTCTCTCGATCAGGCCGAACTCGCCGACCCTGCTGAGTTTCATTTAAGCCCGGAGCGGAACGATCCTGTCCCGGCGCAGCTTATCGAGGGGTTTTTCCTTTCGCTTCGGCCGCCGTTTTCTTTCGGCCGCCTTGGCGGCATAGCTCTCCTCGCGCGCGCGCCGTTTGCCGGTTTTCTCCAGCAGCGCGGCCTTCAGCACTTCCGACATGTTCTTGGCCATGATCAGCGTGAGTTTGCGGCGCAACGGCTTGGGGATTTCGTCCAGGTCCTTTTCGTTTCGTTCGGGAACGATGATCGTCTTGATGCCGGCGTGAAGCGCTGCCAGGCATTTCTCCTTCAAGCCGCCTATGGGAAGCACGCGTCCCCTGAGCGTAATCTCGCCGGTCATCGCGACGTATCGGCTCACCGGCCGCCGCGTGAGCGCGGAGATCAAGGCCGTCGCCATGGTGATCCCCGCCGAAGGGCCGTCCTTGGGAATGGCGCCGGCGGGGACGTGAATATGGACGTCGAGCTTCTGATAAAAATCTTCTTCGATGCCGAGCTTCTTCGCTTGCGAGCGCGCGTAGCTGACCGCGGCCTGGGCCGACTCCTTCATCACATCGCCCAACTGGCCGGTGAGAGTGAGATTGCCCCGTCCCTTGGACAGCGAGGCCTCCACGTAGAGAACTTCTCCTCCCGCAGTGGTCCAGGCGAGACCCGTCGCCACGCCGATCTCGCTTTGCTCCTGCTCGGCTTCGGGAATGAATTTTGGCGGCCCCAGAAAGAGATGCAGATTAGCGCGCGTGACCCGCGTCAGCTCTTTTTTTCCTTCGGCGGTCTTGCGCGCGACCTTGCGGCAGATCGAGGCGAACTCGCGTTCGAGGTTTCTGAGTCCCGCTTCCTTGGTGTACTGGCCGATGATGCGCAACAACGCGTCGTTGGAAATTTCCAGCCGGCCGCCGGAGATCCCGTTGTCTTCCAGTTGCCGGGGGATGAGAAATTTTCGCGCGATCTCGAGCTTCTCTTCGTTGGTGTAGCCCGAAAGCCGGATCACTTCCATGCGGTCGGCGAGCGCCGCGGGAATCGGGTCGAGCAA
Source organism: Binatia bacterium (assembly GCA_041490745.1). Lineage (GTDB taxonomy): Bacteria > Desulfobacterota > Binatia > UBA9968 > UBA9968 > JAJPJQ01. The sequence continues at coordinate 23,034 of JBGPTS010000034.1, read as the reverse complement.
GTTCGCCGTGCAGATAAACAGCACGTTCGACAGATCGAACGCGAGATTGAGATAGTGATCGCTGAAGGCGTGGTTCTGTTCCGGGTCGAGCACTTCCAACAGCGCCGCTGACGGATCGCCGCGGAAATCGGTGCCGACTTTGTCGATCTCGTCGAGCATGAAGACGGGATTATTCGAGCCGGCCTGTTTGATTCCCTGAATGATCCGGCCCGGCAGCGCGCCTACGTAGGTCCGGCGATGGCCGCGAATCTCCGCCTCGTCGCGGATGCCGCCGAGCGAGATGCGGACGAAATTTCGCCCGAGAGCGCGCGCGATCGATTTGCCGAGCGAAGTCTTGCCGACACCGGGAGGCCCGACGAAGCAAAGGATCGGGCCTTTGATTTTTTTCCTGAGCTTGTTGACGGCAAGATATTCGAGAATCCGCTCCTTCACTTTTTCCAGATCGTAGTGATCCTCGTCGAGGACCTGCTGGGCTTTTTTGATATTGAGATTGTCTTTGGTCTTCTTGCTCCAGGGAATCTCGACCAGCCAGTCCAAATACGTTCGGACCAGCGAAGCCTCGGAAGATTCCGGATGCATCTGTTCGAGGCGCTTCAACTGCTTGTCGGCCTCGCGCTTGGCCTCGACCGGCATCTTGGCTTTTTCGATCTGCTTTTTTAAGTCCTTCATCTCCTCGGCGCGCTCGTCGCCTTCGCCGAGCTCCTGCTGGATTTGCTTTAGCTGCTCGCGGAGGAAATAGTCGCGCTGGGTCTTGCTCATCTCCTCTTTCGCCTGATTTTGGATACGCGCCTGGACGGTCGAGAGCTCAAGCTCGCGGCTCAAGAGTTCGTTGACCTTCTTCAAGCGCGCCACGGGATCGAAAATTTCCAGAATCCCCTGGCTCTCCTCGATCTTCAAGCGCAGGTTGGAGGCCACCAAGTCGGCCAGCACGCCGGCGTCGCTGATGTTGTCGGTCACCATCACGATCTCGGGCGGGAGATTTTTGAGATTCAAAATCTGCTCGATCTTTTCCTTGACGTTGCGCATCAAGGCTTCGACTTCGATCGAGACTTCTTGCAGCACGGGCTCGATGACTTTGCGGATCTTGGCTTCGAAGAACGGCTGTTCCTTTAAGTAACTCTCGATCTCGCCCTTGGCGAGCCCCTGCACGAGAATCTTCACCCGCCCGTCGGCGAGCTTCAGCATGCGCATGATCGAGGCGACGGTGCCGACCTTGTAGATATCGTTCGGAGAGGGATTGTCTTCGGCGGAATTTTTTTGCGCGACGAGAAAAATCAGGCGCTGGCGCGAGAGCGCCTCCTCGACCGCCCGGATCGACATCTCCCGGCCGACGAAGAGCGGCAGCATCATGTAAGGATAGATGACGATGTCGCGGATCGGCAGCAGCGGCAGGACTTCGGGGATCTCGACCTGCGCGTCTTTGTTCTCCTGGCTTTCAAAATTCCATTGAGCGTCACTCATTGTCTTGTTAGCCTCGGGTCCAGTTAATCACACCGGCGGCATGCGTCAACAGAAATCTCAGAAATTTCGCCGCCGGGCGTAAAACGCGAATTTAGACCAAGCGCGCTCTCGATAAGCCGCCTCAGCCGAACATTTGCCGGACCTTGTCAAAAAAGCCCTTCGACAGAGGGTGGATGTCCTCTCCTCCCAGAGCGGCGAACTCTTTCAGCAACTCCTTTTGTTTCGCGGTAAGGTGCGTCGGCGTCTCGACGCTTGCGCGCACGAGCTGATCGCCTTGCTGATATCCATGGACATCGCGCACGCCCTTGCTTTTGAGCCGGAAAACTTTGCCCGATTGCGTCCCCGAGGGTATTTTCATTTTGACTTTACCCTCTAGCGTCGGCACGTCGATCTCCGCGCCGAGGGCCGCCTGCACGAAGCTGATGGGCAGGTCGCAGATGATGTCCAGGCCTTCGCGAATAAAAAGCGGGTGCGGCTGGACTTGAATGACAACGTAGAGATCACCCGCCGGCCCGCCGGAGGCGCCGCTCTCCCCTTCGTTTCTGAGTTTCAGCCGCGAGCCGCTATCGACGCCGGCGGGAATTTTAACGCCAAGCGTGTTAAGCTTCCGCACTCTGCCCGCGCCGGAACAAGCGGTGCAGGGGTCGGAGACGAAAGTTCCATGCCCGCCGCACTGGCTGCACGTGCGCGACACGGTGAAAAAACCCTGCTGAAAACTCACCTGCCCGCGTCCGTGGCACGTCGGGCAGGTGCGAGCGGACGTGCCGGGTTTGCAGCCGCTGCCGTGACAAACGTCGCACGGTCCGTGGCGCGGGATTTTGATTTTTTTTTCCGTCCCGAAGGCTGCTTCTTCAAAGGTTATTTCAAGATTATAGCGAAGATCGTCTCCGCGGCTTCGGCCGCGCCGGCGGCCCTGAGCGCCGCCGAAGAATTCGCCGAAGATGTCGCCAAAAATATCTTCGAAGCCCGAAGCGGTGAAATCGAAGCCGTGTCCTTGAAACGGGCCGCCGTTGCCGAAGGCCGCGTGGCCGAACTGGTTGTACTGGGCGCGTTTTTCCGCGTCGGCCAGCACCTGGTAGGCTTCCGAGACTTCCTTAAATTTCTCTTCCGCCTGCTTGTCGCCGGGATTGCGGTCGGGGTGATATTGCAGCGCCAGCTTGCGGTAGGCTTTTTTAATTTCCTCCTCGCCGACGCTCCGATTCACGCCCAGGACTTCGTAGTAATCTCGTTTGTCGCTCAACGGCTTCCCTCGCAGAGAATCAAGTTTCTTCCTTAATATAACGAAAAAGCCCCTGTCCTCAACGAGCGAGAGAGCGGGGGCTTAAAGACGTCGCCGGGTTTTTTTCTCCCGCGGAGAAGCTACTCCTTGACCTCCTCGAAATCCGCATCCACCACGTCCTCTTTTTTCTTGCCTTCGCCGGCGGCAGATTGTCCGTCCTTGTTCGGCTGGTCCGGCTCGGGCGAAGCCTGCTGCTTCGACGCTTTGGCATAGACCGCCTCCGCGAGCTTATGCGACGAACGGGTCAGTTCTTCCGCGGCGGCGCGGAGAGTTTCCGACTCCTGACTTTCGGCTGCCTTCTTGGCTTTCTCCAGCGCCGCTTCGATCTCCCCGCGCACCGCCGGTTCCAGCTCGCCGCCGTGATCCTTGAGCGATTTTTCGGTCGAATAGATCAGCGAGTCGAGCTGGTTACGCGCCTCGGCGGTTTCCTTGCGCTTTTTGTCCTCGGAAGCGTGCGCCTCGGCGTCTTTCACCATCTTCTTGATCTCTTCTTCATGGAGACCGCTGGACGCCGTGATTTTGATCGATTGCTCCTTGCCGGTGCCGAGATCTTTCGCCGCAACGTGGACGATGCCGTTCGCGTCGATGTCGAAAGTTACCTCGACCTGTGGCACGCCGCGCGGCGCCGGCGGAATTCCGACGAGATCGAACTGGCCGAGCAATTTATTATCCCCCGCCATCTCCCGTTCCCCTTGGAAGACGCGGATCGAGACGGCGGTTTGGTTATCCGCCGCCGTAGAAAACACCTGGCCTTTGCGCGTCGGGATCGTCGTGTTGCGCTCGATCAGTTTGGTAAAAACGCCGCCCAGAGTCTCGATGCCGAGCGACAGCGGCGTCACGTCGAGCAACAGAACGTCTTTGACTTCGCCTTTCAGCACCGCCGCCTGGATCGCGGCGCCCACCGCCACGACTTCGTCCGGATTGACTCCTTTATGCGGCTCCTTGCCGAAAATCTTTTTTACTCGCTCCTGCACCGCCGGCATCCGGATCATGCCGCCGACGAGAATGACTTCGTTGATATCGCTGGCGCTCAAGCCCGCGTCTTTCAACGCCTGCCGGCAGGGGCCTTCGGTGCGGTCGATCAAGTCGGCAGTGAGCGCTTCGAGCTTGGAACGGGTCAATTTCATGTTGAGATGTTTGGGCCCGTTCTGGTCGGCAGTGATAAAGGGCAAGTTGATGTCCGTCTCCATCGATGAGGAAAGCTCGCACTTCGCCTTCTCGGCGGCTTCCTTGAGCCGCTGCAGCGCCATGCGGTCCTTGCGCAAATCGATGCCCTGGTCTTTCTTGAACTCGTCGGCGAGATAGTCGATCACGCGCTGGTCGAAGTCTTCGCCGCCGAGGAAGGTGTCGCCGTTGGTTGACTTGACCTCGAAAACTCCTTCGCCCAATTCCAGAATGGAAATGTCGAAAGTTCCGCCGCCCAGGTCAAAGACTGCGATCTTCTCGTCTTTCTTTTTGTCGAGGCCGTAGGCCAGGGACGCGGCCGTCGGCTCATTGATGATTCGGAGCACGTTCAGGCCGGCGATGCGCCCGGCGTCTTTAGTCGCCTGCCGCTGGCTGTCGTTAAAGTAAGCGGGAACGGTGATGACTGCTTCGGTGATTTTTTCGCCGATATAGTCTTCTGCGGTCTGCTTCATCTTCTGCAAAATAAACGCGGATATCTCCGCCGGGCTGTAGCTCTTGCCACGGATTTCCACCCAGGCATCGCCGTTGTCCGCCTTCACGATTTTATACGGCAGCATCTTGGCGGCCTTCTGCACGAGCGCGTCGTCATAACGCCGCCCGATCAGCCGCTTGACCGCGGAAATCGTATTCTCGGGATTGGTGATGGCCTGACGCCGGGCGATTTGACCGACCAGGCGCTCGCCGCTTTCGGAGAAGGCCGCGACCTACGGCGTCGTGCGGCTCCCTTCGGAATTCGCGATGACGACGGGATCCCCGCCCTCCATAATGGCGACGCAGGAGTTGGTCGTCCCAAGATCGATGCCGATAACTTTTGCCATGTTGATTGCTCCTCAATTGCTCCGCAAGCAGTTTTTTATTTAATCATCCTCCGGCCCGTTTTCAACCTCTTCCCCGTTGGCTTTTTTTTCTTTGTTTTCAGGCGATTTGGCGACGATCACCTGCGCCGGCCGGAGCAGGCGGTCAAGAATGTAATAACCCTTCTGATGCTCCTCGACGACCGTGTTCGGGTCGTGCTCCAGGCTCGTGATCTGGGCGATGGCTTCGTGCTTAGCGGGATCGAACGGTGCGCCGACCGCCGAGATGGTGTTGATCCCGTGCCGGCCGAGAATCTCAAGGAAGTTTTTGAGCACCATTTCGATGCCTTCGAGCAGCGGCTTGCCGTCGCCTCCGCCTTTGGCGTAATCCAAGGCCCGTTCAAGATTGTCGAGCACCGGAAGTAGATCCTTGACCAGGCTCTCATTGCCGTATCGGATCGCGTCTGCTTTTTCCCGCGCGCTGCGTTTCTTAAAATTTTCCAGCTCCGCCGCTTGACGGAGCAGGCGATCGTAATTTTCTTTGGCCTCGATCTCTTTGGCTTCGAGCCGGCGCCGGAGTTTATCCGTTTCTTGATCGTCGCCGGAATCCGGCGCGAGTTTTCTATTTTTGGCTTCGTCTTCCACGATCGTCAGTCCATTTTCTTTGCTAGTTCAGAAACACGTGTAAAATCTAGTCACGGGTCCGTCGCCTGTCAAGGCGCGTTTGATAAAAAACCTACGATATTTAGAGAATTTGCGCGCTTTGCGGAAAAGTGTTAAAAGTTCTTGAATATAACGATGCCCGTCGCCCTGATCACCCCCGCCATCGTTCTGCGCTCCTGGCCGTTCGGCGAATCCGACAAGATCGTTTGCTTCTTGACGGAAGTGCACGGGAAAATCACCGGCATCGCCAAGGGAGCGAAACGCTCGCGCAAGAGATTCGCCAATTCGCTGGAGCCGTTTTCTTTCGTCAACCTGCGCCTTCTGGAATATTCCAGCAGTTCTCTCGCGTTTATCCAGGCCTGTGAATTGATCGGGGTGTTCAAACAGCTCACGACGAGCTTGGACAAAATCGCCCACGCCTCTTACTGTATGGAGATCGCCGACGCGCTTTCGGGCGAGCGCGACGAGAACCGCGCCTTATTCGCGCACCTGCGGGATGGACTCCGCTTTATCGACGAAAACGGGCCGTCGGAACTCTTCATGGCCTTCTTCGAGCTCAAGCTGCTGATGCTGGTTGGCTATCAGCCGATGCTCGAGCGTTGCCGTCGCTGCGCGAAAAATTGGCGCGGCGCGCCGGCGCGCTGGTGCTTTAGTCTCCGCGACGGCGGCATTCTTTGCGAAGATTGTTCTCGGTTTCGGCGCGAAGTGTCGCCTCTGGCGCTCGATACGCTTAAAGTTATGGGAGAACTGCAGCGCGCGGACGGGATCGCGCCGCTGCAACGTTTGGCGTATCCCGTCGAGGTGTTGCGCGAGAGCCATCTTGCCTTGCTCCGCTTCATCCAATACCAAATCGGCCGGGAGCTGAAGTCCGCTCCGTTTCTCGACGCGTTCGCGGCCGGCTAAATCGGGCACGGCGCGCTCGTCTTTATCTCAAAAAAGCGGTAAGAAGTCGTATCGAGGAAGTTTGACGCCGGGAGGAAAAATGGCGCAGAAAAAAAAATATGTTTACTTTTTCGGCGGCGGGAAGGCCGAGGGCAAGGCTTCGATGCGCGAGCTTTTGGGCGGCAAGGGCGCCGGCTTGCATGAGATGACGCGGATCGGCGCGCCGGTGCCGCCGGGCTTTACTATTACTACCGACGTTTGCACCTATTATTACGACCACCGCCGGCAGTACCCGAAGGGATTGGAGACCGAGATCGCCCGGTCGCTCGGTCACATCGAGCGAATTCTCGGAAAAACATTCGGCGACGCGGAAAATCCCTTGCTGGTTTCCGTGCGCTCAGGCGCGCGGGAGTCGATGCCGGGAATGATGGACACGGTCTTGAACCTCGGCCTTAACGACCAAACCGTCGAAGCCTTGTCGCGCCGCACTAAGAACCCGCGCTTTGCCTACGATTCCTATCGTCGCTTCGTCCAGATGTACGGCGACGTCGTCATGGGTCTGAAGCCGGTGGACAAAAAGGAGCGCGACCCGTTCGAAATTATTCTCGAGCGCAAAAAAGAATCCCGCCGGGTGCGCTATGATACCGAGCTGACCGCGGCCGATCTCAAGGCGCTGGTCGGCGAGTTCAAAGCGGAGATAAAAAAACGGCTGGGAAAAGATTTTCCCACCGATCCCAAAGAGCAACTTTGGGGCGCGATCGGCGCCGTTTTCGGCTCGTGGAACAACGATCGGGCCATTGCGTATCGCCAGCTTTACCGCATCCCGCACGACTGGGGCACTGCGGTCAACGTCCAGGCGATGGTGTTCGGCAACATGGGCGAGACTTGCGCCACCGGCGTCGCCTTCACACGCGATCCGGCGACAGGCGAGAATCGTTTTTACGGCGAGTTCCTGGTGAATGCCCAGGGCGAGGACGTCGTCGCCGGCATCCGCACGCCGCGGCCGATCGCCGAGCTGAAGGAGGTAATGCCTAAAAGTTATACCGAGCTCGACCGGGTGTGCAACGCGCTGGAGCGGCATTACAAGGAGATGCAAGACATCGAGTTTACCATCGAGGACAACCGGCTCTGGATGCTGCAGACTCGCACGGGCAAGCGCACCGGGTTTGCCGCCGTGCGCATCGCGGTCGATCTTGTCGATGAGAAAATCATTTCCAAAGAGCAGGCGCTGCTACGAATCGAACCGGACCAGTTGAACCAGTTGCTCCGGCCCATCTTCGACCCGGCGGACAAAGAGCGCGTTGGCAAAGAGGGGCGAATTCTCGCGAAAGGACTGCCGGCCGGGCCGGGCGCGGCCACCGGCCGCGTGGTTTTTCACGCCGAGGACGCGGAGGCGTGGAAAAATAGAGGCGAGCGAGTGATCCTCTGCCGTATCGAAACCAGCCCGGACGATATCCGCGGTATGGACGCGGCCCAGGGAATTCTCACGGCGCGCGGCGGCATGACGTCGCACGCGGCGCTGGTCGCGCGGCAGATGGGCAAGGTCTGCGTGGTCGGCTGCGAAGCGATCAACGTGGACTACAGCCGGCGCGAAATGCACGTAGCGGACGTGGTCTTGAAAGAAGGCGACTGGATTTCCGTGGACGGCAGCACCGGCGAAGTGATGCGGGGCGAGATCAAAACCATTCAGTCCGAAGTGCTGCAAGTCCTTCTGGCCAAGACGTTGGACCCGAAGTCCTCGCGTGTGTATCGGCAATTCTCCAAGCTCATCAAATGGGCCGACGCGGCGCGGAAGATCGGCGTCAGAACCAATACCGATCAGCCAGATCAAGCTCGGGTCGCGATGGCCTTCGGCGCCGAAGGCATCGGTCTTTGCCGCACCGAGCACATGTTTTTCGGCGGCGAGCGGATTCGCGCGGTGCAGGAGATGATTCTGGCGAAAGATCAGGCGGGCCGCCGGCAAGCTCTCGCCAAGCTTCTGCCGATGCAAAAACAAGATTTCAAAGCCATTCTCGAAATCATGGGCAATCTACCGGTGACGATCCGCACGCTCGATCCCCCGCTGCACGAATTTCTTCCCAAGACGGAAGAAGATGTCATCGAGTTGGCCGAGACGATGTCGGTCTCGATCGCGGATTTAAAGAGCAAAGTGGAAACCCTGCACGAGTTCAATCCTATGCTGGGACATCGCGGCTGCCGCTTGGGCATTTCCTATCCCGAGATCACCGAGATGCAGGCGCGGGCGATCTTTGAGGCGGCCTGCGAGCTCCGCAAGGAGGGAAAAAATCCCTTCCCCGAGGTCATGATCCCGCTGGTCGCTACGCGCCGGGAGTTGCATCTCCAGCGCGAGATCGTCGAACGGGTCGCTAAAGAAACCATGAAAGCTTACGGAGTTAAAGTCCGCTATCTTATCGGCACCATGATCGAGTTGCCGCGAGCCTGTCTATTCGCCGATGAAATTGCGCACGAAGCCGAGTTCTTTTCTTTCGGCACCAACGACCTGACACAAACCTGCCTCGGGCTATCACGCGACGATGCGGGAAAGTTTCTTCCGAGTTATGTCGCGCAAGGAATCTATCCCGAAGATCCATTCGTCAGTATCGACGAGGGTGGCGTGGGTGAGTTGATGCGCATTGGAGTAAAAAAGGGCCGGAGCGTGCGCCGGGATCTCGAGATCGGTATCTGCGGCGAGCATGGCGGCGATCCGAGATCGGTCGCCTTCTGCCATGAAGCCGGTCTGGACTACGTGAGTTGCGCCGCCTTTCGCGTGCCGATCGCCAAGCTAGCGGCGGCTCAGGCGGCGCTAAAGCGATAGAAAAGACGGAATCGCGCCATTTCCGCCGACCTTCATGTCCAAAAGTTGGCTGGCGGCGCCACAAACTTGCCAAGCAGCGGAAATTGACAAGAACAGTCATTTCTAGGATAATGCAGCCTCGGCTGCTTGGAACAATTTATGGAACCTCGCCTAGGGGAGCTATTGGTCCGGGGCGGCGTCGTCACCCGGGAACAACTCAACCAGGCCCTGAATAAAGAGCAAGACAATGGCTCTAATGTCATTCAGGAGTTGGTTCGCCTTGGTTTTACGACCGAGGATAGCCTCACTCAATTTCTTGCCACCCAATTCGGTATTGAGAGAGTGTCGCTCGAAAGCGCTGAGATAACTCCTGCCGTTTTCGACCTGGTGCCGCAGGAACTGATCCAAAAGCACCAACTCATTCCGCTGAAACTGCTCGGCTCCATCCTTACGGTGGCGACCTCGGATCCCACCAACCTCATTGCCATCAACGAAATTCAGTTCATTACCGGCTACGGCGTCCGGCCCGTGCTCGCCGCGCCTTCCGAAATCAAAAGCATCCTCACTCGCCGCTACGGCAAATCCAGCTATGACGAAGTGCTCAAAAAATTCGGCGACAGCGAGATGGAGGTTATTCAAAGCGAGGAGGACGTCAGTCTCGAAGAACTGCAGCAAGCCACCCAGGAAGCGCCCGTCGTAACGCTCGTCAACGCGCTTTTGTCGGACGCGTCGAAGCGCGGCGCCAGCGACATTCATTTTGAGCCCTATGAGAAAGTCTTTCGCGTCAGGTTTCGCATCGATGGCGTGCTGCACGAGATCATGACTCCGCCGCAGCGGCTGAAGAACGCCATGATCTCGCGCATCAAAGTCATGGCCAATCTCGATATTGCCGAGAGGCGACTGACTCAAGACGGCCGTATCAAGCTTAAGACCGGCCAGGGCCAGGAGCTGGATCTTCGAGTTTCGGTCTTGCCGACGCTCTACGGCGAAAAAATCGTCATGCGGCTCCTGGACAAATCGAATCTCCAGTTGGATATGTCGAAACTGGGTTTCGATCCGCAGAGCCTTGAAGACTTTAAAGAGGCGATTTACCGGCCTTACGGGATGATACTCATAACCGGCCCGACTGGCAGCGGAAAATCAACCACGTTATACTCCGCGCTATCCGAGCTCAACAAAGCAGACGTGAACATTTCAACCGCCGAGGATCCCGTCGAATACAGCATCCTGGGAGTCAATCAGGTGCAGGTCCGCGACGACATCGGGCTCAATTTTGCGAGCTGCCTGCGGTCCTTTCTCCGTCAGGATCCCGACATCATCATGGTGGGAGAAATTCGCGACCTTGAGACGGCTCAGATCGGCGTCAAGGCTGCGCTTACGGGACATCTGGTTCTCAGCACGCTCCACACCAACGACGCTCCTTCGTCGGTGGACCGTCTCATCAATATGGGCGTGGAATCGTTTCTACTGATATCGTCGATTAATCTAATCGTGGCCCAGAGGTTGGTGCGCCGTATTTGCACGCACTGTAAGGCGCCGATCGAGGTCAGTCCCGACGCGCTCGTCAATGTCGGCGTGGACCCCGCCGAGGTTGCTGCGGGCTTTCCGACCTTCCAGGGCAAAGGGTGCGCGGATTGCAATCACACGGGATACCGCGGGCGCATTGCGATTTACGAAACGATGGTCATGCATGAGTCTCTGAAGGAAATCATCTTGCGCGGGGTTTCGGTTGCCGAGTTGAAACGCGAAGCGGTCAAGCTCGGTATGAGCACGCTTAGGGCCAGCGCCATCAGGAAAGTCCGGGAGGGGCTGACGACCATCGAAGAGACGGTTCGAGTGACGGATACGGACCGCGGGTACGGCTCAGTGTTTTCTTTGGCGACGTGACCTTTTTCGGCCGCATGATTAAGTTCGGCGCGAAAAAAAGTTTATAACCGGGAGACGATATGCCAGTTTTTGTTTGGGAAGGTAAGACGGCGCAGGGAAAAGTGATGAAAGGCGAAATGGAAGCGCTCAACCAGCAGGCGGTGCTTACCCGCTTGCGGAGTCAGCGAATCCAGCCGATACCCACGCGCGTGCGGGAGAAGGGCAAAGGTCTCGATCGGGAGATCACGCTGCCGGGCTTCCAAGCGAAGATCAAGCCGCACGACGTGATGATATTTACCCGCCAGTTCGCAACCATGATCGATGCCGGCCTGCCGATCGTTCAGGGGCTCGATATATTGACCCAGCAAACCGAAAATAAGTCTTTCAGGAACATTATTCGGACGATCAAGCAGGATGTCGAAGGAGGCGCGACGCTGGCCGAGGCTTTAAGGAAGCATCCCAAAGTCTTCGACGATCTTTACGTCAACATGGTGGCGGCGGGAGAGGCGGGTGGCGTGTTGAATACGATCCTCAACCGAATCGCGATTTTCATCGAAAAAGCGACCAAGCTCAAGCGCAAGGTGAAAGGCGCGATGATCTATCCCGCAACGATCGTCGTGGTCGCGGTGGCGGTCGTGTCGATTTTGTTGATTTACGTGATACCCGTCTTCGGCGAGCTTTACGGCAGCATGGGCAAAGCGCTGCCGTTGCCGACGCAGATAACGATCAACCTAAGCAACTGGTTTCGTTCTTACTTCTTTCTCATCGTGGGCGTAGTTGTTGCCATGGGGGTCGCGCTGCGCCTCTATCATAAAACCGAGCGCGGAAAATTGATGATCGACGGACTAATGCTTAGGTTCCCGATTGTGGGCGACCTTATCCGTAAAGTCGCGGTGGCCCGTTTTTCCCAGAACATGTCGGTTCTGCTGAGTTCCGGCGTGCCTATCCTGGACGGGCTCGCCATCACCGCGAAAACGGCGGGTAACAAAGTCGTCGAGCAAGCGGTCATGCGCTGCCGCGTCAGCATCAGCCAGGGAAAAACTGTGGCCGAGCCGCTGGCGGAGAGTAAAATCTTTCCGCCCATGGTCTGCCAGATGGTCGCAATCGGCGAGAACACCGGGTCTCTTGATTCGCTGCTGAAGAAGGTCGCGGAATTTTACGAGGAAGAAGTGGATAGCGCCGTCGCCAACCTTACGTCTCTTATGGAACCGATCATCATGATCGTGTTGGGAATCATTATCGGAGGGCTGGTCATCTCCATGTATCTGCCGATCTTCCAATTGGGTTCCTTGGTCTGATGACGCCGAACAAAAACCAAATAGGGTTGTTCGGAAAGATCAAGTGGCTGCTGTTTCTAAGGGTGGTCGTCTTAACCTTTTTCTTAGGCGCGGCGGCCCTTTTGCATCTCGCCAAGGGCGGCGACCCCGGGCTGTTCCGCTACCTTCAGGTCCCTTTGATCTCGGCTTACGCCATCTCGATAGCCTCCGCGCTTTTACTTCGTTGGATAAAAAATCCCGTCGTTTTCGCGCACGCGCAGATCGATTTTGATGTCTTGCTCATCACCGCCATCGTACTAATCACGGGCGGCATCGAAAGTCCGTTCGCCTTTCTTTACAACTTGGCCGTCGTCAACGGCGCCATCGTATTGTTCTTTCGCGGCGCGTTTATCACGGCGGGAATTTCGAGTTTGTGTTACGGCGCGGTTTTGCTGTGGAGTTACTACAGCCATTCCGGCGCGGGTGTTTTCTCAGCCGGGCAGATAGGCGCCAATTTGGTTCTCAATGTGCCGGCTTTTTTTGTCATCGCGTACTTGAGCGGGATTCTCGCCCGCAGCGTTTTCGAGGCCGAACGGCTGCTCAAAGAGAAACAAAAAGATTATCTCGACCTGGAAGCTTTGAAAGACGCCTTGATCCAAGGCATAGGCAGCGGCGTCGCCGTTACGGATGTCAAAGGCCAGGTGAACTACTTCAATGCCCGGGCTCAGGCGCTCACTTCGTTACAGGAAGCGACGGTGCAAGGGAAAAAACTCACGGATATTTTTCCCGGTCTCACTTATAATTTCGACGCCATCTCCGAGCCGAAAAGAATTATCGTCAATGAGTTCGCCTTTACCGACGCGCGAAAAGGAAATATCCACTTGAAACTCACGCTCGCGCCGCTCAACGACACGACCGAGCAGCCGCTCGGCTTTGTTTGTATCTTCGAAGACGTCACCAAGCGAAAGGAGCTCGAAGAAAAGGTTCGGCTCGGCGAGGAAATCCGCAAGGCGAAAGAACGCGAGATTCGGACACTTGGAGGCGAGGCGACGTCCTCCAGCTTTCAGTTTGACGGCGTCGTGGGTCGTGGCGGCGGCGTGGAAAATATTTACCGTCTGGTGCAAAAAGTCGCGGCCACCACCACTAATGTCTTGGTCACCGGCGACAGCGGCACCGGCAAAGAGCTGGTGGCGCGCGCCATTCATTCGAACGGGCCGCGCAAGGAGCGGCCCTTCGTCGCCGTCAACTGCGGTGCCATTCCCGAAAATCTCATCGAAAGCGAGCTGTTCGGACACGTGCGCGGCGCCTTCACGGGCGCTGTCTCGGATCACCTTGGTTTATTCAAACAAGCCGACAGTGGGACGATTTTTCTCGACGAAGTAGGCGAGCTGCCGCTTCATTTGCAGGTCAAGCTGCTACGGGTGCTGCAGGAAAAGGCTTTCACGCCCGTCGGCGGTAGCAAACAGATCAAGGTCGATGTGCGGGTGATTTCCGCCTCCAACCGAGATCTGCGCCAGGAAGTGGAAAAGGGCCGATTTCGGGAAGATCTCTTTTACCGTCTAAACGTGGTACAAGTGACGCTTCCGCCGTTACGCAATCGCAAGGAGGACATCCCTTCGCTGGTTCACTTTTTTGTCGAGAAATTCGGCAACGTGCAGGGCAAGAAAGTCGAAGAAGTCTCCAGTGAGGCGCTCATGGAGCTAATGAACTACGGCTATCCGGGAAATATCCGCGAGCTGGAGAACATCATCGAGCACTCCGTGGCGGTTACCGGCAAGAACATCATTACCCAGGACGATTTGCCGTCCTACATTCGAGGAGTGCCGATTTCCGAAGAGGTCAAGCTGTTTGAAAAAACCGTTCCAGGCGGAGCCGACACTTTTTTCAATCGGGCCGTATCGTTAGACGACGAGTTAGCGACTCACGAAAAATGTTTGCTTCTGGGCGCGCTCAAAAGGGCAAATGGAGTACAAAAGAGAGCGGCGGAGCTGCTTGGGATCAACTACAGATCTTTCCGGCACAGGCTGGAAAAATATAGCCTGCTCGGCATGAAAGGTCAGGTCGAGGAAGAGGAGCAGGCTGCCGATTAGCGCTTTTTGTCATCACTGCCGCCGCAGTTTTTTTGCTAAATTTTGAGAATCTCCGTGTTTTGTCATTTCCGTAAAACTTAACTATTTTCGGCACTCGCCTAAGCGGCTTATTTAATTATTGTTTTTGCTGGTGCGCCCAATCGATTGACAGATTTTCGCACGGTAAAAACCCGACACCGCATGGCCTTGGTTTTGCTTTGTGTTCCGAATCAGGCTCCACTCTTGCTAAATATCAGAAAAAGGAGGTAGCTCGTTTCAGATGGACGCGACGGCGTGAGTGGGACAGAGAATTAGAAAGAAAAAAATTCATAACAAGGCAAAGACAGAAAGGAGCAAGATAGATGAACAGACTAAGATTAAAAGCCGAAGGGGGTTTTACCCTCATCGAGTTACTGGTTGTTATCGCGATCATCGGCATTCTGGCCGCGATCGCCATCCCGCAATTCGCGGCTTATAGAAGGAGAAGCTTCGAGGCGCAGGTGAAGTCCGACCTTCACAACGCCGCCGTGGCGCAGGAGGCCTATTTCGTCAACGGCAACACGTACAAGGCCTGCTCTGCCTGCACCGGCGGCAATCTGCAGGGATTCAACAACACGGCTACTGTGACCGTGTACTCCGGCGGCGGCGCAAGCTCGTTCACGCTTACTGCGCATCACCAGAATTGCACCGCCAGCGATCTTTGGACGTATACCAGCACGGGTGGAACGATCATCGGCGGTCCGTGCACCTAATCGGCGCGATTCGTTCTTAACGGCCGATGCTCTGGAAGGAGGGGGAAGAATTTTCTTCCCCCTCCTTTTTTTCTGCCATCCTTTTGATTTCTAGCGTATCCTAGATGTTGCCACGGGCGACTAAAATGACCGATCGCAAAGATTACCTGGCTCTATCACTGCTGGCTTTGCTGGTCGTTTGCTTCGCCGGGGAGATGGTGTGGGACGACAAGGTGCCCTTTTTCCGCGATCTCGGCACCTATTTTTATCCCATGCGGTTCAGTCTGGCCGAGAGTTTCAAGGCCGGCGAGCTGCCTCTTTGGGATCGGCACGTGGCCATGGGGTATCCGCTACTGGCGGATTTTCAATCGGGGGTTTTTTATCCACCGGCCGTCCTCTACCTGATTCTTCCCTTTTTCGCGGCGATTCGAGCGACGTTCTTGTTCCACTATTATATCGCGAGCGCGGGAACATACCTGCTCTTCCGCGCCTGGCGCTATCCCTCTTTTTTAGCCGTTATTGCCGGCATTCTTTTTACCCTCGGCGGTACGATGGTCTCTCTCACGAACCTACTGAACCATTTCCAGACCGCCGTATGGCTTCCTTGGGCGATATTGTTCGCTCACAAACTTCTCCGCGAGCGCTCCTGGAAGAACTTTCTGTTGCTGACCACCACCCTGACCGTGCAGTTTTTGGCCGGGTCGCCGGAAGTTTATATCATGACGCAGGCGCTAGTCTTGCTTTACGGCTGTGGCACCGCCGAAGGGCTCATCGACGTCCGCAATTTCTTTTTGATGCTGGCCGGCGCCGATCTGATCGTCGCCGGACTATCCATGGCGCAGATACTGCCAACGCTGGAGTTATTCGCGGAGTCCCGCGCGCGCGCGCCTTTCAGCTTGAGCGAGGCCGGCGCCTGGTCTTTACGGCCCGTGCATCTCCTCAACTTCCTTTTCATCGATAAGGAGATCGATATCGCGAGCTACACTTCGCCGAAACTTTTTTTCAGCAACAAGACCCCTTTTATGATCAGCTACTACATGGGTGCGCTGGTTCCGATCTGTGTCTTGTTTTGGCTGTATTATGGATCGCGCAAGGAAAAGATCGTCGTTTCGGCGTTGGTCGCTTTATCGCTGCCGGTAGCGATGGGGAGTTACACCCCGTTGTATCCTCTTCTCTTCTCTTATGTGCCTTTATTTAATATCTTTCGCTTTCCCGAGAAATTCATTTTTCTAACCTACGCGGCACTGCTGTTCGCGGCTCTTCGAGGGCTCCGAGACTTTCTCCAATCCGAGCTGAGCTGGAGACGGCCTTTTTTTCTGGCATCGCTGACGGTTGTTCTGGAGCTTCTCTTGTACGGCTACCTCCGTTGGGATGTGAAACCGCTCCACCAATTCATCGAATGGTCCATTCAGAGCTCAGTCGGTGCCGCCTGGACGCTCCAGCGGAGCTCCTTGGTTTTCCTGCAGTTGGAGACCGAGCTGGCCCTGGTTTTTGGAATTCTTCTTCTCCTGCTGCTCAAAAAATTGGGAAAATTGAGGCAGACGCTGTTTGCCGCGCTTTTATCGACCCTGGTCTTCATCGATCTCTATGCGGCCCACCGCTCCTACCAGTTCCTCCTCAGCCCGGAGATCATCTATCGAAGCCCGAGAGTCCTCGAAAAGCCAGACCCGCAACCCACCCGCCTTTTTTACTATCCCGGATCGTCCGATGTTCATCCCAGTTATTTTACGCTGCCGAGGGAGCTTCCTTTGGAGCCATTCCTTTCCCTCGTGTTCAGCAATCTGCTGCCCAACAACGGGGTATTCTTCGGATTCGACTACATGCAGGAGCTGGATGCGCTGGGACGGTGGCCTTATCTCGCCTTTCTAGGAGTTGCCAGGAAACTCGAACGGCCCCAACTTTTTCATTTGCTCGGAACGCTCAACGTACGATACATAAACGCGTTTATTTCTTTGCCTGAAACCAGCATCAAGCTAATCCGGGCCGATTCCAACCGTTATTCTTGGCTCTACAAAGTCGATCGCGTGGTTCCTAGAGCCTACGTGGTTTCGAAAGCGATCAAGGAAATGGATGCGGGCAAACTCCTGGAGCGGCTTGCCGGCACGGCGTTTAATCCCCTAAGCGAAGTTATACTTTCGGAAGACGCCGCATTTCTTTCTCCCAACCTAGATTCTCGCGGCGATGTAACGATTTCGCGGTATGAGAACCAGGCCGTAGATATCGTGGCGGTCCTGAACAAGCCGGGTATCTTAGTGCTGACCGACTCTTTTTACCCGGGCTGGCGCGCCTATGTGGACGGAAAAGAAGAAAAGATATACCGCGCGAATTTATTTTTCCGCGGAGTACAGCTCGAAGCCGGCGCGCATCGCGTCGCGTTCCGCTACGAGCCGTGGTCTTTTACGCTGGGGCTGATCGTCTCTCTCTCGACGATTTGCGGCCTTGCGCTCGTCACCGCGATTCTTTTCATCCAAAAGAAAAAGCGGCACGTTCTCGTCAACGTGCACGCCTAATCTCGTACAGCATGACCAGGGGGACTCCCCCCAATGATACAGAAGCATTCGGGCGCGCGCCGTCATTCATGAAGGCCAGTTGGCGTCGAGGCACGCCGCTTAAGCTACTACGGCGGTTGAGCACGATAGCGTAATCAAAAGGCTCCGTTTCGGTTGTTCGGATGTCCGGGCGCAATTTCCCTTCTTTTTTATAATACTCGAGCATGAAATTGCTGAAAAATCCGTTCACCACGGCGTTGGCCGGCAGCTTTTGATTGAGATACTCCAGGAACGAGGGTGTGATCGCCTCCATGAAGTACGTCGGCTCCAGGCCGCGATCGTAAGCGCCGCGAAGCCCGCCGACAAACCTGTTGTAGTAGCTCAATTCGAAAGGATGATAGGAAGCGAGATCAAAAAGCGGCGGGAACAGAAGCAAGACGGTAAGGACTGCCGCCAACTTTCCGTGCGGGTGCTTGATCGGCTCCAAGGATTTTATCCGCTGAACGCGGCCACTGAAAAGTTGCAAGAGATAGTAGAAGCCCGCCGCGGCGAGACCAGCGATGAAGGGATAGACCGAAAGCATTTGCCTCATTCCGTCGTGAAGCACGGCGCCTGGCAGCGTGCCCATCAGAAGAATGAAAAGTGCATTAAACAAGAACAGCATCATAATATTCCGTTCGGGCTTTAATCGCATCATGGCGGCGATTCCGAGTAGGCTTAGTCCTAAGATCGTCTCCGGCGTTGTCACCGCGGTTAGAAAGAATGGATAATACTTAGGTAGTTTGTCAGAAAAAAGTGACTGCCCAAAGAAGTAAATAGGATAGTTCGTTTCAGGACGATATCCGCGGCTTACGCCTTCGTAGAGGAACTCGAGGATGCGCAAAAAAGGCTGGTGCCAGAGGTAGGGTTGGATGGCAATCATCACCAAGGGACTGATAAAAATCATCGCAAAGATATTGTTGGCGTATGAATCTCGGCGAAAGAGGTGCGCCCAGAGAATCAACGGAATAGGAATCAACAGGGCCGGGAATTTTGTTGCGAGCGCTAATCCCCAGACAATTCCGAGGGCCAAACTCCACTTCCAACTCTCCAGGCCTTTCCAGAAACAATAGGCCGTAAGAAACCACATCGCGGCCAGCGGCATATCGGTAACCGCAATATGCGCGAAGCCAAACATATTGGGAATCGCCGCAAGAGCCAAAGCTGAAAATAATCCAGTTAGGGGGCTGAAAATTTCAGCGATCCATAGATACAGGACTGTTAAGAGCAATGAAAAGAAGAGCGCCGGGCCCAACCGGTAAGCAACAAACTTGTCCAGAAAAGCGGAAAAGGCCGCTTTCGTGATGCCCGAGACGATGCGAGAGAGCGGTGGGTGTGGAACATGGTAGGGGTCCCAATGCCAGGCTTCTTGGATGCGCTTGTCGTCGAGAGCTTTGCTCGGGTTTCCCTGAATAAGATCCTGAGAAAAATCAGCAAACCATTGGATATGCAGGTCAGAAGCGTGGAAGTAAGGCGGCTCGTCCCACGTTACTCCGTAGTCGCCCGTCGTGAAGGCTACGACAAGAAACGCGGCGAGAAAAATTCCCAAAGGTGCCAGGCGAACGAGAAGAGGTCTGCGGTCAATGGAGGCGTCTGTCATCGGTATTTTCGCAGCCAATGATTGAGACGAATTTTAAAGAGGCCGAGAAAAGATAACATAACATCTCTCCCAAGACGAACCTTTGTCGCCTCGTCGTTACGCCAGCGAACCGGAATTTCTGCCATGCGGTAACCTTTGATTCTCGCGAGATAGAGAATTTCGGCATCGAAGCTCCAGTCGCCGAGCCGCTGCCGAGAGAAGAGATCCGTGGCGACCTGTTTGCGAAATCCCTTAAAGCCACAGGTAAAATCAGAGACATGTAGACCAAGAATCCAGTTCGATAGCCGCGTGAAGACTTTTCCCATTAGCTCGCGGTAGAGAGGCTGGTGGACTTCGATGACGGCCCCGGCGGTTCGACGCGAGCCGACCGCCACGTCGGCGTCCTTCTCGAGACTAGAAAGTAAATTTGGCAACGTTTCGATAGGCACGGAGAGGTCCGCATCGGAAAAGAAAAGATACTTTCCACTGCCAAGCAGCATACCTCGCCTGATGGCTTCTCCCTTGCCCAAATTGCGAGGCTGATGCTCGATTCTGATGGTGACATCCGCTTGACAACATGAACGAACAACTTCGGCCGTCCGATCCTGGCTGCCGTCATCGACGACGATAATCTCGAATGAGTACGGTTGGCCCCGCAAGAAGCTTACAATGAGGTCCAGACTTTGCCCAATCCGCTTTTCTTCGTTAAAGGCCGGAATGATCAACGATATGTAGGCTTGATCTGATTTCTCCATGATTGAGTGCTTGAAGACTGCCGATAATCAGGGTGGCATATCAAAAAGGTGGACTTGGCGAAAACGTGGAAGAGAAGAGTTATCGTTTTTCACAACGCAGGCTTTTTCTGCTGACGATGCGCCCCGCTATTCGTGTTTCGCAGCCTTTTCTTCCTTGATAAACTCATAGATCAGTCTCGGTACGGCGCCGCAACTGATGCAGCGCGGCGATTGCGGCTTGGTACCGTCGGGGTATCTCATGTGTCTCAAATAAAAAGGCTTCTCGGTGCCGACGTAGTCGTCGTAGTAAAAAGCGAGCTTGCCGCACTCGCTGCACTGAAGATATTTGGCCATGGTGCCATTCCTCCGATCAAGTAACCTGCTGGCCTTTTATACCGCGCCGCGCGCGAAATAGCCAGAAAAGCGACTCGCAACTTGGCGGCCGATTTTTCTTGCAACTGCCGGGTAACACTCTTACAATCGGAAAAAGTTCGAGGGCCAATACAATGAAGACACAAATTATCATTCCCCGTTTAGGTTCGAGCGACGAGAGCGACGAGGTCAAGATATTGCGCTGGCTCAAACAAAAGGGCGAAGCCGTGCAAAAGGGAGAGCCGCTGCTGGAAGTGGAGACGGACAAAGTCAACGTCGAGATCGAAGCGCCGGCTTCCGGCCGTTTGAGCGAAATCCGGACCGTAGAAGGCCAGGTCGCAAACTTCAACTCGGTCGTCGGCATCATCGACAGCGACGAATAAGAGAACAATCTTGCCGAAGACCCCGCTGCAAACCGCCGTGCGCGATCGAGCGACGGCCGAGAAGCAAATCTCGCTTCTTTTCTATCGCACTTGTTTGACGGGCATCATGCTCGGGGCGGCGGCGACGCTATATTTTTTGATCGGTCTCGGCGGCTACCTTGGCCATCCAATCCCAAACATCCTCGCCGCGACCGCAGTGCTGTCGGCGGCGATTTATTTTTTTTATCTCTTCTTTGCCTCTGTGTTTGACGAGAGCCGTGTCGGGTTTTTTCTTTGGCTCGCCGTTTTTCTCTTGATCATCGTCGAAGTCCTGCTCGGACTTGTACCGCCGACGGCGCGCGACGAGCTTACGCACCATCTGCTGGCGCCGAAACTCTACGCCAAGGCGGGAAGGATTTTCGAGATTTCGATCGATTATCCTTCTTACTATCCTATGCTCTTGGAGATGCTGTTCACTCCGTGGGTCAAGTGGGGTTGGGACTTTGTTCCCAAGCTCATTCACGGTCTGTTCGGCTTTCTCACCGGACTCCTTCTCTATGCCTATCTCGCGCGTCGGCTCAGCCCGCCTTACGGTTGGTTGGGCTTTTTCCTCTTCGTCTCGACGCCGGCGATCATTCGACTGAGCAATTGGGGGTATGTCGATCTAGGACTGGTCTTCTACGCGACCGCATCGCTGCTGACTCTTCTTAACTGGATAGAAAGCCGGGAGAACGGCAAAGCCGAGCTTCGCTGGCTCGTGCTGGCGGCTTTATCCGCGGGTTTTGCCGCGGCCACGAAGCCCAACGGACTTCTCGTCGTCCTGCTCCTTTTTTTCGCCTTGGCTTGGGCGTTGGGACGACAGAAGGCGACCATCGCCGAGGCCGCCGGTCAGCTCGGCTTGTTTGTCTTGTTGACCGCCGTTGTTCTCGCCCCATGGTGGGCGAGAAATTTCGTCTGGAAAGGAAATCCTTTCTTTCCTTTCTTTTCAACGTTCTTCGACAAGATTATCGCCGTGGCGGGAGGTGGCGGCGAAGCAGCGGCTCTCGGAATCTTTGAGAAACGCCGTCTGCTCTACGGCGAGAGCGCCTGGGAGATCGCGGCGTTGCCGCTGCGACTCTTCTTTTCCGGTCAAGACGACCGGCCGCAATATTTCGACGGCGTGCTGAATCCGATCTTGATTTTACTTCTTCCTTGGGCTTTCAAGGGCAAGTGGGTCGAGGAGAAAAAAATCCTCGCGGGCTTTGCCGCGCTGCAACTCTTGTTCGGTCTCTTCCTGGTCGATCTCCGCGTCCGATATATTTTGCCGCTCGTCCCACCGCTCGTGATTCTTGCGGTTTACGGCGCGCATAATATCTATCTAAGAATCGCGCGACCGGTCGTCCTTTTTGCCGCGGTGAGTGTTCTCGTCGCGCTGAACGGAGTTTATCTGTGGAATTACGCCAACGAAGTCTCCCCCGTGAAATTTTTAACCGGCAAGGAAAGCCGCACCGAATATCTCACCCGCGTCATGCCCGATTATCGCGCGATGCGCTTCGCCAACGAGAATCTCCCGGCCGTTGCAAGAATTTATCTTCTCTTTATGGGCCGAAGGGCGTATTATTGTGAGCGGGATTATTTCCACGAGGGCGGTGACAACGCGGCGCTGCTCGTCGGTCTGATCGGCGCCGCCAAGGAGAGCGCCGACATCGAAATCGGACTCAGGAAGCGAGGATTGACTCATCTCATGGTCCGTACGAATCTCCTCCTGAGCTATTTGAAAAATAATCTCACGGCGGAAAACTCCGGCATGTGGAACGGCTTCGTCCGGGACCACGTCCAAACGCTATATCAGGACGAGAGCTATGCCGTCCTCGAAATTCATGGCTGAGCGCCGCGATATTTCCATCATCGTTCCGGTCTTCAACGAGGCGCAAAACCTCGGGCCATTTCTCCAGCGTCTGCGTTCCGTTCACCTCCCATCCGCGGAGATCATCGTCGTGGACGACGGCTCCACCGACGAGAGCACCGAGATTGCGCTTAACGGCGGCGCGAGAGTGGTGCGTCATCCTTACAACGTCGGCAACGGCGCGGCAGTGAAAAGCGGCATCCGCGCCGCCCGCGGCAGATTGTTGGTCTTTATGGACGGAGACGGGCAGCACCGGCCGGAGGACATCCCGAATCTTTTGGCCGAGGTGGAGCGCTATCAAATGGTCGTGGGGGCGCGGTCCAAGGGATCGAAGCTACGCTTCCACCGTTATATCGCCAACCTGATTTACAACAAGTTCGCCTCCTACGTGACGAAATTCAAAGTGGAAGACCTCACCTCCGGCTTTCGCGTGGTGCAGCGGCGCGACGCCCTCAGGTTCATCGACCTCCTGCCCAACACGTTTTCCTACCCTTCGACTTTGACTCTGGCATTTTTGCGTTCGGGCCTCACGGTTAAATATGTTCCAATCCAGACGCTTTACCGAAGCGGCGTCAGCAAAATCAGTTTGATCGC
>JBGPTS010000033.1:0-25451 GCA_041490745.1 Binatia bacterium | reverse complement strand
TTGTGAGACACTACACTAGCTCAGGGTCGATCCTGGTTTATTGAAGGATCGAGTTAACCCGAAACCCTAAACCCGGAACTTGAAACTGCGACGACGGAGGAGGAGCGATCATGCCCACCGATGAAACGCGCCGCATTTTGAGAGTCTTCGGCGTCGCCGTGACGGCCTACGAAGACGCGGTTGAAAAACGAGCGGCGCCTGAAGAATTGAAAAAAGCCGACGCTGAAGTCCGCGCTCGCCTGGAAGAAGTCACCGCGCTCTTCGAGCGGCTGCGCGCGAAGCAGAAGTAAGCGGCCAGATCGATTCCTTCTGGGGTAAAGAAATTTGCGGCAGAGCTTGAACGTCCGGGCTGAGAAGCGCAAGGCGACTCTTCAAGTCGATAGTTAGCGACGGTCGGCTCGCTGGCGCCAATAGCCAGGACGACGATGATGGTGAGCGACGGCAACGAAGTAAATGTAATCCTCCCAGACCCGATAGATGATGTTGTAGGGAAAACCCGGAACGATCCGCTTGCGGAATTCGCCGGCGAGCGGGGCGCCTGCCTCCGGGTGGGTGGAAATCCGTTCCGCTGTCTGCTCCACGGCTGACAAAAATCGCAGACCGAGCCCTTCAAGACGTAGATCGTAGAACGCTACTGATTCCCTTAGCTCCGCACGAGCTTCCGGGTGGAAGATCGCTTCCTTCACGATCGCTTGCGCTTGGTCCGCAACTCAGCGAAGACTTCTTTAGCGGGTATGCCCTGGGCGACGCCGTCGCGTAGTTCTTGGAAGCGCCGTTCTGCCTCGGCAATCCAGAGCTTTTCAATCTCCTCTGGCGACTCCGTGGTTTTCTCCAGGCTGGAAAGGAGGCGCACCGCAAGCCGCGCACGATCTTCGGTCGGCAACCGCAAAGCATCCTTCTCTATCTCCGGTAACGAATGCGCCATATCATCCTCCTCGTTGGTGCTCAGGATAGCACGACATTTCAGCTCTCGCTAACGCGTCGCTCTTGACGCGCGTCGGACTTCCATGTGCCAAGAAGGCGCTTATCATACATTTCACCTGCTCGCATGATGGACACGTTTGAGAAAGCAACAAACCGTGACAAGAAAACTAAGCGGCCTAAACGGAGCCCGGCTCGGTCCAGAGAAACACGCGCCGGCCTTCCTTGTCCCTGAAAGAACCCGCCGCAATAAGAATCAGGTCGATCAGCGTCCAGATCCCCAGGCCGCCGAGCGTAAGCACCATCAAGATACCGGTGCCGATTTTCCCAACGTAAAACCTATGCACGCCGATTAGACCGAGGAAGAAGCAGAAGAGCAACGCGACCACTCGCGACTTGGGTGAGAAGTTCGAAGGCTCCATATAGTTTGCCTACCGCTTAGAAGCTAAACGAAAGACCGGAAATGCCGCGGCGACTTTCTGGAATTCCGCAAGCGCCGCATCTTTGTTCACGGGCACATGAGGTCGCGCTCCCGGCGCTCGCTGCAGGTAAGCCTTCAAGATCGGCGCGCGCCGGTCGGCGGGAACTTCTTCGAGTTCGATCTCCCTGCGCCCTCCGCTCCGGAGAACCGCTCTTCCGCCGGATGCACGCACATTGCGGACCCACTGCACGTTGTCGCCGAGCATCGACACCAGGTATCGCTGTCCATCGACGACGGCCACGACCATCGGCAACGAGATGGTCCGGCCGGATTTTCGTCCGCTCACTTCCAATGTCACGAGGTAATTGGGCGCGACCCCCGACGAGGCCACAGCAGACGTCGCTCTATTCAGCATCCTCGCGATCCAGTTGGGTCGCCGCCCGCGGTACAACCATCGAGTGAAGTCGCCTAGAGTCATGAAACCCGTAATTCCCTATCTGTCTTCATGTCAGTCCGGCAAAAGGAAACCATGGCAATATTCTCTATTTACGAACAATCTGTCAAGGCAATGATTCTCCCAAACGCTGCCAATCCGGCAGTGTATTAGGAGAGGTGTGATTCCGCTTCCTCCAAGTTCTTTTTCCAGATTTAAGGTTAGTATTTGTAATTATTCTTGCTTTTTTTCCCAAACCAGAATAGAAGCTGGGCGATCCTTCGGAAGGTCCGATGCGTGAGCTATTGAACACCAAACAGGTGGCGGACTACCTCGGCATCAACGAGAAAAAGGTCTATAACCTCGCCAAGAGCGGCAAGCTCCCCTGCACCCGCGTTACGGGCAAATGGGTCTTTCCAAGGAATTTGATCGACGAATGGATTGAAGAGCACAGCCGTGGGGCCGTCCGAAATAAAACCGAAACCCCGCGGAAAATTCTCTTGGGCGCGGGCAGCGACGATCCGGGCCTTGGCATATTGCGCAATCTTTATGCGGCGCGAGCGCCCGGCAGCCCGCTCTTCACAGCGACGACCGGCAGCAGCGCTGGACTGGCGGCCGTCCAGGACGGCGTGGCCGATTTCGCCTTGTCTCATCTCCTCGATACGGAGAGCGGCGAATATAATATCCCCTTCGTTCGGAAAGCGGTCCTTTCCCGCGTCGCCGTAGTGCCGCTGTTTCACCGCGAGTTGGGCCTCCTGGTTGCGGCCGGCAATCCGCGCGATCTGCGAACTCCGGCCGACCTGGCGCGCGCCGGCATCCGGATGATCAATCGGCAAGAGGGCTCGGGCACGCGCCACTATCTCGATCACCAGCTCGCCAAACTCGGCATCGACCCGAACGCCATCGACGGCTACGACAAGTCCGTCGTGACGCACGTCGAAGTGGGCTTGAAAATTCTCAAACGCGAGGTCGACGCCGGTATTGCGACGAAAGCCGCCGCCAATCTCCTCGGCCTCGACTTCATCCCTCTGGTGCGCGAGCGCTTCGACATGCTGATCCTAAAGGATCGCTTCTTCTCCCCCGGGATCTCAACGCTATTGGAGATCGTCGGCGCGCGTGAATTTCGCGCCAGCCTCGGACCGTCGGACGGTTACGACACCTCGGAATCGGGCCGGATTATCGCGTCTGCTTAAGGAGAATATATGGTTGGAAAAAATATTTTTTCGTCGGCAGTGCTCGTCTCGCTCGTCCTGATCGCCGCGGCGCCCTTCGATATCTCCGCGGCCGACGCGCCGAGCAAATCCGTTATCCTGTCCACGACGACGAGCACGCAGGATTCGGGATTGCTCGACGTTCTCGTACCGCTGTTCGAGAAAAAAAGCGGCTACAGCGTGAAGACGATTTCCGTCGGCACCGGCCAGGCCTTGGAGTTGGCGGCTCGGGGAGAAGCGGACGTGGCGCTGGTCCACGCGCCTGTCCTGGAGAAAAAATACGTCGCCGACGGCAAGCTCGTGAACCGCCGGCTCGTCATGTACAACGACTTCATCGTCGTCGGACCGCCGGCGGACCCGGCCAAGGTGAAGTCCACGAAGAGCAGCGCCGAGGCGCTCAAGCGCATCGCCGCCGGCGGCGCCGGTTTCGTCTCGCGCGGCGACAACTCCGGCACGCACAATTTGGAAAAATCGCTGTGGAAAACGGCGGCGATCGAGCCCAAAGGCGCCTGGTACATCGAGTCCGGCCAGGGCATGGGCGCGACGCTCGGTATCGCCGACGAGCGGGGCGGCTATACGATCACCGACCGCGCGACTTATCTCGCGTTTCAGAAGCGCCTGGCCCTCGTCATTCTATTGGAGGGAGACAAACCTCTCTTGAATATCTATTCGGTCATGGAAGTAAATCCGGCCAACGGCCAGCGCATCAACACGGTCGGTGGCAAGGCCTTCGCCGATTTCATGGTTGGTCCGGACGCGCAGGGCGCGATCGAAAAATTCGGCGCGGAAAAATACGGCCGGGCGCTGTTCACGCCCGCCGCCGGCAAACGCGAAGAAGAGATCGGAGGTTAGATGGAACTTTTGTGGGAGGGCATCAAGCACGCGCTCGCGGCGCTCCTCGCAGGCGACCGCGAAGTGATCGACATCACGCTCTTGTCGCTCCGCATCTCCGGCGCCGCGACCCTGATCTCGCTTTTGCTCGGCGTGCCGCTCGGCATCGCGATCGCGCAGAGCCGCTTTCCCGGACGCAACCTCGTCGCGAGTCTCGTCAACACCGGCATGGGACTGCCGCCGGTGGTCGTCGGTCTTTTCGTGTCGATTCTTTTGTGGCGCAACGGTCCGCTGGGATTTTTGGAGCTGCTCTACACGCCGGCTGCGATGATCTCCGCGCAGGTGATCATCGCCTTTCCAATCGTCGCCGGCCTCACGATGTCCGCCTTTCAGACGCTCGATCCCAAACTCGGCCTGCAACTCCTCGGCATCGGCGCTTCGAAGCCACAACTGCTGTGGCTGCTCTGCAAAGAAGCGAAGCTGCCGCTGCTCGCCGCCGTTATGGCCGGATTCGGCGGCGTGATCTCTGAAGTCGGCGCGTCGATGATGGTCGGCGGCAATATCCGCGGCCAAACCCGCGTGCTGACGACGGCGACCGTTCTGGAGACGGGCAAGGGCAATTTCGAGATCGCCATCGCCCTCGGCCTGATTCTTCTCGCATTGACCTTTGCGGTGAATCTCCTGCTCACCTACATTCAGCAGCGGGAACAGATCCGATGGCCGAGACCATCCTAGAGCTGAAGAACATCGTCGTCCGCCATGGCGAAACGATCGCTCTTCGCGTGCCGTCGCTCGGCGTGGCGCAGGGCGAAGTGCTGGCGGTCATCGGCCCCAACGGCGCGGGCAAATCGACGCTGCTCCGCGTGATGGGCTTGTTGGAACGGCCCGCCGAAGGCGAAGTTTATTTTCGCGGGCGCGCGGTGGCGGACGCCGACACGCTCGCGCTCAGGAGACGCATGGCGAGCGTTTTTCAGGAGCCGCTGCTCCTCGCCGCGACGGTTTACGACAACGCCACGCTGGGACTCAGACTCCGCGGCTTCGATCGCCGAGCGATCGAGCGGCGCGTCGCGCCGTGGCTGGAGCGATTGGGGATCACGCATCTCGTCAAGCGCCCGGCGCGGAGCCTCTCCGGCGGCGAAGCGCAGCGAACCAGCCTCGCGCGCGCGCTGGCGCTCGATCCCGAATTATTATTGTTGGACGAACCGTTTTCCGCGCTCGATCCGCCGACGCGGGACGGACTCATTCTCGACCTGGAAAAAATTCTCCGCGACACCGGCATCACCACGGTCTTCGTCACGCACGACCGCGACGAAGCCGGCATGCTCGGCGAGCGCATCGCGGTTCTCATCGGCGGCGGGCTTTTGCAGGTCGGCGCCGCGGCCGAGGTCTTCGCCCAGCCGGTCGATGAATCGGTCGCCGGCTTCGTCGGCGTCGAGACGAGACTGCCCGGCGTCGTGGAAAGCGTCGGCGAAGGATTGGCGCAAATCGCGCTCGACGGCCGCGCCATCGAAGTCGTCGGCGACTTTCAAATCGGCGAGCGCGTGATCGTCTGCCTCCGCCCCGAAGACGTGACGCTCGGCTCGCCCCACGGCGACGGCGTCAAGTCGAGCGCGCGGAACCGGCTCGCGGCCCGGGTCGCGAAAATAAATCCCTGGGGTTTCCACTACCGCGTCGCGCTCGATTGCGGCGGCGCGCGTCTGGTCGCGCTCGTCACGCGGCCGTCGTTCGTCGATTTGGGCTTGAGAGAAGGCGAAGAAGTAATGGCCTCTTTCAAGGCCACCGCGGTGCACGTGATTCGGAGGAAGTGATCGCTATTCCCTTTACGTATCCCGCCCGTTGCGGGTGCGGTCGTTGACGTCGTCGGAAGGCGCGCCTTGATCGAGCCAGTCCCTAAAACCGGGAAGCGTTTGCGCGAGACGCCATTCGTCGAACACGGCGCGGGCCATGGCTGCGGCCGGACCCGACAGCTCCGGCGCGACGCGCGCCGAAGGATAATTCAGCAGCCAACCCTCGAACGCCTCCGGCTCGGGATCGTCGGCAACCGCGCCCTCCAATAGCTCGCGCTTGACGCGGAGACCGATCGCGTCCGGCGTCTGATCGCGCTTACGGCTCCGCCGTCTTCCTTCCGCCGCCTCAAGCGCGTTAAGGAGAGCGTTGCAAAGCTCCGCGGGCCGCATCGGGCCGGTTACTTTCTCCACGAGAAGAATTTACCGCTCGCGCTCGGTTTGTCAACCAGCGTCACGTCGATCGAGTAGCCCGGTCCCTCCGGACGCTTGTAGCCTTGTTGCAGCGCCGCCACGTCGAGATCGACGCTGGCGAGATCGTCGAGAATCACGCCCTCCGGCGGACAGCCCTGGAGCACGGTGAACGCCTTGACGTATCCGAAACAGCGCTTGCAGGCGTCGATCACGCGCGTCGTGCCGTCTTTTTCCGGCACCAGCGACACCAGCTCTTTGTGGTCGGTCATGCCGCAGTACGGACAGGTCAGACAATTGATCGGCCACTGGCCGGCACAGCGGCCGCAGCGGAACTGGCGGCTGCGCTCGATCCCGCGTACTTCGGCGAACGCAGGCCACGCGCCGCACACGGGGCAATAGCCTTCCAACCAGCTCGGAGAGATCGACGGCGCCCACGCGCGGTTGCACGCGTAAAGAAACGGCACCGGCACGAAGGAAACGACGGCTTGAAACGCTTCCGGATCGGCGCCGAAAGTCGCTGCGATTTCGCCGAGGCGCGCGACGTTTTGGCACAGTGAGGCTTTGAAGAGCGCGACAACGTCGAGCGAACCACGGAGCGCCGGCTCGAGCGTCGCCATTTTTTCCGTGCCGCCGCGGCACGCGGCGCCGATCAGCCGCTCGACGTAGCCGCGGACCGCGCTCGCGTCGAGCCCAATCGAGCTTCCCGCAAGCAGCGGCGCCTTTGAGTCCGCCGCCGCGGCGCGCACAGGCACGAGCGCGTCCCATTTGGCGTCGGCCGTCTCGGCGAGTACTTCCTGAACGACGGCGAGCCACGGCCCCCACTCCGGCCGCTGGCGTGAAAGTTCTTTTAAGATATTCTCGGCGGACGCCGTCATCGGCGGCTGAGATCGTCCGCCTGGCGCGCCGTCGCCAGAGGGGCGCTCTGGGACGGAATTTTTTTCGGAGTTTTAGCGAAAGGATCGGCGCCTTCGTGCATGCGCACAACCTTGCCGCGATTGCCGACATCGGCGCCGCGCTCGCCGCGGCTCCGGCTCATCTCGGGGCTGTCGCAGGCGACAAGGAAAACGAGAAAGGCGAAAGCAATGAGCGGGGTGATTCTCACGTCATAACTCCTTGCGCCGAGAAGACGATGACGAAGCGAAGAATAAAGCCGCCGACGAGCACCAGCGCCGCGCCCGCGATCGCGTTCCCTTTGCGCCAGTAGAGGGCAAGCGGAACGAGAATGCCGGCGACCACGACGCCGAGAACGAGGAGCAGGCCCCACGCGTTCATCCAGGCTTGAGATACCGGACCGAGGGAGATCACGACGGCGACGAGAATAACGAATTCCAACGCGATCACCCAAGCGTCCATGCGGTGCAGCGCGAGCAGGCCGGGCATCGTCCAGCGCGATCTTTCCGCCAGGAGAACGATCAGCGCGGCGGAGATCGACGCCGCCGAGACGACGAAAAGCATGCCGAGCAGCGGCGTGTCGGACCAGATCGGGCGGTTGGTCACGGCGAGCAGAACTCCGGTGTAACCCGCGACGTAAAATCCGAGCAGGCCGCCGACGACCGAAAGAATTATTCCGAAAACTCCCGGCGCTCTAAAACAGCGAGCGAACGGCAGGCGCAGGCGGCCGGCCTCCGCCAGCGCGCTCACACAAGACAGGAATGAAAAAAATCCGAAGAGAAAAAGCGCCCAGGAGCCGACCGACATCGGCGACCACAGCTTGAACATCGGCCGCATCGTGTTCGACTCGATCAGCATGTGCCAGAAACGGTCCGGCCGGTTGAGGTCGAGAGTGAGCAGAATTCCGCTGATGATGAGGCACGGAAAAGAGATGTAATAGCCGAGACGCGCCAGCGGCCGGTCTTCCGGCCGGCCGAAAAAGTCGATCAGCACGGCGAGAAAATAACAGCCGCCCGCAAGCCCGCCGAAAAAGAAATAACAGACGATAAGCCAGCCCCACTCCGGCGGGGCGCTGAAAAAAGTGCTGGAGGGAAACGTGTTCATGGCCGGCCCTCCCCGGCGTTTTCACCGACGCCGCGGTTGCGGAAATTGATCACGCCCATGAGGCCGACGAGAATCGCGCCGAAGGCCGAGAGCAAAGTGCCGGACTTGAGATTGCGCGTGGGCATTTTCGGATCGGCCGGCAGGCCGTAAACTTCCGGCTTGTCCACCAGCAGGTAGAACGAATTCAAGCCGCCGAGCATCTTGTCGTCGGCGCCGTAAAGATAGGCCCGCTTCTCGCCCATCTTTTGCAATTGATCGACGCGCTTTTGCGCTCGGGCGCGCAGGTCTTTGATCGTGCCGAACTGAATCGACTGTGTCGGGCATGCTTTCGAGCAAGCCGGCTCCAGACCGCCTTGCAGCCGGTCGTAGCAAAGCGTGCACTTCTGCGCGGTGCCCGAAGAGGGGTTGACTTCGATGACGCCGAACGGACAGGCCGAGATACAGTCGCGGCAGCCGTTGCAGGCGTCGGACTGGATGACGACGCTGTCGAACTCGGTGCGGATGATCGCGCCGGTCGGACAGACTTCGAGACAAGGCGCCTGAACGCAATGCTTGCACACGTCGCTCATGAGCAGCCAGCGGCCGTCCTTGCGATCGTCGGTGAACTGTTCGACGAATTTTACGTGGCGCCAGTGGATGCCGTCGAGCTGGCGCGTGTTGTCGTAGCTGTTGCCGCTGAGTGTGTTCTGCCCGCCGTTCGTGCTGGGGAGCTGGTTCCACTCTTTGCAGGCGACTTCACACGCCTTGCAGCCGATGCACACCGTCGTGTCGGTGTAGAATCCCATTGGCTCTGGCATTGAATTCTCCCTTCCTAACCTAACCGCCCCTTCGTGTTCGTGTCACTCCGAAGCGGTCCTCCGGGCTTTCGTGTTCGTGCTCGTATTTTCGATTCCGGCGAGCACGAGCCACCATTCGACAAGCTCATGGCCCTGAGCAAGGTCGAAGGGCGAGCACGATCACGGCATTCACGCCTTTTCGACATTGCACACGAACGCCTTCGCCTCGTGCATCGAAACGTTGGGGTCCGCAATCAGCGATGTGAGCTCGTTCACCACGTCTCCCGTCGATAGTCCTTCGTAGCCCCAGTGCCACGGCATGCCGACCTGGTGAATCACCTTGCCGTCGATCTTGAACGGCCGCATCCGCTTGGTGACCAGCGCCTTGGCGCGGATTTGCGTCCGCGGGCTGGTTATTTTGCACCAGTCGAGATTCTTGATGCCTTTCTCCTGCGCCAGCTCCGGGCTGATCTCGACGAAAAGTTCGGGTTGAAGCTCGTTCAACCACGGCAGCCACCGGCTCATGCCGCCCGCCAGGTAGTGCTCGGTTAGGCGGTACGTGGTGATCACATGCGGGAACTTCGGATCGCCGAACTTCGCCAGTTCGTTGGCGCCGTCCTTCCAGTGCTTAAATACCGGACTCGTCTGCTGCTGATAAAATGGATTTTTGACCGGCGATTCGACCGGCTCGTAGTGCGTCGGCAGCGGGCCATCGACCAGGCCGCCGGGCACGAAGAGCCAACCCAGACCGTCGGGCCGCATGATGAACGGCGCCGTGCCGGGCAGCGCGTCCATGCCGGCCGCGCCCGGTTTCGCTTTGTCGGTGGGCGGCTTGACCGCGATGTAGTCGGGCACGTCGTAGCCGACCCACTTTTTCGCCTCGGCGTCCCACCAAACCCATTTCTTCCGCTCGCTCCACGGGTTGCCCTCGGGATCGGCGGAGGCGCGGTTGTACATGACGCGTCGATTCGCCGGCCACGACCAGCCCCACTCCAAATGAGCGCCGGGTTTGCCGGGGGGGTCGGGTGTGCGCCGGTCGGCGAGAAGTTTCCCTACCGCGGGGTAAACGCCCGAGTAGATCCACGACGCGCAGGTGGTCGAGCCGTCGTCTTTCAGCTCGCCGAAGCCGACGCAATGGCGCGCCGGATCTTCGGTGAAGTAGCCGTTGATCTCCTTCAGTATCTTCAGCGTCGAAGGCTCGCCCCTTTTCTTCTCGTTGGGATCTTCGTGCTCGAAATCCCAGACGACGTTCTTCCACCCTTCGTCGCGCGGCAAAGTCGATTTTTCGTAAAGCTTCTTCAGGCGTTTGCCGATCTCGTAGCTGAACCAGGTATCCGACCGGCAATCGCCCGGCGCCTCGGCCGCCTTGTGATGGAACTGCAGCAAGCGCTGCGTGTTGGTGAAGGTGCCTTCGATCTCGGCGACTTGCGTCGCCGGCAAATAGAATATTTCCGTCTTGATGTCGGCGGTCTTGACCTCGCCGTTCTTGACCTCCGGCGCATTTTTCCAGAACGTCGCCGTTTCGGTGATCCAGTTGTCCTTGACCACCAGCCATTCGAGCTTTCTTAAACCCGAGCGCTCCATCTTGGCGTTGAGCGAGGTGGCGGGGTTCTGCCCGATGCAGACCATCCCCTTCACTTTCCCGGCGTTCATCGCTGCGAACATCGCCATGTGCGAATGGTCGCCGAGAATTTTCGGATGCCAGTCGTAGCCGAACTGGTTATCTTTCGTCGCCGCCTCGCCGTACATCGATTTGAGATACGAGACCATGAATTTCGGCATGTTCGCCCAGTAGCCGGTCGGGATCAGCTCGGTGGCGATAAAGTCTTGCAGCGTGTCGTGCTTCCTGAGCGCGGAGGGCGCGTTCATATAGCCGTGAATCGAATGGTAAAGCGTAGGAATGTCGGTCGAGCCCTGAATCGAGGCGTGGCCGCGCAGCGCCATGACGCCGGCGCCGGGCCGGCCGATGTTGCCGAGCAGAAGTTGCAGCAGCGCGCAGGCTCCGATGATCTGGACGCCGTAGGTGTGCTGCGTCCAGGCGACGGCATAGGCGAACGACGTGGTCCGGTCGGCGCCGGAATTCGCCAGAATCGTCTCGGCGACTTTGAGGAACGTCTCTTTGGCACAGCCGGTGGTTTTCTCGACCATATCCGGCGTATAGCGCGCAAAGTGGCGTTTGACGATCTGAAAAACGCAGCGCGGGTTTTGCAGCGTCTCGTCTTTCAGCACCGGCGGGCGCACCGAAGCCGCGACGAGCGGTCCGAACCCTTCGCCCGGCTTGAGCTCCACCGGTTTGGCGGGCGCCGCCGCTTTCTCTCGCGCGTACTGCCAGGTCGCGCCGTCGTATTGGTTGGTGGCGCCGTTGAAGGCCCAGTCGGCGCTGGGTTTGGACTCCATGAGGCCCGAAAATACTCCGTTCATATCTTCGGTGTCCTTGAAGTCCTCGTTGATAATCGTCGCGGCGTTGGTGTAGTTGCCGACGAATTTCTTGAAGAACGGATCGGTATTCCACTTCTGGCTGTTGATGACGTAGTTGATCACGCCGCCCAGAAAGGCGATGTCGGAGCCCGCGCGCACCGGCGCATAAATATCGGCCACCGCGCTGGTGCGGGTGAAGCGCGGATCGATGTGGATCAGCTTGGCGCCGTGCTCGACTTTGGCTTTCATCGGCCAGCGGAAAGCCACGGGGTGATTTTCCGCCATGTTGGAGCCCATGACCACGATGCAATCGGAGTCGGCCATGCTCCGGGGGTAGAGGGTTGCTGCGCCGCGGCCGAATCGTGTCCCCAGACCGGGGACGCTAGAGCTGTGTCATATCCGCGCCTGATTCTCGATCGCTACAATGCCGAGACCACGCATCAGTTTCTGGTGCACGTGGTTGAACTCGACTTCGAGCGTCGCCCCGCCGAGCGCGAAGATGGCGGACGTCATGTTGACGACCTTGCCGTTCGGGAGCTTTTCGATGAAGGTCTCGTCGCGCGTTTTCTTCACCAGCTCGGCGATGCGCGTCATCGCCTTATCGAGGTCCCATACTTCCCAATCGGTCGCGCCCGCCGCCCGGTGCAGCACCTGCGTCGGGCGGTTCGGATTGACATGGAGCTGGAAGATCGCGGCGCCCTTGGGGCAGAGAGTTCCTTCGTTGTGCGGGCTGCGCGGATCGCCTTCGATGTTAACGATCTGCCCGTTCACCGTGTGAACGAGCGTGGCGCAGCCTACGGAGCAATAAGGGCAGA
The DNA here is from genome assembly GCA_041490745.1 of Binatia bacterium. Taxonomy (GTDB): domain Bacteria; phylum Desulfobacterota; class Binatia; order UBA9968; family UBA9968; genus JAJPJQ01. The sequence goes on along the minus strand of JBGPTS010000033.1, from coordinate 13,432 downwards.
GACTGGGTGTGACCTTGGCGTCTTTGATCCTAAGTTCCTGCGCGTGGGCGACCACCGGGCCCAGATTCACGCCCGATCCGACCAGTCCTCCAAGCGCCGTTCCACCGGCGGTGGCGACGGAGAACCGGAGAAAGTCACGTCTGGATACATCCATAGAACCTCCCTCGAATCAAAGTATCGAGTGAAATCGTTATCGCGCCGTATCCCAGATGACCGCTTTATCCAACAACTAGCGGATAGAGTCAAGCAAGAAATTATGGACTTTATTGTCTGACCGGGCGGCGCCAATGTCCGCCGGGGTTAAGGCAGGAGGCTAGTCGGAATGCAGCGCGACGCGGTTGCCCTCGCTGTCGAGGACGATGGCGCGAGAGCCCTAAGGGCCGATCGGGTGCTTGGGCTGGAGGACTTTGCCGCCGTTCGCCTCGGCGGCGGCGATCGCCTGATCCAACCGGCCGTTGGCGTTGAGGTATAGCAACGGGCCTTTGGCCGACGGCTCGTCGGATTCGCTTTTGAAGAGACAGCCGCCGACTTCGCCGTCGTTGTGCGGGAGAATGCCTATCGTCACGCCGGGCAATGCTTCTTTCTTCACCGGCGCGCCGAGCACGGCCGAGTAGAACTTGATCGCGCGGTCGAGGTCTTTAACGGGAATATCGGCCCAGACGATTTGGTTGGACACTGCGCTCTCCTACCTACGGCAGAGCCGTGATGGTGACAACTCCTCCCGTCCTAACTTGAAGCGCTAGCTCGTAGCCCTCGAGTAGACTCATCCCGACCAGGGGCGCCGTTTCTGCTTCGTCCACCGAGATGCGGCGAGCCTCGCCATCCCAAACTACGGTCGCTTCATAGATGTCAAAAATGCTCTCGCTCCCATCGGCTAACAACGCGCGGCCACGGCGGTGCCAGACAAGTTCTAAGGCCGCAACGAGCGAAGCCGGTGTCGATAACGGCTTCGATGACTTGCTCCCGGCCGGTCGGCCCGCGGACTTTTAGTGGAATGATAGCTTGACGGTCGTCGGTAACGATGCCGCTAATCATGGCAACGGCGACCGCGGCAGCGATCCGAAGCGGCGCGCATAGCGGGAACCGACCCGCCTTAACCACACCTGAGCATTCGGCACGCGCGCGACCAAGCGGTCGGAAGCAGCGAGCTCGTTCTCGTCCACTTCATAGGCGCCCGTTTCGATATCTATGGCGACAAATTTACCTTGGCTGCCGTCCTCCAGAATTTCGCGCAGCCTCCGTTCGTAAATTTCATCGCCGCGGCTGGCGAATTCTTCCTTACTGTAACGAGGCTGGTTTTCCATTGCGTCACCTGAACGGCGCGATTATACACCTTCGATATCGACGTTGCCAAACCACTTATCTCGTCACGGCGCCTTCCGACGCGGACGACACGAGCTTGGCATATTTCGCCATGACGCCGGTTTTATAGCGCGGCGCGGGCGGCGTCCACTGGCGTAAGCGGGTATCCATCTCGTGCTGGGAGATTTCCAAGTCGAGGCGGCGCTTTTGGATGTCGAAGACGATGGTGTCGCCGTCGCGCACGGCGGCGATCGGCCCGCCGATCGCGGCTTCGGGCGCGACGTGGCCGGCCATGAGGCCGTGCGTGGCGCCGGAAAAGCGGCCGTCGGTCAAAAGCGCGACCGAATCGCCGAGGCCCGCGCCGACGAGCGCGGCGGTGACGGCGAGCATCTCGCGCATGCCCGGCCCGCCCTTCGGCCCTTCGTAGCGAATCACGACGACGTCGTTGGCTTTGATCTCCTGGCGCTGCACGGCCTGAAACGCGTCTTCCTCGCGGTCGAAGACTCGCGCCGGCCCGCGATGCGTCATGCGCTCGTGCCCCGCGACTTTGACGACGCAGCCTTCGGGCGCGAGATTGCCGTGGAGAATGACGAGGCCGCCGGTCGCTTTCAGCGGATTGGAAACCGGGCGCAAAACTTCCTGCCCCTTTGTCTCAGCCGCGCTTTTGGCCGCCTCAGCGATCGTCTTTCCCGTGACGGTCAAGGCGTCGCCGTGGATCAGCCCGGCTTCGGCCAAGCGCCTGGCGATGAGTTGGATGCCGCCCGCGCGATAGAGGTCAGTCGCGACGAAGCGCCCGCCCGGTTTTAAATCGGCGATGAGCGGCGTGCGCGAGCTGATCGCGTCGAAGTCGTCGATGTTGAGTTCGACGCCGGCCTCGCGCGCGATCGCGAGCAAGTGCAAGACCGCGTTGGTCGAGCCGCCGGTGGCGGCGACCGCGGCGATGGCGTTCTCGATCGCCTTGCGCGTGAGAATCTGCGACGGGCGGATATCCCGGCGCAGAAGCTCCATGACCAGTTTTCCCGCGTTGTAAGCCGCCGCGTCTTTTTCCGCCTCGACGGCGGGAATGCCGTTGCTGCCGAGCGGCGAGATGCCGAGAAATTCCATCACCGTGGACATGGTATTGGCCGTGAACTGCCCGCCGCACGCGCCCGCGCCGGGGCACGCCGTGTCTTCGATCGCTTTCAATTCCTCGGCGCCGATCTTGCCGCGAGCGTACGCGCCGACGGCTTCGAACACGTCCTGAATCGTGAGGTCGCGCCCACCGAGATTTCCCGGAGCAATTGACCCGCCGTAAAGGGCGAGGCCGGGAATGTCGAGGCGGGCGAGCGCCATCACGACGCCGGGATTGGTCTTGTCGCAGCCGGAGACGCAGACCAGCGCGTCGAAGTGATTGCCGCGAGCGACCAGCTCGATCGAATCGGCGATCACCTCGCGGCTGACGAGCGAGCACTTCATGCCCTCGGCGCCCATGCTGATGCCGTCGGAGATCGACACGGTGTTGAATTCCATCGGCGTGCCGCCGGCGGCGCGGATGCCCTCTTTCACTTTCGCTGCCAGCCGGCGCAGGTGAAAATTGCACGGGCCGATCTCGATCCAGGTATTGGCGACGCCGACGATCGGGCGCTTGAGATCCTCGTCGGTAAAGCCCACCGCCTTGAGCATCGCCCGCGACGGCGCCCGATCCGGACCTTCGGTGATGACTCGACTCCGCTCTTTCACATCGGCCATGATTTCTCCTCGCTGGCTTTTGTCGGGATAGAGATTCACTTTAACTATGCGGAATCGATTTTTGCAAACGACGAGGGCGGTTCGCGCACCGCTCCCGCTGGTGCTCAGAGCGCGGCGTGTTGTATGGTGGGAAAAGAATGATTAGGAAAAACGTTCGGAGCGGCGTCGCCGCGGCCCTGCTGGCGCTGGCCCTGTTCCACTCGGACACGATCGCGGTCCAGCTCTCCCGCGAGGCCGGCGACCGGCTGCAGCAGAAAATCGACGACATCAACCAGAACGCCGCGGCGGCCGAGCCGCAGCCGAAGAGCACTCCGTTCGCGGAAAGCGAGATTAATTCCTACCTCGCGTTCAACATCAAAAACAAAATTCCCAAGGGCCTGGCAAAGCCGGAGATTACGATTGTCGGCAACGGCTCGCTGACGGGCCGCGTGTTCATCGATTTCGACGAATTCAACCGCAACCGCAAGCCGCAAGATCAATGGATGGACCCGCTCGCCTATCTTTCCGGTCGCATTCCGATCGACGTGCGCGGCGCGCTGAGGACGCAAAACGGCAGAGGGCAGTTTCAATTCGGCGCCGCGAACATCCACGGCATTCCTATGCCGAAGTCGATCGTGCAGGAGCTGGTGAGTTATTTCTCGCGCACGGCGCAAAATCCCAAGGGCTTCAATCTCGACGCGCCCTTCGACCTGCCGGCTAAAATCCGCCGGATCGAAGTCAACAAGGCGGAAGCGATCATGATGCAGTAGATCACGCGGCAAATCGGACTCTCCTTCTCTTACACCCTTTTTTCGTTGTCGTATCGTCCGATCCTTCGGGCGTCTGTGCCGGCAACACCCGTATACCCTTCGTCAAGCCGCGGCGAACGTACGTCGGATCCCAGCCGAAGGTCGAACATATCTGCTCGAAGGAGAACAGCCATTCGGTATCCTTCTCCAGAATCCAATCCGCCGCCTCCTGGAAAAACTGCTTTGGTTTGCCGCTGCGCGCCCCGGCATATCTCTGCAGGCACGTCACCGCGTCCTCAAGAACCGCCAGCATCAGCGTTTTCTCCGGCACCAGCGGAAACCTTCGCTGAAAAGTATCTTCGTACTGCGCCGGAAGGACCGGATCCAACTGGAATAGAGATCTGATTTTGTCGTCGACGGTAAGTCTGGTGCCATAGTTCATGTAAGATCGCCTCCATTTTTTGCGCGCTTAATGTTTCCCGAAGGAAAAAACGCGCCCACCGCCTGATGCTGCTGCGAGCGGCGCCGGGCCGGTGGTTTAGATTTAGCCGTGGCGGAGAAAGCTAAACAGGAAAAGGAGATGGAGGAGCACGGATGGATGCGCAATCGAGCAGGAAAAGAACGGGAAGGTTGTGCGCGTCGGCCGCCAAGAAAAAGTGCGGCTCAAAGGCGGGCGCCCAATTCACCGCGGCCGCGGCGAGACCTGCCTCCCGCTGCCCGCCGTGGTTCTCTTTCGAATCCTTGGAAACCTTGCCGACGAGGCTGTGAGTGGTTTGCGAGACGAATATCTCCAGGTCCCAATCGTCCTGTAACGACAGAGAGAAAATGGCGAGCGCGAGCGCATAAAAAACCGCCGGAGCGAGGCAATTTTTTCTGGCGATCGAAGGGACGGAAATCATGACGCATTCTGTATACGAAAAGCCATGCTTCATGTCAACATGGGCGGGCTCTCTGAGCTGGTCAATCCGTGGAGACATGGACTATAATCGAGGGGCTCGGAGGATCCCGCAGCGGCGGATCGTTCGCAGCGCCTCGGGGAGCTCGAAGCATTAAATCCGACAGGAGAAAAAATGAATCAACGCACCGTCACCTTCCTTCCCTGCTTAGTGGTACTTGCCGTTTTTCTCGCCCGTCCTCTTTCAGTTCGCGCCGAGGACCGCATGATCGTCGGCGTTGCCGGCCCCGCCATCAACATGGTCTATTCTTTCGTCGCAAAAGACGCGGGGCTTTGGAAAAAGTACGGCATCGATGCCGGAGTCGTCATCTTCGAATCCGGCTCTCTCTTGGCCCAGGCCGCGCTTTCCGGCCAGGTCAAGGTTTCCGTCTCGTCGGGACCGGAAACGATCGCCGCGCGCTCGCAAGGGGCGGATAACATCATCATCGCCGCCTGCGTCAACACGCTCCCCTACAGCGTGGTCGCGGCCAAGGGAATAACCAAGTGGGAGCAGCTCAAGGGAAAGAAAATAGCCATCAGCCGCTTCGGCTCCGGCACGGATACGGCGATCCGGTTGGTGCTTAAAAAATTCGGCCTCGACCCGGTCAAGGACGTCATCCTTTTGCAAGGCGGCACGCAGCCCGCCCGCGTCCAGGCGCTGATGGCCGGCGTCATCGACGCCACGATCGTCTCCCCGCCGCTCGACCTGACGGCCAAGAAACAGGGCTACCAGATTCTCGTCAACATCGCGGATCTCGCCATCCCGTATCCGCAGCAGGTGATCGAAACCACCGACCGCTACATCCGGGAAAACCCGCAGATGGTCAAGAACGTCCTCAAAGGTTTCCTCGAGGGCGTCCACTACGCGGCCACGCACAAAGACGAGACCAAAAAAATAATCACCAAGTATTTGAAGACGACGGACCCGGAAATCGTCGAGGCTACTTACCAGAGCTACTTGCAGGTCACCGACAGGAGCGCCTATCCGAACATGGACGGTATACGCAACGCGATGGACGAGGTGGCGCAGCGCGTCCCCGCGGCGAAGACCAAAAAGCCCGAAGATTTCGTCGATACGCGATTTCTGAAGGAGCTCGAGAAGGAAGGTTTCTTCAAGCAGCTCGCAAAATGATTTCTCTCCCCGCGGAGCGCGAGAATATCTCCACGCATTGCTGCATCGCCGGCGGCGGCCCCGCCGGGATGATGCTGGGCCTTTTGCTCGCGCGCGCCGGTGTGGAAGTCGTCGTCGTGGAGAAACACGCAGACTTCCTGCGCGACTTTCGCGGCGACACGATCCATCCATCGACGCTCGAAGTCATGCACGAGCTGGGTTTCTTGGACGAGTTTCTCAAACTGCCGCATCAGGAAATCCGCCAACTGAACGGTCAAGTCGGCGAAATGCGGCTCACGCTGGCGGATTTCACTCACCTGCCCACACGCTGCAAGTTCATTGCGATGATGCCGCAGTGGGATTTCCTCGAATTCCTTGCCGATCAAGCGGCGCGCCATCCCGCATTCCGCCTGCTGATGAAGACTGAAGCTACAGACCTTATTGAAGAACAGGGATGGGTGGTCGGGATCCGCGCAGCAACAGCGCGCGGGTCAATAGAAATCCGCGCCGATCTCGTCGTCGCCGCCGACGGGCGCCAATCGATCGTGCGTGCGAAGGCCGGCCTTCGCGTGAAAGATTTCGGCGCGCCGATGGACGTGCTCTGGTTCCGTCTCTCGCGCAAGCCGCAAGATCCGGAGCAGACGATGGGACGGTTCGACGCCGGGAGGATTTTCATTTCGATCAACCGCGGCGACTATTGGCAATGCGGCTTTGTCATTCCCAAAGGACGAATGGAAGAAATTCGCCGGCAAGGCCTGGAATCGTTCCGGGAAAAGGTCGCCGTTCTCGCGCCCTACGCGAGAGAACGCGTCGGGGAGCTGCGGGATTGGGAACAAATAAAATTGCTCACCGTCCGCGTCGATCGATTGACGGAATGGTTTCGTCCGGGGCTCCTCTGCATCGGCGACGCCGCGCACGCGATGTCGCCGGTCGGCGGCGTCGGCATCAATCTCGCGATTCAGGACGCGGTCGCCGCGGCGAATATTCTCGCCGCGCCGCTGCGTGATCGACAAGTGACCGTGGAGCATCTGCGCCAAGTGCAGAAACGGCGCGAGTTTCCGACGCGCGTCACACAATGGATGCAGGTCGCGATCCAGCGCCGCGTCATAGCGCGCGTGTTGAACGAGACAACGCCCGTCAAGCCGCCGCTCGCGCTCAGGCTGATGGCAATGTTTCCGTGGCTGCGCCGGATTCCCGCCCGGCTCATCGGCGTCGGCGTCCGTCCGGAGCATGTGAGCAGTTAATGCATTCAACCGCTTCGACCGCGTATGTCTCCATCGGTTCCCGAAGCGTTGGTAGTAGGTCATTTTGGGAGAGATCCTTCACTTCGTTCAGGATGACAATCCAACCCATGTCCTTCTGAGTCCTTCGCTTTCTGTCATGCTGAGCGAAGCGAAGCATCTCTCTTTTCCGCTCACCGCTCCGCGAAGAATCTCGGTTCTGGATTGTGTTGTTCGCAAGCTGAAAATGACCCACTACCGAAGCGTTGACTTGAATTTCTCACGCCTGTAGTTTGCGTACATTATGCGTGTACTAGGCGAGCTATTCAAAAAGAATCAGGATTGGGCCGAAGGGATCACCAAACGCGACCCCGATTTTTTCGAGCGGTTATCCAAGCAACAGTCGCCTCAATACCTGTGGATCGGCTGCGCCGACAGCCGGATGCCGGCGAATCAAATCGTCGGGCTCGCGCCCGGCGAGATGTTCGTGCACCGCAACGTCGCGAACGTCGTCGTTCACACGGACCTCAATTGCCTGTCGGTGATCCAGTTTGCCGTCGAAGCGCTGAACGTGCGGCACATCATCGTTTGCGGCCACTACGGCTGCGGCGGCGTGCTCGCGGCGCTGCGCGGCGACCAGCTCGGCTTGATCGACAATTGGCTCCGCCACATTCAGGACGTGCGGGAAAAACACCGCGCGACGCTCGACCGTCTGGGAACCGAGGCCGCGCGGCACGAGCGGCTCTGCGAGCTCAACGTGATCGAGCAGGTCGTCCACGTTGCGCAATCGACCATCGTGCGCGACGCCTGGACGCGCGGCCAGCCGCTGTCCGTGCACGGCTGGATTTATGCGCTGAGAGATGGGCTGCTGCGCGACCTCGAAATTTGCGTCACGCGGCCTGAGGAGATCGGCGCCTGCTACGACAACGCCGTAGAGAAACTCGTCACCAAACGCGACTAAGCCCAAAATGAAACAGCCTGCGGCGATAAGAAGATATGTTAAAGATGTCACCCCCGAATGTTTTTATCGGGGGTCCAGTCTCAAACTTCTGGATTCCCGCTAAAGGCATGCGGGAATGACGGAGCTAAGAGCGGAGGCGGCCATGAGTGACATTACGATCGGCTTTATCGGCCTCGGCATTATGGGTAAGCCGATGGCGCGAAATCTCATGAAGGCGGGATATCCGCTCGTGGTCCACAGCCGGAGCCGCCCACCGGTTGACGAGCTAGCAAACGAAGGCGCCGCGGTCGCTGCGAATTCTAAAGATGTCGCGGCGCGAAGCGAAGTCGTGATCACGATGTTGCCGGACTCCCCGGACGTCGAGCTGGTTTATACCGGCAGCGACGGTGTGTTTGCCGGCGCGAAGCGCGGCGCGCTCTTGATCGATATGTCCACGATCTCGCCTGTCGTGGCGCGCAAGCTCGCGGGTGAAGCGGAAGGACGCGGTTGCCATATACTCGACGCGCCGGTCTCCGGCGGCGAAGCGGGCGCGATCGGCGCGGCGCTTTCGATTATGATCGGCGGCAAAGCCGCGGGGATCGAGCGCGCAATGCCGATTTTTCAGGCGCTGGGGAAAAACATCGTCCACGTCGGCGACGCGGGCGCGGGACAGGTGGCGAAGGCCGCTAATCAAGTCGTCGTCGGAATCACGATCGCGGCGGTGAGCGAAGCGCTCGTGCTCGCGACGAAGGCGGGAGTCGATCCGGCGAAAGTGCGCCAGGTGCTGCTCGGCGGCTTCGCGCAATCGAAAATCCTCGACGCGCACGGGCAGAAAATGCTGGACCGCAACTTCAAGCCCGGCTTCCGCATCCGCCTGCACGAGAAGGATTTGAAAATCGCACTTGCGACCGGCTCGGAATACGGCGTGCCGCTCTTGGTCACGAGCCTCGTGGCGCAGATGATGTGCGCGATGAAAGCCACCGGTCGCGGCGACCTGGATCACGCGGGGCTGGTGACGCTGATCGAAGAGCTGGCGGGGACGGAGCTGGTGCAGAAGGCTATCACTTAACAATTGACGGAACTTCTTAGGCACTTGCCCCGTCGGTTCACTTCGCTAGTCCTCTAACATGGGAACCCTTGGGTATGTTCGGTAAATCGTGCTGTTCTTACGGATCGCCCACGAAGTCACTCGGCGATGCCAAGAGAGCTAGAATCCACGCGATAGCGAGCGTAGGAAAATCGTCCGGAGTATTGCCATCGACGAGGGAGAGAAATCGAGAAGGCCTGACGGATCTGTCGGCGCGAGTAAAATACCCATGCTGCGTGTTTCGTAGTGCTCGTAGAACCATGCCAGAGAATTCGTTTTCATTTAGTATTGCTTCTGAATCCAGAGAGGCTGTACGAACAGAGATACCGGCCAATTGACGCTTCCCTGGAATGCAGATTGATGCAACCAGCGTGTTTTTTAAATTATCATAGATTGCGTCCGCGACGTCGGCAAAGGTCTTTAACGCTGTGATTCCGGTGCTGTAAAGAATTTGCTTGATTGTTAATTTTCCAGTGGCACAACTAAATAAGCCTCTAAAAAACTCGCCCTGGGGGTTTCGCAAAGAGCCTTGCTCTGCAATTGCAGACAGAATATCCGCAATTCTAAACGTCGTCGCCTTATTTCGGTAACGAGAGTCTTCGCAGATGATCGAGGCGGCATCTCTCAACACATGCATGCATGAATGCGAATACTCTTGAGCGTATACAGGATCAACCGTCTGTTCTGACATCCCCGTCAGAAAATTTGTCACGTCGTGAAGTCTTGCGACCGTTACATTTGCTGATTTAATCGCCCAATCCACGAGTTCGTTTGTAACGGCAAACGATGGAGCGATCTCAAAAACATACTTGCCATAAACGGACCGCGGTGACTTCTTGAACATATTTTCAGGGTCTTGCAGTGATGCGCCGCGTTCTTCACCTAGTTCAGTGGCAGCCCTCATGAAGTCCATCCAATCTGCTGGAAATAATGGACGTGTATACTCAAATGGTTGAGTTGGGATAAAAACAAAGTGTAGGCCAAGGCCGTGGCCCGTTGTAAACCCAGACACATATGGGAAAAAGAGATGTATTACGATTTGCAAAATAACCGAAAGAAACTCATCGGCTTCTATTCGGTTCCAGTGCCGCAGGGAAGCGAGGCCTTCTACCTCCCCACCAAGAACTGAATCTGGATAGTGGGACAACGTGTATAGTACTCTATTGAAACCAGCTCTCTTCCAATATGCGAAGGTCGTTTTGACTATAAATATCTCGCCACCACCGAAACTGCCGAAAAAAATAGGGGCGACACCCTCTTGAAATAATTGGGTCAACTTGAGACGAGGACAAAACATAATGCCTCTCTTAAACAACTCGACGTTATCAGGCGATATTTTAACCGCAATGTTCGCCAGGAGCTTCAAACATCGGTCGTACGGTATTACGATTTCCGGCGTGCTAGAATATTCTTTCTCGTAAGCATCTAATATCGGCGCAGCATCAGCTATGTTACTTGATGTGATTCTTACAGATTGAAACGGTGGGTCATGCAACGAGTTTGAAAGCCAGACAGCACTCTCCTTTTCGACAGCCGCGTAACCGAATTGATGTGAAATCGATAGAAGCTTTCTCTCCACGTCGTGATTGGAAAAATTGAGTTTCTTCATCTACTCAGATAAATCGCGTAGACCTCACGCCACTTAGTTTCTCACGACCGCCGCCTTGTTAGCGAGCTTGCGTGCTCGTTGTTTGGACTCCGCGAAGTTCTGCGGTATGTCACCGGCACGGTGGTGTCGATCTACCGAACCCTGCAATCAGTCCGATGTAGAAGAAGGGTCCGAGGCAGATCACGATAAGCGCGAATAGTCGAAAATCGGCCATACCTAAACCACCGAGCATCCGCCAGACCTGACGTAGGAACACGGCGATCCATACCAAGAACATGTAGTCGCTGACGGCGATCGCCAGCTTGCTCACAGAGTATTGTCTTCCTGAGAGCCACCAGCCTTTTTCTTGTTGCGGCACCCGCTGCTTGAACAACGGTCCGGTAACTCTGTCTTCTACAGCCTCGATTTTCGACTCCCATTGCTCTTGCCAGTACTTGCTCCCGCGGTTGACTAGTGTCCAAGCCAGCGAGCACACCATCCCGAATCCCGCTACGATACTCGACAGGATTCCACTCTTGCCTTCAAGTGTTGCCACCGCCACGAACGCGGCGGCGATAAAGCCCCAGAAGAACAGCGACCTCTTCCAGAAAAGGTCAATCTCGAACTGACGCGTTGCCAGTACCGCGTCGAACCGCTTCAGGTCCCGTCGTTCTTCAGGACTTAGGTCAGGCATTCAAGACCTCACGTCAGCCGCTGAAGTAGTGAGAGCACTGAGCGACCTGACCGGTTGTTTAAGTTCCGCTACTGGTCGGATTCTGCTTTGGGCACGAGTGCTTGTCAATTTATCTGGAAATCCTTTTTCGATGATTCAACACCTATTTGTCCAGCCACATTAACTTCGCCGGATTGTCCTTGAGCATCACGCTGATCTCGTCCGGTTTTATTCCGAACCCCAGCAGCGCGCGGATCAAGACGCGCATGCCGTCGATCGCGTCCATGTGCAGCACCTGGCCGAAGTCGCTGCCGATGATGCAGCGGTCTGGGCTGAGCGAGAGATTAGTCTATCTGCTGAAACAATAAAACCCAAAAAAATAGCCCGGCAACACCGCCGACGATGCCTCCCATCAACACCTCAACGAGTGCATGACGCCGGAGTTCGAGACGCGACCAGGCCACGGCCGTCGCCAGGCAAAGACCAATCGCGACGAACCAGAGCCCCGAGTACCAGAGTAGCGCCGTCGAATAAACAGAGAACGCGACGTGGAGCGATACCTTGACCCACGCTGAAAAAAGCATCACCAAAACCGCGAGACAGCCCGACACCAAGAGTCCGAGCGTGAGTCCAAACGGTTGGGACTGGCGAAAGCTGATAAACGCGCCGACGAAAAGAATCGCTGTCAGGAAGTAGTTCAACGAGCGCCGCTCGGGCGCCTGAATTGCGTCCACATGCTGCCATCGGCCAACGCGGACCTGCCACCACGAAAACGTCAAAATAATCAGCGAGAGCACCAAGAAAAATAACGCCGCCGCCCACAGCACGCGCGTGCGCGAGCCGTGCGACGCCATGGCGATGAGGGACGCCATTGGCACGAGACACAGTGGATGGCCAAGAATGGAAACCGCGCGTGCGATACTGCGACGCATTACTGTTTAAATATTTACAAGACGGTCAGAAAGGCTCCAGCTACAAGGCGCGCGACGATCTGACGAGCGCAGGCGTACTTTTTTCAGTACGTCGAGCGAGGCGGATCAAGCGCAACGCAGTAGATGGACCTTTATGGCCGTCTTAGTCCAGCCACATCAGCTTCGCCGGATTATCCTTCAGCATCGTTTTAATTTCATCCGGCTTGATGCCGAAACCGAGCAGCGCGCGGATAAAGACGCGCATGCCGTGGATGGCGTCCATGTGCAGCACGTGGCCGTAGTCGCTTCCGATGTCTTGTCGAATTTTAATCAGCTTTTGACGTCTACGACATTCACGCCGCAGGTTTCCATTGAAGAGCCAGCCGCTTTCCACTTGCGGCGCATTCACGCAGATACAGATTAATAAGTGTTCGGGAGGGAATCCCGGTCTCTTCAGAGAGTCTCTCGAAGTAATCAACCGTCCGCTCATCAAGCCGAAGGGTGATTTCTTTTTTCAGCCGTTTGACGTAGGGATTCGGTTTAGCCTTGGAAAAGTCGTAGTGTTTTCTCATAGTAGCCGTTCCGCTGTTGCGCTTACCCAGGCTTCAACTGCGACTTCGTTTGCTTGGGAAGCGCCGTTATGACAGACCGCAGTAACGAATTCACCGACTCCGGGGATCGGAATACGGATGCAACGTCGGGGTCCAACACAACTGCAACTGCACCTCCCTTCATAAGAGGTCCAAAAGGGTTCGGGCGAGACTTGCGGTAGTCAAACCGATATTCCCGGCGCATTTCCCTTCCCTTGGGTTTTTTATGATTCGATGTTTTCTTCATATTCTTTTCTCTCTCGAACACTCCCGCCTCTCGCCTAATCCAGCCACATAAGCTTCGCCGGATTGTCCTTTAACATGACGCTGATTTCATCCGGCTTGATGCCGAAGCCGAGCAGCGCGCGGATGAAGACGCGCATGCCGTCGATCGCGTCCATGTGCAGCACCTGGCCGAAGTCGCTGCCGATGATGCAGCGGTCGGGTCCGATCGCTTTGATCGTCCGGATCGTTTCCATCGGATCGGCGACCGGCTGATACAAACTCGGAATCATCGGCTGGCAATAGGTGCCGACGTAGACGCCGAGATCGCGAAGCTGCTTCATCTCGTCGAGCAAGAGCTTGTTTAATTCCAGCAGCGGATGGTCCAAGGTCGCGCG
>JBGPTS010000032.1:0-26009 GCA_041490745.1 Binatia bacterium | reverse complement strand
CTTTTTTCCAGCCGGAAGTTTTGACGATGCGCTCCAGCACTTCGCCCATGAGAATGTGGCTCCACTTTTCACCCATGGGATTGGCGTCGCCGTCGTGCAGAATATTTCTGCGGCGGAGTTCGAGAGGTTCGATGCCCATTTCTTTGGCGATGATGTCCACCTGCGACTCGAACGCGAACACGACCTGCGGACTGCCCGGCGTGCGCGTTTGGGTGCAAGGGACTTGATTGGTATACGCGCAATACGTCTCGCAGCTGATCGCCGGCACTCTGTACATGCTCGCCAGGCGCCGCCCACCGAGCACCGTAACCTGCGGATTCGCTTTCGGCGCGCCGTAGGCGCCGCCGCTGAAGTGAAGCGTTCCCTTGATCGCCGTGAAAGTTCCGTCCCGCGCGACCCCCGTGCGCAGATGAATCACCGCGGGATGGCGGTGACCGCCGGCGAGAAGCTCTTCGGTGTAGTCGAAAACCAGTTTCACCGGCCGCTTTGTCGCCTTGGACAAATAATAAGCGACCGGCACGTCGATCAACGACGCCTTGGCGCCGAAATCGCCGCCGACGTGGACGATGTGCACCTTGATTTTTTCCTTGGGCACGCCGAAGTCTTCGGCCATCTGCTCGCGCAAGCCCCACGGCCCTTTATTCGACGCCCAGACTTCGACGCGACCGTCGTCGTGCACGTGAACTGTGCAAGCACAAGGCTCGATATAGCCGTGATGGGAAAGAGGCGTACGGAAAGTGTGCTCGAAAATCCGCGCCGCTTTAGCGAAGCCCGCATCGAGATCGCCGTTTTTCCATACAACGTGAGACTGAAGATTGTGGCTTGGCATGCCTTCCGGCAACTTGGGAGCGTTCTTATACTTGTTTCTATCTTCGTGAATCAGCGGCGAGGTCGGCTTTAACGCTTCGACCGGATCATTCACGTAGGGCAGTTCCTCATACTCGACATCGATCAGTGAGATCGCCTCCTCAGCAATTGCTTCGGAATCGGCGGCTACCGCCGCGACGGCTTCACCGACGAAGCGCACCTTGTCATAAGCCAACACCGGCTGGTCTTTAACCCTCGTGCCGACGAAAATGCCTTTCACGTCGGCCCCAGTGAGAATGGCGCGCACGCCCTTCAACGTCCGGGCTCTTGAGGTATCGACTTTAACGATGCGCGCGTGCGGCACCGAAGCGCGCAGCACCTTGGCCCACAGCAGATTTTCGAACGGCAAGTCCGCCGCGTATTTAGTTTGACCGGTGACTTTTCCTTCGCCCTCGATGCGGGGAATCCCTTTACCGACGAATTGATAGGCCAAATTTCCTCCCTCGTGATGAGTTTATTTTAACGAAGGCTGTAGAGCCGCGCGCAGTTGTCCCAGAGAATCTTTTTCCGCCTTTCGTTCGACACTCCGTCCATCTCCAGGAATTCTTCGACGGCATGCGGGAAATCGGAGTCGCCGTGCGGATAGTCGGTGGAAAAAACGATATTGTCATCGCCGATGAGTTCGATGATCATCGGCAATTCTTTTTCGTGCTCGGTGGAGATCCAGCACTGCCGTTTGAAATACTCGCTTGGCTTCAGCTTGCCCGCCGTCGGGAATCGGCCCTTTTCCATGGCGTTGTCCATGCGGTGCAATAAGAAAGAAACCCAGCCGCAGTAGCACTCGAGAAACGCAAGCTTCAATTTAGGATGCCGCTCGCAGACACCGCCGCCGATCGTGTCGACCATGGCCACCATGTTTTCCAGCGGGTGAGAAACGACGTGGCGGAGCAACAGATTGTCGCCGAAGCGGTCGCCGATCTGCGGCACCTCTCCGGCCGCCGCTGCGGAATGAAAGCCGATGGGAACGCCGAGTTCCTCCAAACAAGACCAGACCGAATCGAAATAGCGCGCATGCCAGGGCATGTTGCGCAGTGGCTCGGGACGAGCGAACACGCCGACGAAGCCCAGCTTGCCGACGGCGCGCTCGGCCTCTTTGGCGGCTTCATTGGGATCGTGAAGCGGAATCATCGCGACGCCTTTAAGACGCTTGGGATCGGTCTGGCAAAATTCATAGAGCCAATTGTTGTAGGCGCGCGAGATCGCCGCGGCGAGCTTGGGATCCATATCCTCGCGCATCATGATACCCAAGCCGATCGAGGGATATAGCGCGGCGACATCTAATCCCTCGCGATCCATCGCTTGAAGCTGGGACGCCGCGTCGAACTTTCTCGCCCGCGCCTCGGCGATTTCACCATCCATCCGTGTCGCGTCGAAAATGCCGCCGCGATAAGTCGGCTTGTAGCCTCGCAAAATTTTTCCGTCGATCATGACCATCGCCGAGCTGCGCGCCGTCGAACTCAATATCTTCGGCGCCCGGTCGCGCCATGCGGGCTCGATGTACTTTTCCCAAAGATCGGCCGGCTCTCTCAGGTGCATGTCGGAATCGATGATCTTCAAACCGTTTTTCATAGTGCTCTTCGCCGCAGCAAGAAAAGAAGTATCCCCGGAGCCGAATCCCAAGTCAACCATGCAGTCTCGTTGACACCGGGCAACACCGAGTCTATAAAGATTTTCGTCGCAGCGAAAGGATTTCTTGAGCCAACAGGGAAAGCTATCGCCCGCTCGAATTTTCAGCCGAGAGATTCCCGATGCGGCGCATTCTTGAGATCGTCCTTCTCCTTGCACTGACCCTTCTGGCGCCGGGTTTCTGGCAAGGGTATCGCTCGCCGCAGCCGTATATTCTCTTCACGCTGTTGAATCTTCTGCTGCTGACTCATGCCCGCCTGCTGATGCGCCATTTCTTTCCTCCGGATGGTCCGGAGGACGGGATAATCCGCATGGCGGTTCTCTCCTTCGCGATCATCGTCCTTGCGGAGCTGGCTTTGGGGGCTATCGGCTGGCTCACGCCCTTCGCCTGTCTCATGCTGCTCGCGATCCTTCTCCTTCCCTACTGGTTTCTGCATCCGCAAGTTGAGCCGCAGGCCTCTTCGTCGCTCTCTCCATTGGCGCGCCCCCGCGGTCTCGCCTTGCTGCTTTTGTCGCTGCTCTTCGCGGTATCGGTTTTCACGCTATCTTTCGGGATGACCCACCTTCCTGCCCGCTACGACAGCCTGACCTATCATCTGTTCTTTCCCGCCACCTGGCTGCAAGACGGGCGGATTGAAATCATCCCGACGCCCTTCGGGGACCAGGCGCCGGCCTACGCGCCAAGCAACGGCGAACTCTTCTTTCTCTGGCTCATGCTTCCCTTCCACGGCGACCTGCTTGCCCGAGTAGGCCAGTTCCCATTCTATCTCCTCGGCGCGCTCACCCTCTATTCCCTTGCGCGGCGCTTGGGCCAAAAACCCGAGCACGCGCTCTTTGCCGCGCTTTTTTTCCTTCTCTCCAAGCCGGTCGTGAGTCAGGCAACAGGCGGCGATGTCGACTTGGTCTTGTGCGCGACCTTTCTCACTACCGTGTATTTCGGGACTCTCGCGGCGCGATCGCGCAGGTCGAGCGATTTCTTTCTCTTGGGGATAAGTCTTGGGCTCTACCTTGGGACAAAGTTTGTCGCTTTGATTTACCTCCCCCTCCTCCTCATCTCCCCTTGGGTAGTGGCGGGCTTGCCGTCTCGAATTGCCTGGGCGCTACCGGGAGCCGCTGCGCTCGCCTTCCCCTGGTATTTGAGAAACTGGCTCATTGCCGGAAGCCCGCTCTACCCAGCGTCGCTCGAAATCGCCGGCATCACTCTGATTCAGGGCGCCTATTCTTTGGCGACAATGTCCAATTCGCCTTTTCATGCGACCCAACTGTCGTTCCTTCCGACCGTGGTGACCCGCGCTTTTGGCACCGGGCTTTTTCTTTTCTGGTGCCCTTTCGCCGCGCTTGGAACCTTCGCGTTTTTGAAGGAAAGAAATCGATGGCCCGCTGCATTCGTCCTCCTCATGCCGTTTCTGATGGTCCCCTTTTTTTGGTGGGGAATCCCGTACAACACCGCAGCCCGGTTTCTCTTTCCTGCAGTTTCCCTCGCCATGCTCTCGTTCTCCTACGCTCTTGAATTTAGAAAAGGATGGGAACGATGGCTCCGAGGAGTCTACACCCTGGGCACGCTCTGGTTGATTCTTGGCACGGGTCCAGAAATCGGCCTGCCGGGACAGATCATGACAAACGCGGGGATTCTTAACCTTCGCTATCTCCTCCCCTTCCTGGTCCTTACCCTGCTGGTCTTCTGGGGCCTCGGAAACCTCAGGCTGAAGATTTCCTCCGGTGTCGCCGGCGCGTTTGCCTTTTTCTGTGCCGCCTCTACCGGGACCTTCGTCCTTTCGATGCGCGCTTGCCCGGGAGAAGGATGTCGTCTGATCCGTGCTGAGTCTTCCCCCATCCCTCAGGAAATGTTTCCCGCATGGGACTGGATCAACCGGGAATCCGATCACGCGAACATCGCTTATACAGGCAATAACATCCCGTATCGCTTGCTCGGGGAGAAATTCAAGAATCGCGTTTCTTACGTGAACATCGATCAGCACTTGGGGTGGCGCTTCCATGACTATGACCTCGCAACAAGAAAGCGTCCGGGCTATAAACCCCCGGACACTCCCAAACCGGCGTATGACCGCGAGGAAAAAAATTACGAGGCGTGGGTCCGCAATCTCGAAACGCTTTCTATCGACTTTTTGTTTGTCTCCGTTCTTTCGCCGAACGAGGCCAAGTATCTTTGGCAAGACGAGGAAGGGTTTCCAATCGAACAGGCCTGGGCGCACTCACACCCTGAGACTTTTGTCCTGGTGTATCACAACCCTAAAGTAAAGATTTATAAGAGGCTGGGGATATGATTAGAACCGCCGACACCTTGGCGCACCTCCGAGAAGTTGAGGAGGATCGCTAGGCCAAAAAAATCCCCTGCGTCAGCAGAGTCGATCTTGACGCTACATTGAAGAAGCGCGCTGAATATCGGCGCAAGAAACCGAAACCCGACGCTAGCTGAAAAACCTTGTCTTTAAGCCCTTCAAAATGGGCAACGCGTACGATGCGAATTGCTCTCTGTAGATCAAGGTGGATTTCTTGTCGCTCCGGGTATAGTGGATCGGCATTTCCTTGGCCGTATATCCTTTCATGTGCGCCTTGACGACGATTTCGACCTGCAACCCGAAGCCGTCGTTTTCCAATCCGAGCTCGTCGAGCATCTTCTTTTTATAGAGCTTAAATCCCGTCGTAACGTCGCTGATTTTGAGCCCCAAGAGCGCCTTCGCCAGCAGGTTGTAGGTCCGGCTTAAAACGACGCGCTGCAATGGCATGTCGGCCGTGCCGCCCTTCACATAACGGGAGCCGACGATGATATCCGCCTCGTCCCGCCGCCTGAGCAGCTTTGGAATATCCGCCGGGTCGTGCGAGAGATCGCAATCGAGCACGATCACATACTCGCCGCGGGCGTTGCGGAATCCCTCGCGCAGCGAGCTGCCGAGATTGCCCTTCTTGCCGCTCGACCGGTGGATCACCCGCGCGCGGCGGTCTCTTCCGGCGATCTCGTCCGCCAGCGCGCCGGTCCGGTCCGTGCTGGCGTCGTTGACGAGAATGACTTCGCCGTCGATCCGCTCGCGATCGAAAACCTCCAACACCCGCGTGAGCACGGCGGACACGGTCCTCTCCTCGTTGAGGGCCGGCACGATAACGGTGAGTTGCGGGCCGGTCATAGACTAGCCATCGCGCCGCGGCGGACACGCCGGCGCCTCTTTCCTGGGTTCGTTGCGCGGCACGTAGAAATAATAGGGGAACCGCTCCCCTTCCAGCGCTTCATAATATTCGTCAACGGCCCTGAGCGTATTGTCCGTCCATCTCGAAGAGACGGAAAGTTTCGCCTTCTCCGAGGCCGACCGGAGCAATCGGCACATCTTGGCGCCGAGGTCGAATTCCAACGCGACCGCGCCGAACTTTTTTTCCCGGATCGCGTCCGTCAAGAGCTTCTCCGGGATGCGGCCGTAAACCATCATCTGCGCGGCACTGAACGGGTCCAGCAAAAACTCTTTTCCGGCGTCGAAACCCAGAAGCAGGCTTTCAAAGAGCGCCGGGCCCGGGAGCGATCGGAGCAGCTCGACCTGCTTTTGATACGCCTGCTCCGATCGTCGAAGCTCCTCATAAGTCGGCGAGGTTTGGGGCGCGGGTCCCAGTCGCAGGGAAAGCGGCAGCACGACCGAAATCAAAATGCCGTAAACGATCGTCGGCCTCCACTTGATTTCCGGCAGTCCCATAAAAGCCAAACATCCAAAGTGCCGAATGCTCTCGGACGGCGGCTTGGAGCCCTCGAGCAGGAGTGAAAGACTGCCGGCGAAAATCCCGAACACAATCGCCGCCGCTATGAAAAAATCGAACCACGCGTTGGTACCCACGCCTACGCCGCGGGCCGCATAGACGCCCAGCATCAACGACAGGCAAAAATAGGCGAGATACGGAATCCACAATTTCCGACGGTTTGCCAAGAGCAAGAGAAATGGAGCGAAAACGACGCAACCAAGTTGAGCGAAGAAAATCCGCTTGGTCGCAAGGATGAGTATCCAGGTCGCCGTCGCCCGCCGAAGGTCGAGAAAATTCGTCAAAAGATCGCGGCCGCCGAATTGCCAGCTGGCGTAAGCCATGACGGCGGAGAAGACGATTCCCGCCAAGGCGAAGGTCCAAAAAGCTTTTTTGTCGCGGAAAAAGAGCGCGATCGCGAGGACGACCGGCACAACGAAGACGAGATGCTTGACGAACAAGGCGAGACAGCAAAGCAAGGCGAGCAGACAGACCCTTCGCGGCGTCAGCGCGCCGCGCCGTTCGGAGAACAGACAAAGGGCCGCAAGCGAGAACGCATGCGCCAGGGGTTGCTGATCGTGCATAACCACAGGGTAGCCAGCCAGCCGCGTCATAAGGCCGAGCCAACAGAGCGCGCCGAAAGCAGCCGCCGATTTCTGTCCGGTGACATTGTCGATGATCCGAAAGATCAACAGGCTCACGATCAGGGAAGAACAAAGCGAGACTATCCTCCCGGTGAGCAGGATGTCCCCGGTGAAATAGCTGAGCCCGCCGATGATCAAAAACGACAATGGCGGATAGTTCATCGGCGTGAGCGGAAAATCGTCGAGCGGGACGTACAGCCGCCCGCCGGCAAGAAGTCTGGCGGTGAACATGACGTTCCAGCCTTCGTTGTAGCTCATCGGGAATCTGTACAAAATCCTCACGACGAGAAACAGAAGCAAGGGAAAGACCAGCGCGAGAACAATCCCGTTGAGGCCCCAGAGGTTTATTCTCCACCCGGGATGGGATTTGGCGTCATTCATCGGAGACGGGCGGGAACGCGTTCTCTAATCCCGGATATCCTGCAGCAGCCATTCGGTGGGAATTTCCTTGCCCAGACCTTTTTGACGCGCCAGCTCGTATACTTTGCCGGCGACGGCGAAGAACTGCGCGCCCTGGATGTTGCCTCTTTCCGAATAGGTGATTTGCCGCGGCGAGGTCCTGCCCTTTCGTTTTCCGCTCAAGAGATCGGCAAGCAAGACGGCGCGATCCTCGGCGATGACGCCATGACCGCGCTTGCCGGGGGTTTTCATTTGAAAACCGCCCTCCCGTTCGGCCGTCGCCGCGTACGTGAGATATTCGTCGGCGAGAGCGAGCTCCGGCAGACCCCACGGCGCCGGCGCGTTGCCGAGGCGAAGCGACACATCGATTCTCTTTAACGTATCCTCGTCCGGCTTGCCGCCGACACAAGTCACGTGCGTTCCCTCTTTGAGCCACTTGCCGATGATGATCGGAACCGCCGAGTCGGTGCACCCCGCCACGATGTCGGCGCCGGCGTAAACGTCGCGCGGGCTGTCGAGCGGCACCGCTTCAATTCCAAACTTGGCGGCCATTTCCCGCGCATACGCTTCCCTGTGCGCTTTCGTGGGACTGTAGACTTGAATCCGCTTTATTTTTCTCGCCAGAAGAAAGGCTTCGGCGTGCGACCGCGCCATTCCGCCGGAACCGATCATCCCGACGACCGCCGCATCTTCGCGCGCCGCGTGCTTCGCGCCGATGCCCGAGTCCGCGCCGACGCGGATGTGCTGGAGATAACCGTCGTTGATGAGCGCCAGCGGCTCGCCGTTCTCTACATTCACGAGCAAAATCAAGCCGCAGAATTTTCCCGGCCGGACGCAATACTTTTCCTGCGTATGCGCGCCGTCGTATTCGCGCTCGTAGATGACGTCGGACTTCATGCGGATCGCGAAGTAGCCCGCGATCGAGCCGCCTTCCATCGTGCCCCACTGGTAAATTTTGTTCGGATCGCTGGTTGGGATCTGAATGTCGATGCGCGGCCGGCAAACCGCTTCGCGGCGCGCAACCTGCCCGTAGGCCTCTTCAAGAGCACGCATCGCGATCTCCATCGTGAGCACGCTCTTGACGTCGTCGTTGCTGAGAATGAGGGTCACGGGGCTTGTGTCAGGGATTCTTTCCCCAGAGCGAGACGAAGAATTTCTCGTCGATCAATTCCTGCACCAGGCTGTTGTCGAAGAATTGCTCGGCTTTGACCTGCTTGGCCTTGGGATTTTTCTCGGCGATCACGTCGAGCGTCACCTGGAACGCCTTGGCCTTGACCAGCGGCACCTTCTCCACGAAATCGTAAGCGTACTGCGCGCTGCCTTCGAGCATTCCCGGATCGGTGACTTTCGAATAGCGGGCGATGATCTTTTTAAATTCTTCCTTTCTCGTGTGCATGAAGTAGACGGCCCTGCCGTAGGCGCGCAAGAACGCCTTCGCCTGCGCCCGATGCTCCTTCATAAATCGGCGCGTGACGGCGATGCCGACGTGCACGAAGGGGATATCCTCCTTGGCAAGATTGGAGAGTATCTTCATTCCCGCCTGTTGCGCGATGTAGCCCATCGGGTAGGACATCGGCGCCGCGGCGATGGCCTTCTTGGACAGGGCCGCGGCGATCTCCGGCATGCCGCCGATTTGCATGATGGCAACGTCCCGCACCGGTTCGAGTCCGTACTTGCGCAGCAGCAGCCGCATGGAAAAATCGGTGGAGGCGCCGAAGCGCGTGACCCCGACCATCTTTCCTTTCAAATCCGCCACGGTTTTGATCTCCGGCGTCGCCATGATGTAGAAGGCGGCGACGTTGATGACCGATCCCATCGCGATCAGATCCCCGCCCTGGAGCCCGATATCCGCGATCACCTGGCTGTTGGCCGTCGAAACGGCAACGTCGCCCGCGAGCTGGGCCTGCGCGATCGTCGAGGAGCTGGCGATATAGATGAGGTCGGCGTCCAATTTTTCTTCCGCGAAGAAGCCGCCGTCCTTGATCACCCAATAAGGCGCGTTGAGGGCGCTGACCGCCGACCAGCCGATCATGAGCTTTTCGGCGCCGGCCGGTCGCGCCTGACCGAGGCAGACGGCGAGGGCTGCGACGGTGAGAAGCGACACGCGGAAAGCAGAGTCTTTCATTTTTTCTCCTCCGCACGGACGCGATAGAAGCCGAGCGCTTCCATCAGCGGTTGGTCGTCCATGATAAAAAGAACCGCGGGCCGGTCGTGCGCGTTTTCGTGCCGGTGCTCGTTCCAGAGCGGAGCGACGAAGGAGTCGCCCTCTTCCCACTCGTAGCGTTCGCCGCCGATCGTCGTCGCGCCTTTGCCGCGAAAGACGTGATAGATCGTCGAGCTGGTGTGGCGATGCGACAAAGTTTTTTCCCCCGGCCGGAGCATTTGAATCGCGCAGTTGAACGTCGGCAGCGTCGGCCCGCCGTTAAGCGGATTTGCGTAGCGCAGCACGATACCGTCGTAAGGATCGCCGGGCCGCTCGCCGACGCTGTTCAATACGCGTTCGGTATTTTCCCAAGGGTAAACGTAAGGCGGCGGCTGAATCGAATCCGCGCGCGCCCAGGCGGGCCGGATCGGACTCAACTCGGCGTTCGACGTTCCCTCGGCGCGCGTGATCGGCTGGTGGGGCTCCGCATACGGCTCGTGGAAATCGACTTGCAGCATGCGGACGAGCGGCGAGTCGAGCACGTCGAGCCACGTGAGCGTCTCGTTCGATTCGTTGACGTGATCGTGCCAGGTCCAGTTCGGCGTCGTGGCGAAATCGCCTGCGCCGATCTCGAACGACTCGCCCTCGACGACAAGCCGCGCGCCGCGTCCTTTGGTGATGAAGCGAATGGCGCCGGCCATGTGGCGGTGCGCCGCCGCGTGCTCGCCGGGTTTCAACATCTGCAAATTAAGCGTCAGCGTGTGCGTCGTGCCACTAGGTAACGAGGGATGGCTCATCTGGATCACGCGGCGGAACGAGGTTTCCAAACCCACCTCGCTTCCCGCGCGCTCGATCATCTCGTAGAGGTCTCTCCCCTTCCACAGGTGGGGCCCGAATGTCGAGACGGGCTCGCGGCTGACCTCGCCGCCTTGCGCGAATTGCCAGTAGCCGCGAAAGTTTTTCTTTTTGAGCTCCGCTTCGAACGCTTTCAGATCGGCCATTGCCCGTCTCTATATATGATACAGCCGGGCCGCGTTTTCGCCCATGATCTTCGCCATCAATTCCGGCGCGATGTCTTCGCGGCTGACGATGCTCTTCACCGTGTTGGGAAATTTGGAATCCGAATGATTGTAGTCCGACGCGAACACGAGACGATCCGCGCCGACGTAATTCGCCACGAAGCCGACCGTGCTCTCGTCCGGCTCGAAGGCGTAGTAGAGCTGCCCGCCCCGCATGTATTCGCCCGGCGACTTTTTCAGCCAGGGAACCGTCGGCTGCAAGTATTCGTAGTGCTCGTCGAGCCGCTCCATCCAATAGGGCACCCAGCCGGCGCCCGCTTCCATGAAAGCGACTTTGAGGCGGGGAAATTTTTCCAGCAGGCCGCCGACGACGACGCACAGGACCGCAATCATCTGCTCGAAGGGATGGGTCATCGCATGCGTATAGAAAGGATGGTCGAAGCGCTCCGTGCCCGCCGCCGTCCCGTCGCCGGCGCCGACGTGGACGCAGACCGGGACATTGAGCCGCTCGGCCTCGGCGAAGAAGGGCTCGAGATCGGGGTGGTCGAGATTTTTCCCCGAAGACGAATGAACAGGTGTCGCGACGGCGACGAAGCCGAGATCATTGACGCAGCGCCGCAGTTCTTTCACGGCGGCAGGCGGGTCCTGGATCGGCGTCAGCGCGACGCCCTTCAGCCGGCGCGGATCGGCCTTGCAGTAACCGGCGAGCCAGTTGTTGTAGACTTGGGAAATGGCCGCGGCGAGGTCCCTGTCCTCGACGAACGGCAGGCTCAAGAACGGGCTCGTGCCGAAGAGCACCGCGGTATCGATGCCTTCGAGGTCCATGTCTTTGAGACGTTGCACCGGATCTTCCATTCCGGTGGTTTCGCGCTGCGCGCGGTTACGCGGCGCGCCGACGAAGCTGCAACCCTTGCCGACAGGCTTGGGGCAGAGCCTGCCTTCCATCATGATGAATTCGACGCCGCGGTTGTCTTTCACCAGATGCGGCGCGCGCGAGCGGAATGACGCGGGCAGCAAATCATGCCACGGAAGATTTTTGTCCTGGACGTGGCCGTCGGCGTCGATGATGCGCATGCTTCTCGCTCCTGCCGAGAAGCTACCACCGCGCTTCTCCGAGTGTCAACTCGCGTTTTCAATCATACGAAACGCGAAGAGAGATTCTTCGCTGGGCTCAGAATGACATTCGCTTTGTGTCATCCTGAACGAAGTGAAGGATCTCTCCGGAATCCGTCTTCCTTATTATCTCGTTTGCAGATGCTAAACTGAAGCGATACACACCGGCTATGTCTCTGTCGTGGATGTTTCTTGTCCTCTTCGCCGCCGCGCTACACGCGAGCTGGAACGCGATCGTCAAAGCCGGCGACGACAAATTCAACGACACCGTTCTCGTGACGATCGGCGCGGCGCTTTTTCCCACGCTGCTGCTGCCGTGGCTCCCGCTGCCGGCCGCGGCGAGCTGGCCCTACCTGATCGCTTCGGTCGTTATTCACCTTGCTTATTTCTCGCTCGTCGCGTTCGCTTATCATTACGGCGATATGAGCTACGCCTATCCGCTCATGCGCGGCACGGCGCCGATGCTGACGGCGGTCGTCGCAAGCTTTGTGATAGCCGAGCAGCTGAGTAACGGCGGCAAGCTCGGCATCGTACTTCTCTGCTCCGGCATATTATTGCTCACGAGCGAGAGCTGGTGGTCGCGGAGAATCGGCTTCACACCGACCGCGATCGCTTTGACGAACGCGGTTGTCATCTGCATGTACACGGTCGTCGACGGCATCGGCCTGCGCTCGGCCGGCAATCCGGTGAGTTACATCTGCTGGCTCTTCTTCCTACAGCCCCTACCCTTCGTCCCGTTTTTGCTGCTCACGCAACGCGAGCGTTTCACGACTCAGCTCAAGCGACGCTGGCGCGTGAGCCTGGTCGGCGGCCTTTGCACCTGCACGTCGTACGGCCTTGCGATGTTCGCGATGGCGTACATCCCGATTGCTCTGGTCGCCGCGCTGCGCGAAACCTCCGTCATCTTCGGCACAGTCATCGCCGCGGTTTTTCTCGGAGAGCGCTTCGGCCCGGTCCGTTACGTCGCGGCAGCATTGGTAACGGCGGGCGCGGTGGTGATGAAGGTGTATTGAGAGTTGCGAGAGCCTTCGCGCAGATCGCCCGAGAAAGCCGGATATGCTGACAATAGCGCAGCGTTTGTCCCGTCGGTTGTCGCTGACTTTTTCCCGCCAACTTCCCGTAAAAAGTCTAGAATTTAGTTTCTTGCCAATAATTTGGCGAATGATATGCTGACCAGCCTAATCAATACTTAGCTGACGAAGGAGGTGGCAGTGATCCACGATCCGAAGGCACTCGCAGAGATTAGACGCTCCTGGCAGGGCCTCGAGGCATTGCGTGGGCAACTACAGCGTTCGGCATTCGCTTCCGTTGGCGTCATCGGGGGCACATTCCCGCACAAGCTCGCCGATGCCGCGCACAACCTACCGTTCATCCACGCACACGGTGTCTTGAACGATGTGTTGAGGCAGCTTGCGGTGGAGGGCGTCATTTCCTGTCGCAGCATTTTCCTTGGCAAGCTTGTTGGCGCCGCCAGGACAAAATTGGCGTGGCGAGACTTGAAGCTCATCCGCGCTGGCATACGGAAACGCAACGCGGTGGCCCACAAGGCAAAGCTCTTGCCGCGAGGTGAATGTTGGAAGCACGTTGACGCCATCAGTCGAGAGTTTAAAGCCTGGGGCATTATCAGCTGACCCTTGGGTTGAGACGGACGCTCGGAGCGCCACTCACCCAAAACGTGTCAAACAAATCACATCGAACTAGCACCGCCGCCATGCCCACCATCGTCCCCTTCTACGCTTCACTTCTCGCCGGGCTTTACATTGTTCTCGCCGTCCGCGTCATTCGTATGCGCCGGAAAGAGCGCATCGCTATAGGCGATCGCGGTAACGCTCGCTTGCAGCGCGCGATGCGAGTGCACGCCAATTTCGCCGAGTACGTTCCGCTGGCGCTGATATTGTTGACGTTCGTCGAATGGCAGGGATCATCGCCGCTCTTCGTGCACGGACTCGGGCTCGCGCTGCTCGTCGGGCGCGTCGTGCATGCGTACGGAGTGAGCCAGGAAAAAGAAAATTACCGGCTGCGCACAGTCGGGATGCTTCTAACGCTCGGCGCGATTCTCGGCGCGGCTGTGAGGCTGATCGGTGCGTTTGTGTTTGGATTGCCCTGAAGAGAGATTCTTCGCTTCGCTCAGAATGACATTTAAGACGCTGCATCTGTCATCCTGAGCAACGCGAAGGATCTCTCCGAAGTTCGCTAAGCTGGAAGAATTTCACTACGGCTGCGCAACCACTCACCCCGTAACCTTGATCGACTGAATCACCACCGGCTCCACCGGCACGTCCTGATGCAGGCCTTTGCTGCCGGTTCTCACCTTCTCGATTTTTTGTACGACGTCCATGCCATTGGTGACGCGGCCGAAGACCGCGTAGCCGTAGCCCTCCGCGCTGTTGTTCTTGTGGTCGAGGAAATCGTTGTCGGCGACGTTGATGAAAAACTGGGAGGTCGCGCTGTCCACGACGTTGGTCCGCGCCATCGCAAGCGTGCCCGTCGTGTTCTTCATTCCGTTCCCCGCCTCGTTCTTGATCGGCGCCTTGGTTTTTTTCTGCTGCATGTTGCTGTCGAAACCGCCGCCTTGAATCATGAAGCGCGGAATGACGCGGTGAAAGATCAGCCCGTCGAAGAAACCTTCTTTGACGTAGGCGAGAAAATTATCCGCGCTGACCGGCGCCTTGTCGGCGAAAATCTCCGCCCAGAAGTCACCGGCGCTTGTCGATATGCAGACGACCGGGTTTTCACTTGTTTGCTTAGCTTCTGCCATGATGCCTCCCGTTGTTTGCTGCGACCATATTACATGCTTTCGTGCCGCATGGAAGCAAAGCATGCAATGAATGCTTGCGCCTATTCTTTTTCTTTGACGCTCGACCGCTGCTTTTGCCGCATTTCTCCCACCGCGTAGTGTTCGCCGCGGAGCGCGAGCTCGGCGTCGGCCTGGTCTTCTTCGCTCCAACTGCCGAGATTGTAGCCGAACCAGGGGTTCTTCAGTTGCAATTCGGGCAGCCCAAGCTCCCGCCATATTCCCTGCGCTCGCTCCATGAATTCCTTTCGCGGCAATGAGATCGGCGGGTACTCCCACTTGCAGGTGGCGTCGATCAAAATCGCCGACGCCTTGGCCGTCTCGATCTCCGGCCGGGCCGACGGCGGCGCCAGAGAGAAATCAAGCCCCGTCGGGATATTGATGTCGCGCATCTCGCTATCCCGCCGCGGCTGGACGCGGTAGGACATCGCCCAGAAGACCGCGTCCGCGTCTCTTGCGTCGATATCCGCATCCACCGCGATGAGAATCTTCGGGATCGCGCGCGCCATGCCGGTAATGACGCGCAACGGCGCCATGGGATCGCCGCACGCCGATCGATCCACTCGCACCACGCAGACGCCGTGGCTCCCCGAAGTGTCGAGCAAAACCACTTCGAGGATTCCTTTCATTTTGTGGTCCACCGTCAGCACCTTATAGAGGAGTCCTTCCAACCCGACGCCGCGGAGCACGCTCGACTCGCTCGGCGGAAACTGGCTCAAGAAGGCCTGAAAAATCGCGTCGCGTTTCCGGGTGATGCATGTAACGTTCATAAATTTGTCGAGCGCCCGCTGCGCCATGTAACCCGTAAACTCGCCGAAGCAGCCTTCCGGCTCCAGCTCGTCTGTCGGAATGATGCCTTCGATCACGATTTCGCTGTGGGCCGGCACCAGGAGATCCACCGTCTTGCAGCGCGCGAGCTCCACCGGCTCTCCCGCGATGCCGCCGGCAACGGGATATTCCGAACCGACCAGGCGAGCGGTGGAGCAATAAGAAAGATTCGGCGTGCAGCCAATGACGATCGCGGCCTCCAGCGGCTTCCCGAACGCCCGCGCTTTGTTCCAGTGCTTGCTGATGTCCTGATAGGCGAAGGCGAAAAGACCGATGCGCGTCGGACTCTTGATCTGGCCGCGGTAAGTGCCGAAGTTGTGCTCGCCCGTCTCGACATCCCTGGTGACCCAATGGCCGGAGCTCAGAAAAGGGCCGGAGTCGAAACCCGGAGTCGAGATCGGGACGGGAAGCATTCCGGCGCCGCCCGCTTGTTCAAGCGCGCGACCTTCATAGACCATTGCCTGGCACGGCGCCGCAGAATCGATAACACGCGGCGGAATCGGATGAGTCTGCGCTTCGGCCCATTTGCCGGCGATCCGATCCGCTGAATCGACGCCCATTCCCAAGGCGTAAACGGCGCGGCTCGGCGCCATCACGGCGAGCGCGACCGGAATATCATAGTTCTTGCCGCGGACGTCGGTGACGTTTTGAAATAACCATCCTTTGCGTTCTCGCTCCGGCAGACCGCGGAACTGCAAGCGCACCAGTGGATGCATCTCCGTGTCTTTGTCGATCGGCCGTGCGATACGATTCAGAAGTCCCTTGGAGTCGAGAACGTCGAGCCACTCGTGCAAATCGCGAAAGTATGCCACACCGCACCTCCGTTCAATATCCGTCAAGGTCTCCCTACCACCCGGAGGAATCTACGGTCAAGAACACTCGTTGACAGAGCGCACGATAATGAGCGATAGAAAGCTTGAAGCATTCGACCGCAGGAGAACGAATATGAAAATCCGCCTCTTTACCACGATATTGGCTCTCGCATTCGCGCCTTCGTTCTACGCCCGCGCCGAGGTCGTCACGATCGGCATTTCCACCGTCGGCCTCTATGAGCTCCCGACGGAGATCGCGAAGCGCAAAGGCTTTTACCAGGAAGAAGGCCTGGAAGCGCGGAAGATCGTGATCCGCACGCCGCTCCACGTCGCCGCGTTGCTCGCCGGCGAGCTCGATTATTCGACAGTTTCCGGCATCGTTTCCAGTGCCAGCATCCAGGGCCTGCCGCTGAAAACCGTCATGGGCTGGCTCGACAAGCCGCTGCACATGCTGATCGCCAGGCCCGGCATCAAGACGATGGCCGACTTGAAAGGCAAGCGCATCGCCGTCAGCGGCCTCAACTCGGTGCCGCACGTCGCCGTTCGCGAAGCGCTGGTGCAGGCGGGCATGAACCCCGACAAGGACGTCACCTTCCTCGCGCTCGGCGGCTCGAGCGAGCGGGTCGTGGCGCTCGCGGCGGGAACCGCCGACGCCTCTCCCGTCGATGTCGCGTACATTCAAAAGAGCGAACAGATGGGTTTCGTCAACCTGCTCTACCTCGGGGAAACCGTGAACCTTCGCCTCGGCGGTCTGGGCGTGACGCAGGATAAAATTCAGAAAAATCCCGAGCAGATCAGACGCATGATCCGCGCGACGCTCAAGGGCGTGCGTTTTATGCGGCCGAACAAGGCGGAGACGCTCGCGGTCATGCGGGACTACCTGAAGATCAGCGGCGATTATGTGGAAAAAATTTACCAATACGCGCTGCGCTCGTTGAACGAGGACGGCCTCGTCGCCAAGAGCACCATGGACACCGAGCTCCGCATCGCGCGCGAGCAGTTCAAGATCAAGGAAGACATTCCCGAGTCGAAGATCGCCGACTGGAGATTCATCAAAGAGGTGCTGGCGAAGAGATAGCCGTGTGTGCAGCTCGTTTGTTCTCTTTCGTCAAACAGAGATTCTTCGCTTCGCTCAGAATGACAGCGGGAGCCGAATGTCATCCTGAACCCTTCGACTGCGCTCAGGATAAACTTCGTGAAGGATCTCTCTTAAGGCGCCTTGACAAGCTCCGCTTCGAGTCCATATAAGCGAGGAAGGCAGCGATTTTTTGGAGGTGATTTATGGCGAGCAACGCAAAGATCGAAGGCATTTTGATTCCCATGCCGACCGCATTCAAAGAAGACGGCGCCATCGACGAGAGCGGCACGGACGCGCTCGCGGATTTTTACATCGGCGCGGGTGTACAGGGCTTTTTCGCTCTCGGCACCCACGGCCAGGGAATGGTGATGGAGATCGACGAGCGAAAAAAAGTCGCGGAGCGGCTTGTCCGCCGCGTCGCCGGCAAAGTGCCGATCGTGATGCACATCGGCACGGCGAACACCTACTCCTCCATCGATCTCGCGCGCCACGCCGTCGGACTCGGCGTCGATGCCGTAGCGGTGGTCCCGCCTTACTACTATCCGCACAACGACTGGGAAGTCTATGCGCATTACAAAGCGATCGCCAAGTCGGTGCCGGGAACGCCGATGTTTATCTACGACAACACCGAGACGACGCACGTCCACATCACGCCGCCCAAAGTGCTGAAGGTTATCGAAGCGATCGCGCCCAATCCGCTCGCCGGCATCAAGGTTTCGTTTCTACCGTTCGATCAACTGCTGAGCTATGCCTTCAAGCTGCCCTCTTCGGTCGGGATTTTTCCCGGCTCGATTTTTTCGCTCTACGGCGCCTACTCGCTCGGCGTGCGCGGCGCGATCCATCCGCCGTCGACGCCGTTTCCCGAGCTGTGCGTCAAAATGTTTCTCGCTCTGAAACAGGGGAAGGCCGACGAGGCGAGAAAGGCGCACGACCAGCTCGCCGCGGTGATGAACGTCGTGGGACGTTATCTGCCGGAGCACGGCCGCGTGGTCTTCGGCGAGATCATGCGCATGCGCGGGCTGCCGGTGAAGCGCTTTCCGCGCTGGGATTGCGCGCCCTTCACGGACAAGGAGCGCTCCGAATTGAGAAACGGCCTCATCGAAGCCGGGGTCTCGCTGCCGCTGCCTTAAATACACGGCAAACGGAGCGAGCCATGGGAACGAGCGGAAATCTCGAATGGGGCCGACGAATGAGCGCCGATGAGGCGGCGGCTTTCACCGACGCGATCATAAAAAAAATGTACGCCCGCTGGCAGAAAAAAATCTTCCAGGGCGATTTCATGCGCGATCTCGCCGCCGGCAAACTCCCGCTCGCGACTCTCCGTCTTTTCTGGAAACACTGGTACAGCTATCCGGTGGAGATCAACAACTTTCATCTCATCATCTACCAGCGCCACATGGGATTCTTCAGCCGCCATCCGGAGCTGCTCGTCCCCTTCGTCGGAAAAATCAGCGACGAGCTGGTGAACCCAAAAATTCCCGGCCATATTCAAATTCTAATCGAGCAGGGCAAGACGTTCGGCATCGGCCGCGACGAGATGGTGAATTGCGAGGTTTATGCCGAATGCCGCGCGCTGACGGAATTCGCCCGCGGCCTGGTTTACGAAGGCGCGATGATCGAGTGGTGGGCGCGCTCCTTGAATGAGGAAATGTTCGGCCACTGGTCGAGAGAATGGCGCCGGGCGCTGCTCGAAAAATATAACTTCAAGGACGCCGAGCTGCATTACTTCCAGGTTCACGAAGAAGCCGACCTGGGCGAGCACGAAGAAGGCTTGATGGGCCACGGCCAGGTGACGCGGATGATTTTCCAGACGCTTTTGCAGGACGGTCTGGTCTGGACCCGGCCCGGCTGGTCGCCGGAATATTGCTGCCTCACCAACGCCGACTACGTCGCGCTCTTCCACGACGGGATTTACCGGCACGCGAAGGAAGAAGGGCACTTCTAGGAAAGTATGAAGGATGAAGGTGAAAGGATGAATTTATTTTTTCATTCCCCTTTCATCCTTCATCCCTCATCCTTCATCCTTTAATTTATGCCATTTAACGATCTTAGAGAATTTATCGACGCGGCGCGCGACCTTGGCGACGTGAAGGAAATTCACGGTGCAAACTGGGATCTGGAAATCGGCGCGCTGACGGAGCTCTTCGCCTGCCGCGACGACCATCCCCTGCTGCTCTTCGACCGGATTCCCGGCCACGCGGCCGCCTATCGTGTCGCTTCCAATCTGATCAATCACCCGCGGCGCGTCGCGCTCGCAACCGGTATGTCGCCGGCGTTGTCGAAAACCGAGATGGTCTTTCGCTGGAAAGGTTTGCTTAAAGATCTCCGTCCTATCCCGCCGAAAATCGTCTCGAGCGGACCGGTGCTTGAAAACGTTCGCGCGGGAGCGGATATCGACATGACGGTTTTTCCCGCGCCGCGCTGGCACGAGCTCGACGGCGGGCGCTACATCGGCACCGCCTGCTGCGTGATCGCCGCGGACCCCGACGACGGATGGGTCAACGTCGGCATTTACCGCGTTCAGGTGCACGGGCGTAACCGTCTCGGCCTCTATATTTCACCCGGGCACCACGCGCGCATCATCCGGGAAAAATATTGGGCCAAGGGAAAGTCGTGCCCCGTCGCTATCACCTTCGGCCAGGAGCCGCTGCTCTGGTTCAGCGCCGGCCAATCGGTTCCCTACGGCGTGTCGGAGTTCGACTACGCGGGAGGGCTTCGCGGCGCGCCGGTCGAAGTCATTAAAGGCGCGCGCACGGGGCTGCCGATTCCGGCGACGGCGGAAATCGCGATCGAAGGCATGGTGCCGCCGCCTGAGGAAGAAAGCCTCGTCGAAGGACCGTTCGGCGAATGGCCCGGTTACTACGCGCACGGCGCGCGTCAGGAGCCGGTGATTCGCGTCGAGGCGCTTTATTTCAGAAATGATCCGATTATCGCCGGCGCGCCGCCGATCAAGCCGCCGGTGTTGACGTTCGGCGTACCGATCGGCGCCGCCGCCATCTGGAACTATCTCGAAAAGGCCGACGTGCCCGACGTGCAGGGCGTCTGGTGCTACGTCGGCGGCTCGGCGCCGGGAGGCGGCGCGCCCTTCATCGTCGTTGCGATCAAGCAGCGCTATCACGGCCACGCCCAGCAAGCGGCGCTCGCGGCGCTCGCCTGCCGCGCGGGAAATTACCACGGCCGCTTCGTCGTCGTGGTGGACGAAGACATCGATCCCGCCGACATGGGCGAAGTGCTCTGGGCGATATCGACGCGCTGCGATCCCAAGTCCGCTATCACGATCATCGACAACTGCTGGAGCACGCCGCTCGATCCGGCGATGACGCCGGAGAAGCGCGACGCCGGCGATCTTACCAACAGCCGCGCGATCCTGAACGCCTGCCGCCCTTACGCCTGGAAAGACCGCTTCCCCCCGGTCAACGCATTGAGTCCCGAGCTCAAACGAAAAATCTCCGAGAAGTGGAAAGACGCGCTGAAATAGGTCATTCTGTTCTCTCCGGTCGTCACTCGCAGCTCCGACAAACCGATGATTCGAAAGCGTCTTAAAAAACTTCGGCAGTGGCTTTTGTACCGCCTGGTCGAAGCGGCTTTCTATGGGCTTCACGGCCTGCTCCGGCTCCTGCCGGCGAGGATGTTTCGCCGTCTCTGCGAGCCTGCGCTTTCGTTGCTGATTTATTTCCTCGTGCCGCGCAAGCGAATCGTCAAGAATTTGAGCGCTGCCTTCGGTAAATCCTACTCGCCGCCGACCAAAGAAGGACTCGCCAGGGGCGTCCAGGAAAATTTCACGCGCAGCCTGATCGACTGCTTTCTGCAACTCAAGGACCCTGAGCGCGCGCGCCGCAAAGTCACTATCGAAGGATTGGAAAATCTCGCAGCGGCGCTCGCCAAAGGCAACGGTGTCATCGCCCTCGGCGCGCACATCGGCAACTTCGTTCTCGTCGGCACGCGGCTCGGCCTGGACGGATACCGCGTCTCGACTTTGTTTCGCACGCCGCCGGACCGCCGGCTCAACGCCGTCATCGCCCGCCACCTTCCCTCTTTTTACCAGCAAATCATTCCCTCGCGGCCGCGAAGCCGAGCGATCCGTAGCATTACCGAACGGCTCAAGCAAAATGAAATCGTTTTTATCCTCGGCGACAATCTCAAAAAGGGAAAAGTGCAGTCATCGCTCTTCGGCCAGCGCGTGCACACACCGCGCGGGCCGGTAAGCCTGGCGCTGCGCTCGCGCGCGGCGCTGGTGCCGATGTATCTCATCCGATCCTACGGCGGCCGGCTCCGGCTCGTCATCGAGCCGGAGATGCTTTTAATCAGAAATAGAAACGTGTATGAAGATGTGACCGACAACACGCGCCGGATCGTCGGTTATATCGAGGGCCTGATCGGCCGTTACCCGGACCAGTGGAACTGGCTCACCGTTCGTATGAAGAGGACGCGGTCGCGGCGACAGCAAGAGAGCGCCGGCAGCTTTCATGAATAGTTTAGAAAATCGAATCAAAGAAATCGTCCTCAATAGCATTTATCGTGAGCCGTCGACATTCAATCGCGTCGAGCCGGGCGAACTCACGAAAGACGGCGGACGAGTCTTCGTCAGCCAGTTCTCCCATTTCACCAGAAATTTTCCCCGCTGGCTCGCCGCCGTGGCGTCGAACTGCCCGTCGCCGGATGCGCGCAAATTTCTCGCCGGCAATATTTATGAGGAAGAAGTCGGCCCCGGCGGGCAAGGCTCGCACTACGATCTTCTGCTCAGGCAAGGCGAGGCCCTGGGACTCACGCGTGAAGAGATCGAAAGAACCCCACCGCTCGCCACGACGGCGATCGCCGTCGACGCGCTCGACAGCATCTGCAGGAACCGCTCATGGCTGGAGGGGCTGGCCGCGACCACGGGCCTGGAATGCATCAACGATCCGCCGCTCCGCGCCGAGGCGGGCGTGATCATCTTGAACGACGTGCGCGCCTGGCGCCACCTGGGGCTCGACGACCGGCAGCTCAGATCCCGGACGATTCATATGGAAGAAGACGAAAAGCACGTCGAGACCGGCTTCAAAATTCTCGCCGCTCACGTCTCGACCGAAGAGAGCGCCGAAAAAGCCGTCAACGCCGCGCGCGAAGCGACGCTCGCCTTTCGCCTGCTGATGGAAGGAATCGGCCGGGCCGCGTTTGGGGCGAATCTGTGAAATCCAAGGACCAAAATAAGAGAGATCCTTCACTTCGTTCAGGATGACATTCAATCGTGTCATTCTGAGCGCAGCGAAGAATCTTTCTGGCTCCGCGTATCTAATTGATCCTCATCCCAGCGGCGGCATCTTGCACGGTATGCCCCGCTTTTTGATTTCCGCCTCGAAAATCCGCCGAATCTCCGGATCTTCATCCTCGTACTCGATCAGCGTGCCGCCCTCTTTGACGCTGATGAAAACGCCGCCGTCGCGTTTTTGCGCCGCGACGTAAAAGCCCATCTTGTGCCGCTTGCTGCCGTAGCGGAGCGCGAGCTGCCGCGCCTTTTCCTGGCCGAGATTGAAGTGCTGATGAAACCAGCCGTTCGGCGGTCCGAACGCCGTGCCCGGCTTCCAGTCCACGCGCACGACCTGGTCGCCGTGGCCGCTCGCATACGGATGGATGCCGAGTTCGTTCGGCCACATGATCGAGTAGCCTTCCGATTTAAGGATGAGCAGGACCGCGCCGGCGCCGTGATAGTGCGCCTTGTGATACATGCCGACCGGCCATTCCACGAGATGGCCGACGAGCGAGTTGCCTGCGATCTCGAAACCGGTAAAGCCGCCGCCCTTGCCTTTGTATTCATGCGCGTCGATGTTCGCGGTCGCCACGTCGGCGATGAAGTTGGTGTCCCAATAGTTGCCGCGCCCGATCGTGTAGCGCTTGTTGCTGACCTCGAAATAATTTTCCTCGCCGTTGTAACGGTCTTTAAATTGATAGTCGCAATTGAAGACGAAATCCGCGTTGTGGAACATGTCCATGATCATCGGCGCGTTGGTCACCGCGGCGAGAAGCGCGCGCTGGCTGCCGCCGTTGATCAGGCGATAATAAGAATTGAGCGGCGCGGCGAACAAACTGCCGGGGCCCCATTCGAAGAAGCGTTTGGCCTGTCCCTCCTGCCAGACTTCGGTCGATCCCAATCCCTCAACGACGTAACAAACTTTTTCGTAAAGATGTTTTTCCGCTTCGAGCGACTTTCCCGGCGGAATTTCCACGACTTCCATGCCGGTCGCGCCTTCCATGCCGCGGAGTTGCAGAAACGCGCCGCGCCCGCCTTTGCGCGGCCAGGCTCCGAGCGGTACACGGGACACATCGACGCCGTATCCTTCGACCACCGGCACGCCTTCTTCTTTGATCCACCGCTCGTAGAACGGCGCTAGATTTTCTTGCGTTTCAGCCATTGTTTCCTGCCTTTCATGGAAAAAATTTCGCGTGATCCTAGAAGTATAAAGCCGCTGCGGTGGTGTCAAGGGCAGAGGGAATTTCGGACGAATCTTAAGAGAGATCCTTCACGGAGTTTATCCTGAGCGCAGTCGAGGGGTTCAGGATGACATACGCCCTCGATTGTCATTCTGAGCGCAGCGAAGAATCTCTCCGGCTTCCTAGCGAAGTATCACGGATACATATATTCGATCGGCGGCGATTCGAACTCGGTTTCCACTTTACTTACGCCGTTCACCGCTTGGGCGATGCGGACGATCTCCTGCTCCAAATCCAGGTTGGCGAGAATGCCGGAGAGCCGGACGCGGCCCTGCTCGACGGCGACGTTGACCGTCAAGTTGCGCGTCTTCGGCGAAACAATCAGCGCCGCCTGCACCCGCGCGATGATCGTCAAATCGTGGAACGCGCGCTCGGACTCCGCCGTCGGCTGGTATTCGGGACGGCGGACCGCTTCGATCATCAGATGCGCCGCGCTTTCAAGACTTATCTGGCCGATGTTGATGACCAGATCGTAGCGGCTGGGATCGCGCCAGTCGCCGCCGAAGAGCGCCTGCAGCCGGCGCGTGCGCGCCTTATCGACCTGCTCGATGTAATGCAGCGCCGCGGTTTCGCTCATACCCTCTCGCGCGCGCACCTGCTCGACACGGAAGCTCATCGGCGCCGTCAAATAAACTTTCAGCACGTGGCGAATGCCGGGAAAAAGGTCCTGGCCGGCGTGGCCGTGATAGACGAGATTGCCGCCCTGCGCGACCTCGCACATCGCGGCCTGAAGCACGATGCGGTAGAGCCTGAGTCCCTCTTGCCACCTTTCCCACCAGCGCGGCGCGGTGTCGAGGATCTCGGTGAACTTCGCCTCCGGAATCCCGTAGCGCTCGCTCGCCTGTATCAAGACTTCGCGGCTCACCGAGCGGTAGCCCAACTGAGAAGCGATGCGATCCGCCAACTCCGGGCCGCCGCTAAAAGCCCCTCGGGTGATAGTGATAATAGACATGGCTCGCACCCTCCTTATCACCAAACTTAGGACCCCGATAACGGCCTACCCTTTAACACAGCTTCGCCTGGCAGTCCATCCGTGATCCCGTCCCTTGACTCCCGCCTGAATTCGATGCAGAAGGTTCCTGTCCGTATGATCGTTCTCATTCGCGCCGCCGTCTCGCTAGCACTTCTGTGCGCTCTGGTCGAACCTCGGCCGGCATTTTCTCAGACAAGCAAGATTTTGGTCTCCGCGCCGTCGAAGTCGCTCACCTGGTTCCCGGCGGCGTTGGCTAAGGAGAAAGGATTCTACAAGGAAGAAGGCCTCGACGTCGATTTTATTATTATGAATCCGCGTCTCGCGCTGCAGGCGCTCGTTTCAGGCGACGTGGGTTACACCACGGCGCTGGGCTCGACGATCCGCGCGGCGTTCAGAGGTCTGCCGCTGCGGGTCGTGCTGACGATCTGCGAGAAGCCGCACTTCGCGCTGATCGTCAAACCGGGAATAATGTCGGTCGAACAGCTCAAGGGCAAGCTCCTCGGCATCTCCTCCTTCGGCGCCAGCAGCGACACGATGGCGCGCGCCGTCCTGCTCAAACATAAACTCGCCCCGGAAAAGGACGTGAAAATTCTCGCCGTCGGCGGCGGACTGAACCGCCTGGCCGCGCTCAAGTCCGGCGTGATCGACGCGACTTTGATCGAGTTGCCGTACAATATCATGCTCGAGCGCGAAGGCTTCGCGCGCCTGCTGTTTGTCGGCGATCTGGTTCCGTCGCCGATCGCCGGTTTCGCAGCCACCGTGGAGCGCATTCAGAAGCAGGGCGGAGAAATTCGCCGACTGGTGCGCGCTACTCTCCGCGCGATCCAGTTCGCCAAGACGAATCGCCAGGAAAGCGTCAAGTCGATCGCCAAATGGACCGGCATGGAAGCGGCACTGGCGGACGGCAGTTACGACATCGCCGCCGGGACCTGGTCGGCGAGCGGCATTCCCGGCGCGGAGGCGCTCCGCGCCACGATGGAAGAGGTTCAGAGGGAGCTCAAGCTCGACCGCGCGCCCGATCCGGCGCTGGCGTTCGACTGGAGTTTCGTGAAATCATAATCGGTCGGGAGAAAAAAACATGCGCAATCGTCTCTCATCAACTTTCGGAATCTTTTTTTTCGCGCTACTTCTCGCGCCCACTGCGGCGCAAGCTCAAGCGCCGGAAAAAATCAAAATCGTTTACGCGAGCCGCGGTCTGCCCTTCTTCAGCGCCTTTGTCGCCAAGGAAATGAACTTCTACGCCAAGCAGGGTCTGGACGTCGAATTGATTCAAGTCGCGCCACGGCTTGCGATCACCGCGCTGGCGACAAACCAGGTGGACTATTCGCTCAACATCGGCTCGACGATGCGCGCCGCCATGCGCGGACTTCCCGTTCGCGCGGTGGCTTCGAGCACCGTGGCGCCGTTTTTCGCGCTCGTCAGCAAAGAAAAGAGCGTGCAGGACCTCAAGGGAAAATTGCTCGGCGTCACCGATCTCGGCGGGACCAATTACCAGGTCACCAAGTTG
>JBGPTS010000031.1:0-26215 GCA_041490745.1 Binatia bacterium | reverse complement strand
GGGAGTTTTACCAGCACT
Source organism: Binatia bacterium (assembly GCA_041490745.1). Taxonomy (GTDB): domain Bacteria; phylum Desulfobacterota; class Binatia; order UBA9968; family UBA9968; genus JAJPJQ01. The sequence goes on along the minus strand of JBGPTS010000031.1, from coordinate 26,197 downwards.
TAAAGTCATCGAAAAAAGTGGAGGCGCTGCGCCAGGCGCAACTAACCACGATGAAAGAATTTCCCGAGCCGTTTTACTGGGCGGCGTATGAGCTGACGGGCGAGCCGTAGAAGAGCGATGGCGATACTCGAAACGCTCAAGAGAAGGAAGCGGCGTTTTTACAAATCTCTCGTTCTGGGGTTTTCCGTCAGCCTCGTCACCTCGCTCGTTTCCTACATGGGCTATCTGCAAGGCTTCGAGGCCAAGGCGCTCGATCTTCTCCTGTGGGCGCGCGGGCGGGTGAAATCGCCGGAGATTGTATTAGTTCAGATCGACGATCGAGCTTTTACCAACCTGGGAGAAAAGCAGCCTCTGCCGCGCGCCTATATCGCTGGACTCATCGAGGTGCTGAATCGAAGCGGCGCCAAAGTCATCGGCATCGACATCGAGTTCAAAGTAAAGACCAATCCGCGCGAAGACGAATTGCTCTTGAAGGCGATCCAGGGCGCGTCGGAGAACGGCCTCAGCAGAGTCGTGCCGGTGTTCGTAATCCGTCCGGACAAAGAAGTGGGCGACACGACGTTGTACTCGCATGCGCCGTTTTTCAGTCCCAAGCTCTCGGTGCTTTCCGGTTTTGCCAATGCGCCGATAGATCCCGACGGGCTGGCGCGACAGCTTCCGCTCGCCGTCCGCGGCAGCGACGAAAAAATTCTGCCTTCCCTCGCGCTCGCGGTCCTGGCTCGCTACGCGGGATACGACCGCGCCCGTTTGGAAAAGGCGATGAATCAAGGCGACAAAGTTACGCTTCTCCTCCCTGAATGGGACAAGTTCGAGGGCAAGCTGCTGCCGCAACCGACCCCGCTCGCGTTCGATATCGATGAACAGTGGAAAATCAATTTTGCCGGGGCGCAGGGAAGCTTCGCGGCGATTCCGAGCGATCCCGTGTATCAGCTCTCGAAGCTGAAGATTCCGCTTGCCTCCGACAATCCGTTTCGCGGCAAGATCGTCCTCATCGGCGCCAGCTTCGGCGACAGCCGAGATTTTTTCCCCACCCCGCGCGGTCTGATGCCCGGCGTGGAGATCCACGCCAACATCATCCATACGATTCTCTCACGCGCGCAGATCATGCCGGCGCAGCACTGGGTGGGGGCGGCCCTCTCGCTCGTCTTCGCGCTCGTCATGAGCGCGCTCCTCACTTTTTTCCGCCCTATGGTGGCGACCATCGTTTCGGTCACCGCCATCCCGCTGGTACTTATCCCGCTCAGCTATCTCGCCTTTGCGCGCCTTGGTATCTGGGTGGATTTTGTCACGCCGCTGCTGGCGATTCGCTGGGGCGCGACCATCGCCGACTATTTGGAGGCTCGGCACGTCCGCCGCTCCCTCGGGCAATTAGTGGACCGGGAGGTGGCAAACCAGATCGTCGATCAGGATGAGACACTTAGCGGGCAGACTCGTGAAGCGACCATCTTTTTCACCGATGTGAGAAATTACACCACGCTATGCGAGGGCAAGACGCCGGAGGAGGTGGTCTCGATCCTAAATGAATTGTTCGCCATGATGGGAAAGGTGATCGCGCGCCACCAGGGCTGCATAGTGGATTTCATCGGCGACGCGGTGTTGGCGGCGTTCGGCGCCCATAAGGACAACCCCAATCACGCGGCGGACGCGGTCGCGACCGCGCTGGAAGCGCAGGCGCAGCTTGACACGCTCAACGTGGGTTGGCAAAAGAGAGGTATACCGCGCCTTCAAATAGGAGTGGGAATTCACTCCGGCGAGGTTCTCGCCGGCATTGTCGGCTCCGGGCAGCGGAAGAAGTTCGGCGTGACCGGCGACACGGTCAACACCGGCTCTCGAGTCGAAGGGCTGAACAAGGAATTTTCCACTTCGATATTGATTACGCGCGAGACGCTAGAGCGCTTGAACGGAAAATTCAAAGTTCAGAGCCACGGAGAGGTGAAGGTGAAGGGAAGAGAAAAGCCGGTCGAAGTGTTCGAAGTCTTAGGAACTGCGGGAGGTTAGAATGAAAATGAAATTTTCTTTCATGTCGCTTCTGTTCATTGTCTGTGGCGCCATCCTTCTCGCCGTCCCCGCCCACGCCCAGGACGCCGTCGGCGTCATCACTGAGATCAAGCTCAATCGCGGCGACGTGCAGATCCGCCTGCCCGGAAAGAATTGGCAAAAGCCTGGGCTGCTGCAATCTGTTTACATCGGGACTCAGATCCAGGCTTCCAAAGACGCCACCGCCGTCGTCCTTTATACCGAAGGCGCGAAGACCGTGACGGTCGATGAGAAAAACTCGCCGTTCGAGGTCAAGGCCGGCGAGGCGAGGGGCGGCGGCGCAGGCGTAAGAGAGGTCGCCACTTCGCTCATGGGCAGGAAAAAACCGGCCGCGTACGTAGCGCTGGCGGTGCGCGGAGGCAAACACCCGCCGGTATTGGTCTCGCCGCGCAATACCAAGCTCATGACGGACTCGCCGACGCTCCAGTGGATGGGGATGGACCGCCAGCCGGGAACCGTGCGTGTGTACGGGCCCGAAGGCGTTCTGTGGACGGCGGAGAACCTCTCTCTGACGCAGATCAAATATCCGGCGTCGGCGCCGCGTCTCAAGCCCGGCGTCGAGTATGCATGGGTCATCGAGAAGAAAGATTTCCCGGTGGAGAAAGTCCGCTTTCAGCTTCTTGCTCCCACGGAGGTTAAATCCGTCCAGGATCAAACGGCCGGTCTGCAAAATGCTCCGGGTGTGCCCAAAACCACACAGGCGATTCTCAAGGCCGGCCTGTTTGCTTCCCGCGACCTTTATTACGACGCGCGCGAGGCGCTCATCGAGGCCGTAAAGGCGGACCCCGACGAGCCGACGCTGCATTTTCTCCTGGCCGACGTTTACGAGAAGACCGGACTGAAGGAGCTGGCTTCCGAAGAGTACGACGAGTCGGATTTTTTGTTAAAGCAGAAACAATAGCAGGATGAGTTAAGGACGCGATGCATCGCGCCTCTGCGGCCTATCCGATCAAGCCGAGATATCTCCAGTAAGGAATCGCCGCGATGATCGCGATCAAGTACGCTAGCGCGTAGATCGGATTGATGCGCGACATCATGCGGTAAGAAAATCCTTTCCCGTCGGTCGTCGCGCTGGCGAGCGTGTGCCAATCGACCTGGAACGGAAAGAACCACACCTCGGTCGCCACCAAAATCAGCATGACGATGATCCACGGGCTGATCTGCATCTCGGCGGCGAGCGGGATCAACACGATGGTCAGCGTGATGACCGCAAGCCCGCTGGTAAAGATCAACTTCAGCGCGTAGATGAACAGCGCGATGATGACGAATGCGATCGCCGGGTGATCGACGTAAGGCATAATCACCGGCGCGATGAAGCTCACCAGCCACTGGTCGATCTTCGCCTTGGTGAGCACGGCGGGGATGCTTAACGTCGCGCCGAGATAAATCAGCATCTCCCAGTCGATCCCTTTTTTAACCATCCCCCAGCCGAGCACGCCCGTGTTGATCAGCACGCAAATCCCGATCAGAGAAATCCACGCGCTGTCGATCCGGTGATACGAAAACGTCAGCCAGCCGCCGACCATGAAGACGAGCACGGCGAGCGTGACCCATTCGTTTTTCGACACCGGGCCGAGAATATCGAGCTGGTTCTCGACCATCTTGTAGGAGATCTGCGATTGCGACTCCGGGCGGAAGAGAAAGATGATGGCGATGAGCATGATGACGATGACGATGAGCGTCGGCGGCAACGCGGCCAGAAACCAGTAACCCCAGGTGAACTGCGCCCGCACGTCCTTCGGCAAAAGGCCCCAGGCCAATAAGTTGGAAGTCGAGCCGGTGAGATAGAGAAAACCGAGCTGGCCCAGGCCGAGAAAGGTCGCGACGAAAAGTCCGGTCGATGCCTTCGACGGCGTTTTGTAACCGAGACTTTCGGAGAGATTGAGCAGCATCTGGCTGCTGATCGCGGTGCGCGCGGTCTGCTGCGGGATCAGCGCCGTGATGACGGTGCCCATGAAACCCAGCGCGATAATCTGCCAGTAATAAGTCAGCGGAAAAAATCGCACGAGCTGCAGCGAGGCGCGATAGAAAAGACCGGAAGTGGTGATCGCCGCGCCGAGGCCGAGCACGCCCAAGGTCATGAACCAGGTCGTGCTGGCAAAACCGCTGAGGACTTCGTCCGGCGGGCCCAATCCGGTCAGGATGAGGCCCAAGACGAAAATCAGCGCCACGCCGTAATCGGGAAAAACCCAAAACGCCCAGTAGATCAGCGTCAAGCAGAGCAGCCCGAATTGTTTCGTCGCCGCGGGCTCCAGGCCGATCTCCGGCTGGACGAACCAGAAGTAGGCCCACACGGCGAGGCCGAGAATGCCGCCGATCCAGCGGCCGGCCGAGGCGTGCCGGCAATAACCCAGAAGCGCCGAGCAGAAAGTTCTCCACGGCGCACCCTGTGCCGCGGCCGGCTCGGGCGCGGCGGCGGCCACGTGCTTCGCGCGCTGCTGCTCCCAATAAATTTCCGTCGCGTCCGCCCCGAGCGTCGAAGATTCCTTGTCCATCAACTGCAGAGCGCTGCGCAAGCTATTGAGCGCCTGCGGGTAGTCTCTCTTTTCCACCAGCGCGTTGGCCATGCTCAGATAGCGCGCCACCCCCTCGTTGCCGGCGGTGCCGCCGCGCTGGGAAATCACTTCTTTGTAAGTTCTCACCGCGCCGGTAAAGTCGCCGAGACGCGCCATGGCATCGGCTTTGATATGGACCAGGCGCAGATCGGCGTAGAAAAAATCCGGCGGTATCCGGTCGAGCGTATCTTTCAGAAAGCGCGCCGACTTTTCGAGGAGATCGTCCCGGTGCGCCGCGATCAGCGCCGTTGCCGCAGGCCATTCGCGCGCCGCCATGCGGTGATGCACCGCCTGAGCCCAGTCGCCGAGCGCTTCGTATTGGGCCGCGATCCGCGCGTGCAGGCGCTCTTTCGTCTCCTGGCCCTCTTCGGCGAGCAGTTTCTCGACGAGGAGATCGCGGAAAAAACCGTGCAGCTCGCGCTTGCCGCCGTCCACCGAGCGGATCAAAGGAGAATGCGTCACCTCGACGCGCGCCAGCAGGCTCTTCGAGCCTTCGGCGTCGAGGAGAAAGTCCATCGTCTCGGGATCGAGCGTATTGAGCAGCGCGGCGTGGCGGAAGAACCGCTTCTCTTCCGCGCGGCGGGTGCCGTAAAATTCTTCGGCGAGCGAATTGAAAGCGTCGCGCCCGGTGGAATACTGGTGCTCGGCGTGAGCGAGTCTCTTGCTGAGGAGAGCGCAGAAGTGGAGCAGCCAGACCGGATGTTTCTCGATCAGATCGTTCCACGCCTCGCGGCTGAGGCGCCAGAGCGTGGTGTCCTTCACCGCCACGATCGTCGCCGAGCGCGGCTCGCCGGAGAGCAGCGCCATCTCGCCGAACGAATCCTGCGGGCCGAGGACCGCCAGCGTTTCCATTCTACCACCGCCGCTTTCGAGCACGACTTCGACGGTGCCGGAATGGATCAGATAGAACGCGTCTCCCTTGTCGCCCTGGCGAAAGATGGTTGCGCCGGCGGCAAAGCTGATCTCCTCCAGCTTGCCCAGAACTTTGGCCACGTCCTCGCGCGACAGGGAGGAGAAAATGGGAATTTTTCGGATCGCGTCCGCCAGCTCGGCCATGGGATTGAAAAGCTACCGAATCACCTTGTCGGCTTTTTTCAGAATTTCAGGCGCGATCGTGAGGCCGATCGCGTTGACCACGCGCAAGTTGACCAAGAGATCGTATTTCACGGCGCGCTCGGCGGCGAGAGTCATCGGCTTTTCGCCGCGGAATATTTTATTCACCAACCCGGCGGCTTGCCGGCCCATTTGCTGGTAGTTGGCGCCGTAGCTGATCATGCTGCCCCTGACCGCCCAGTCGGCGCCCTCGAAAATCGTCGGCATCCCCTTGAGCCGCGCCGTTTCGAAGATGAGGTCCGCCTGGCTTTCGACCAGATCATCCGAGACCTCGAAGATCGCGTCGCCGTCTTGTTTTTGCAGCGCGTTCAGTGCGTTCTTCAATTCTTCCGGGCTTTTGATCGAGCGGTCGGCCACTTCGAGGCCCAGTTTTGCGCCGGCCTTTTTGGCGTTGGCATAATTTTCGCGGGCGAACGCGTTGTTCGAATCGTAGAAGATATAGAGCCGGCGCGTGCCCGGAACGAATTCTTTCAAAATCTCCATGCGTCTCTCGACCATCTGACCGGAGAAAGCCGCGACGCCGGTGACGTTGCCGCCCGGCTGCTTCATGCTTTTCACGAATCCCAACTCCACCGGGTCGGCGGGGTGGCGGAAGACGATCGGAATCTGTTTCGTCGCCTCCATCGCGGCCTGCGTCGCCCGCGTTCCGGTGGTGAAGATGAGATCGAACCCTTTCTTCACCAGTTCGGCGGCGGCGGGTTTCAGCGCGCTCCTGTCGCCCTTCAAATCGTGGATCTCGACGACGACGTTCTTCCCCTCTTTATAACCCAGCGCTTTGAGCCCGTCGCGCAGTCCTCTTATGGTCTGGTCCTCCGACGGCCCCGACTGCGCGATCAAAACCGCGATCTTCCACGGCCGCGGCTTTTCCGCCGCCGTGGCGCTCGCGCCGAAAATAAAAATCAGCGTGCCGATGACAAATAAATTAAATTTATGCTTCATTCGCATGCCCCGTGCGCTGCTTTTAGGCGGAGAGTAGCCCATCGTCGGTGAAAAAACAATTATGAATCATGAATACGGAAACGCCGAAACGTGAATGAACAAATGGACATTGGCGACGACTTCGGGTAATGACTTCGGAAGCGTCATGAAAAGTTTTCTTCCGGCCGCCCTGCTTGCGCTGCTGCTCGCGCCGTTCGCCGCCCGCGCCGAAGAGCGCCTCACTATCCTGCACACGAGCGAGCACCATGGCGCATTGCTGCCGATCGAGAGCGGTCCGTTCACGGGGCTTGGCGGCGTGGCCCGGCGCGCCGCGTTGATCGAGCGGATCAGAAAAGAAGCGAAGAACGTGTTGGTCGTCGATAGCGGGGATCTCGTGATCGGCACCGCCATGTCGTCGGTCTTCCGTGGCGCGCCGGACATCGCGGCGATGAATCTGATGGGCTACGACGCGCTCGCGCTCGGCAACCACGATTTCGATTTCGGTCTCGGCCACCTGAGCGATCTGAAAAAGTCGGCGCGGTTCCCGTTTCTCTGCTCCAATTTGCGACCGATTAAACCCGGCGTGTGCCAGCCGTTCGCGATCAAAACCGTTGGCCGCCTGCGCATCGGATTGCTGGGCCTGGTCGGCCGCCGCAGTTTCCCCGATCTTTTCAGCCGCAGCGCGGTCCGCGAGGTGGCGTTTGAGGACCCCATAGCCGCGGCTGCCGCAACGGCGCGAGAGCTGCGCCGCCGCGTCGATCTCGTGGTCGCGGTCACGCATGAAGACACCGAGGAGGATCTCGCGCTGGCCAAGGCGGTGGGAGACATCGACGTGATCGTCGGCGGCCACACGGCCGGCTTCGACGGCCTGATGTTGTCGGGGAGCGAAGCGCCGGTGCAGGGACGCGTCGATCCGGTTCCGCGCGGACCGATTTTCGTCAAGGGCCATCAGCAGGCGCGCGCGCTCGGCCGGCTCGATCTCGTTTACGACAAAGGCGTGCGGGCCGCCGAGGCGCAAAATATTTCCATCGACGCGAGCGTGCCCGAGCAGCCGAAGGTCGCGGCGCTCGCGCAAGATTACGCGCGTCGTCTCGACGCCGCGGGGAATCGCGTCTTGGGCCAGGCCCTGGTGGATTTGCAAGGAGAAAGTCCAGCGGTCAGAACGCGCGAGACCAACTTCGGCAACCTGCTCGCCGATCTCGCCCGCGGCCGGGCCGGGACGGAGATCGCGTTGCTGAACGCGGGAGCGATTCGCAGCGGCATCGGGAAGGGGCCGGTGACGCTCAAGCGCGTCATCCAGGCGCTGCCTTACGACCATCCTCTCATCGCCTGCAAATTGACCGGCGCGGAATTGCGCGCGGCGATCGAAAACGCCGTAAGCGAGCTGCCCAAAGAGGCCGGCCGTTTTCTCCAGGTCTCCGGCCTGAGTTTCAGCTTCGACGCTTCGGCCGCCGTCGGATCGCGGATCAAAGAGGTTTGGATTAAAGGCGCGCCGTTGCAAAATGACTGGGATTATTCAATCGTCGTCACGCAGTTCATCGCCGAGGGCGGCGACGGCTATACGGTTTTCTCGCGCGCCCGGGAAAAGGTCGAGCACCAAGCGCCGCTCAGCGAGCTGCTCGCGGCGGCGTTGAAGCAAGGGCCGGTGACGGCAAAGGAAGAGGGGCGGATTAAGATAGTAGGCAGTAAGCAGTAGGCTCCGCCAAAAAGATTGGCGGATCAGCCTCCGGCTGAAACAGGCAATAGGAAGACAAAAAAGAAAAGAAGCAATTCAAAATCCACAAGTTTTTTTGGAGGAAACGTGGCTCAAACTGAAGTGGATATTTTTTCCGAGGCCCCGCCGGCGCCGAAGAGAGGCGCGCGTTTTTTTGTCTTCCTGGCGGCGCTGCTCTTTGTTCTCGTCTGGTCGTTCCAGGGCGCGAAGATTCGACCGGGCGAGTTGCTGCGCGGCATTCCGCAAATTTTCGATACGGTCGGGCGCATGCTGCCGCCGGATTTTTCCAAAGTGACCGACGCCGCGAGCTATTTTCTCCCCGCAGGGCTGCCGGCGGCCAAATTGCTCCTGCCGCTGCCGCTCTCCGAAGAAGAGCAGAGGATCAAGCGCCGCTGGTGGGACAACACGTTTCCGCAGACGATCGTCGGCGCAACGATCGAGACGATCCAGATGGCGCTGGCGGGAACTTTTCTTGCGCTCCTGGTCGCGTTTCCTCTGGGCTTTCTCGCCGCGCGCAATACGACGCCGCATCCGCTGGTCTATTCGGGCGTGCGCGGCGCGCTGAATTTTTTGCGCACGATTCCCGATCTCGCCATGGGACTGCTCTTTGTCGCCGCCGTCGGTCTCGGCGCATTCGCCGGCACGCTGGCGCTTTTTATCCACACGGCGACGGTGCTGGGAAAACTGCTTTCCGAATCGGTCGAGAACATCGACGAGGGCGTCGTCGATGCGATTCGCGCGACCGGCGCCGGTTACACGCAGGTGCTCGCCTTCGCCGTCGTGCCGCAGATTTTGCCCGACTTGATCTCATTCACGCTCTACCGCTTCGAGACCAACATCCGTTCGGCGTCGGTGCTGGGCTTGATCGGCGCCGGCGGTATCGGCTATCTGATGAACACGAGCTTTCGCACGTTCCAATACCAGGAGGCGGCGGCGATTGTCGCGGTGCTCGTCGTGCTGGTCATGCTGGTCGATTACGCCAGCTCCCGGCTGCGGGAATGGGTGGTGTAATTTTGGATTTTAGATTTTCGATTTTAGATTCCCCTCCCCCAATCCAAAATCCAAAATCGGCTCAGCCTCAGCCAAGAAGAAAGGCTGATGAGCCTCAGGCTCAAAAAAGAGAGGCTGATCAGCCTCGGGCTAAAATCGAAAATGGTGGTGGGGTGATCGCCAAGCCGTCGAGCAAAAGCACGTAGTAAAAGAAGGAGAGAAGATGAAACTAAAAGTTGTGGGATCACCGGTGGGGCGGATTGAGGGGCCGGAAAAAGTCGGCGGTAAAACCGTTTACACGGCGGACGTGCAGTTGCCGGGGATGCTCTGGGGCCGCTGTCTCCGCAGCCCGCACGCGCACGCGCGCATTCTTAGAGTGAATACGGAAAAGGCGAAAAGAGTAAAAGGCGTCGTCGCGGTTTTGACCGGCGCCGAGTTGCCGCCGCATCGCGTCGGTTTGAGTTTGCAAGACACGCCGATTCTCGCCCGCGGCAAAGTCCGCTTCATGGGCGAGAAGGTCGTCGCCGTCGTCGCGGAGAATCTCGCCGCGGCCGACGAGGCGCTCTCTCTCGTCGAAGTCGATTACGAAGAGCAGCCGGGAATTTTCGATCCCGAGGAAGCGATGGTGCCCGGCGCGCCGTTGGTCCATGAGGAGCTCGCGTCCTACAAAGGATTTCACGCGCCGCCGGAGACGATGCCGAATGTTTTTGCGATTCAGAACTGGACCGCCGGCGACGTTGACGCCGGTTTCAAAGAAGCCGATCTCGTTCTCGAACATACTTTCAAGACGGGACTGGCGCACCAGGCGTATATCGAGCCGCACTCGGTGGTCGTCGCCGTGGACGACGCCGATCGCGTCGATGTTTGGGCGTCGTGCAAAGCGCCGTTCCGCGTCAAATCGCATCTCGCAAAGCAACTCGAAATTCCCAAAGAGCGAATCCGCGTCCACGTCGTCGCCGTCGGCGGCGACTTCGGCGGCAAGGGCGCGCTGATGGATATTCCGATTTGCTACGAGCTTGCCAAGACGACGCGGCGGCCGGTGAAGATGGTCATGACCTATCAAGAAGAGTTAACGGCCGGCGATCCGCGCCACGCGTCGGTCATCCGGATCAAAAGCGGCGTCAAGCAAGACGGCACGCTGGTGGCGCGCGAGGCGGAGGTGATTTTCAACAGCGGCGCCTACGCTTCGTTCAAGCCGGGCGAAGTGCCGAACCTCGGCGGCGCGACGCACGCGACCGGAGTCTATCGGATTCCGAATTATTCCATTCGCTCTTACGGCGTCTATACCAACGGCGTGCCGTGCGGTTACTATCGCGCGCCGGGGCAGCCGCAGACCGTGTTTGCGTGCGAATCGCACACCGATCTTCTCGCCCGCGCGCTCGGCATGGACCCGCTTGAATTCCGTCTCAAGAATCTGATTCGGAGCGGCGACAAACTCCCGGGCGGCAGAGCGGTGGACAAAGTGCGCTGTCGCGAGACTCTCGTCGCGGCGGCTAAAAAGGCGGGCTGGGGCAAGCAGCGCTCGCCGAATTGCGGCCTCGGCGTCGGCGTTTCGTTCCGCCACGTCGGCGGATCGGGTCTGGCGAACGCCGAGATCGCCGCCGCGCCGGACGGCGCGATCACGATTCTCACCGCCGTGCCCGACATCGGCACCGGCACGCACACGCTTTTGCAGCAGATCGTCGCCGAGGTGCTGACGATCCCGCCCGACGACGTGCGCGCCGAGATCGGCGACACCGAGACTTTCGAGAACGACGCTGCGCCGGGCGGCAGCAAGATCACCAACATGAGCGGCCACGCGGCGCTCGCCGCGGCCAAAGAGATGCGCGCGCGCCTCTCCTCGGTCGCGGCCGCCATGTTCAGTTGCAGCGCGGCTCACGTGAAATTGGCAAAGGGCCGGTTCTCGGCAGAAGGCAGCGGAAAAAAATCTTTGACTTTCGCCGAGGTGTGCCGGCGCGCCGCGGGTAACGGCGAAGTCCGCCTTCGCAAAAGCTACGAAATCACTGCGCGCTCGCCGGTCGCGGCCTTCGTCGTGCAGATCGCGGAAGTCGAGGTGGATGGCGATACCGGTCAACTCAAAGTCAAACGCATGGTTACCGCGCACGACGTGGGAACCGTCATCAATCCGCTCACGCATCAGGGACAGATCGAAGGCGGATTGGTCCAGGGCTTCGGCTACGCCGTCATGGAAGAGGTGGTGACGGAAAACGGAAAAGTTTTGACCGCGAACCTGGGCGACTACCGCATCCCGTGCATGGGCGACGTTCCCTCGCTCGAAACGGTCCTGATCGAGGACCCGACCGGTTCCGGTCCGTTCGCCGCCAAGCAGATCGGCGAGAACGGGATCATCGCCACCGCCGCGGCGATCGCCAACGCGCTGGACGACGCCGTCGGCGTCAGAATCTGCGAGCTGCCGCTCACGGCGGAGAAAATTTATTTCGCGCTGAAACGGTCGCAAACGGCGGCGTGATAACAAGCCGGTGATAAAAAAAGGTTCCTCGGCAACGAGCCTTCCAGCCGCCGGCTCAGCCTAAGGCTGATCCGCCTCTGGCGGAAATAGTTCACTACCTTGAGGCGCCGTCCAACCGCCTGTGCTGGAGCCGACAGATGGAAGAGGTTCGCATCGGCTTACCAAGCCCCAAAGAGGTCATTGACCTCCGCGCTCCTGTGCCTGCGGCCTTCAGGCTCGTCACCTCAGAACCCCGCGATCGTGTGAGATCTGTGGCGCGAAGGGACTCGCCCTGAGGGCCGCGTCTTTTGTTCGTGGACATTTTTTTTACTGCTATGATAAGGTCGCGCTGAGGTCATCGTCATGATTCGCACGGTCGGATTGGTCGCCAAATACGAAGAGCCGAAAACCGCCGAGATGGTCGACTGGCTCGTGCCGTGGCTTAAAGACAAAAAAAAGATTGTGCTGGTCGAGACCGGCATGTTCGCGCAGGGCGCGCGCGCCTGCGCGAAGACGGTGATGGCGAAAAGGGCCGATCTCATCGTCGTGCTCGGCGGCGACGGCACGCTGCTCAGCGTCGCGCGCCTGGTCGTGCGGCCGAGCGTGCCGATCCTCGGCGTCAATCTCGGCGGCCTCGGTTTTATCACCGAAGTGGCGATCGACGAGCTCGAGGCGGTGCTGGAGCGAACGCTCTCGGGAGATTTTTCCGTCGAGAAGCGGATGACGCTCGGCGTCGAGGTCCACGGCAAGAGAGGCAAGGCGAAAAAATTCCGAATGCTCAACGACGCGGTCATCACCAAAGGAGCGCGCTCGCGCATGATCGATCTCGAAACCTACGTCGGCAGGGAATATCTCTGCACCTACCGCGCCGACGGATTGATTATTTCGACGCCGACCGGCTCGACCGCGTATTCGCTCTCGGCGGGCGGGCCGATTATTTATCCGACGCTCGGAGCAATTTTACTCTCGCCCATCTGCCCGCACACTTTGACCAACCGCCCGATCGTCGTCTCGAGCAAATCGACGATCCGGGTCACGCTGCGCTCCGCCGGCAACACGGTATTTTTCAGCCCCGACGGGCAGGAAGGCGTTATCTTGAAGGACGGCGACGTCGTGGAGGTCAAGGATTACGGCGTTCCCGTCTCTCTGGTCAAAGTTCCGTCGCGCGGCTACTTCGAGATTCTCCGCAACAAGCTCAAATGGGGAGAACGGTAAGACGAATCATTCACCGCCGAGGCGCGTCCCTCGACAGGCTCGGGACGTGGTGAGCCCGTCGAACCACGGAGGGCGCCGAGGGGGGTGGCGTTGACTCTGCGAATTCTGCATCTCTGTGGTGAAAAGCGGCTCCGACAATCTGCGGTGATTTGTCGGCGCGCCACTAACAAATTGAGTTAGAGGTTCCATGCTGCGGGAACTCCGAATCAAAAATTTCGCAGTCATCGAAGAAGCCGTGCTGGAGCTTGCGCCGGGGCTGAACGTTCTCACCGGCGAGACCGGCGCGGGCAAAACGATCGTACTCGCCGCGCTCGGCCTCGTTTCCGGCGGGCGAGTCTCCACCGACATCATTCGCCACGGCGAGGATGAGGCGAGCGTCGAGGCGCTGTTCGAGTCGTTTCCCGCGCCGCTCAAAGAAAAACTCCACGCCGGCGGCCACGAGATCGAGGACGATCTCGTCGTCAAGCGCGTCGTCAGCCGCGCGGGCAAAAACCGCATCTATCTCAACGGCGGGCTTTGCCCGCTCGCGCTGCTCGCCGACATCGGGCCGCATCTCATCCATATCTACGGCCAGCACGAGCACCAGACGCTGCTCCGCACCGAGAGCCATCTCGAACTGCTCGACGGCTATGCCCGCTTGGAAAAACCGGCGGCGGAGATGGGCGAAAAATACGCCGCGCTCACGGCCGCGTGGGACGATCTCAGCCGGGCCAGGGAATTGCTCGACAAGCGCCGGCGCGAGGAGGAGTGGTTGCGCGCCCAGGCGGAGGAGATCTCGCGCGCTCAATTGCAGCCGGAAGAAGAAGACGAGCTGAAAGAGCGGAGAAATATTCTCATGCACGCGGAGAAGCTCTACCAGGGCTGCAAAGAAGGGGAGGACCTGCTTTACGAAGGCGACGAGGCGGTGGCCGGCCGTCTGGGAAGATACACCGCGCGGCTGAAAGAGCTGGCGCGCATCGACAGCGGCCTCCAGCCGGCGGTCGAGCTGCTCGACTCCGCGCTGGCGCAGTTGCAAGAAGCAGCGGCGTTGCTCCGGCGCCACACCGACCGCGTCCAGTTCGATCCGGCGGCGCAGGATCAATTGGAAGAAAGACTCGCCGAGATCGGCCGGCTCAAGCGAAAATATAACGGCTCGGTCGAGGAGATTCTCCGGCACGGGGAAAAAGCGGCCGAAGATTTGCGCGGGCTCGCTCGCGGCGAAGAAGAAATCCCGGCGCTGGAACGCGCCACGGAAGCGGCGCGCCGCGCCGCCTGGGACGCGGCCGAGGCGCTCTCGCGCGAGCGCAAAAAAGCCGCCGGCAAATTCAAAAAAGAAATGGAAAAAGAAGTCGCGACGCTCGGCATGGCCGGAACCCATTTCGAGGTCCGCTTCCTCGACGAAGGCGGCGCGGCCGACGCTCCGCCTTTCGTCTCCGGCGGAAGAAAATTGACCGAACAGGGTGTCGATCAGGCGGAATTTTATTTTTCGCCCAATCCCGGCGAGCCGGTGAAGCCGCTGGCCAAGATCGCCTCCGGCGGCGAGCTGTCGCGCTTGATGCTGGCGATCAAGTCTCTGGCTTTGAGTCGGGGAGAAATTCCCACGCTGTTGTTCGACGAAGTCGATGCCGGCATCGGCGGGCGAGTCGCGGAGATCGTCGGGCAAAAATTAAAAAAAGTCGCCGTGGCGCATCAAGTCGTCTGCGTCACGCACCTGCCGCAGCTCGCCGCGCTGGCCGACGCGCACTACGTCGTGGAGAAAGCAGTCGCGGGCGGGAGAACGTTCACCGGCGTCAAGCGTCTCGCCGAGCGCGATCGGGTCGCGGAGGTGGCGCGCATGCTCGGCGGCGTGAAAGTCACCGAGAAGGCGATACGGCACGCGGAAGAGATGGTGAAGACAAGGATGAAAGCGGAAAGCTGAAAGCAAAAATTTTAACCAGGAAGCCACAGACGAGAGACGTCGCTGTTTGACTTTTCACCGTCTCTCTCTTACTTTTACCTCAGCACAATCCTTCCGCAAGTGGGGCCGTAGCTCAGTTGGGAGAGCGCTTGAATGGCATTCAAGAGGTCGAGGGTTCGATTCCCTTCGGCTCCACCAATTAAAACGAGGGACGCGACATCGCCGCTAAAAACACAAAATCCGTTCAAGCGATCAAGAAAGCGCCGTCCTTAATCCATTTTGTTTTGCCCGCGCTGCTCGTGAGCGTGGTGCTGATTTCCTATTGGCTGAAAGTCCGGCCGTTGGCGAACCTGTTCGGCAGCTCGGCCGCGGAGTCCGCCGGGGCGCTGCTCTCCCGCGGCATTCAAGCGCAGAATTCCGGTTCTGCGGAAGCCGCTATCCAACTCTACCGCAAAGTTCTCGAGCTGGAGCCGGCGAACGCCTTCGCCCATTACAATCTCGCGCAAATTTCCAACGACCGGGGACAATACGCCGCGGCCGAGGCCGAGTACCGCGCCGCGCTCCAGGCCAAGCCGGATTTTGTCGACGCGCGGTTGAATCTCGGCGTGGCGCTCTATCGGCAGAAAAAATTTCCCGCGGCGGCGGCGGTTTTTTCCGAAGTGCTGAAGACCTCGCCGCAGCACGCGCCGGCGCTTTTCGATCTCGGCATCACGCTGATCGAATTGGGCGATATCAAGGGAGCGATCGAGCGGCTCACCCGTTCGCTCAGCGAAGACCCCAAGCAGGCCCCGGCGCACTACTATCTCGGCGTCGCGCTCGCGCGCGCGGGCGAGCGCGACAAGGCGCGCGCCGCGTTCGAGCAGGCCACCGCGGTCGATCCGCGCCACGCGGCCGCGTACTTCGAGCTGGCGAAAATTTATCGAGCCGAAGGCGATCCCGGCCGCGCCCGCGAAGCGGAAGCCAAGGCGAGCGAGATCGCTTCCCATCCACAAAAATAGCGTCGTCTCTAGTCTCGCGCGGGCGTGAGCTCTTTGCGCAGCGCGATCACGTGATGCAATGCGAAGATATGATTGAGCGGCTTGAGCGCGCGCTCGCATAATTTCAAGAGCGGCGCGGCCGCGGCGGGCGCGAGCGGCCTGAAGTTGAGCCCGCCGGAGGCGAGATAGCGGAGATACGAATCGAGCGGGCGCTCGGCGACGATTTCCAGATCGGGATAACGCCGCTCGAAAATTTTCCGGTCGCGCGCGAACACGACATAGGACAACGCCTGGTTCGCGCCGCGCATCGGCCCCAGCGCCCGAGCGCGAGCGTTCCACTCTTTTTGTTCCGGGTCGAAATCTTCGCTGGCGAACAAATTCTTATACAACCGGCGCGCCACCGGTCCGTAGTAAGGCTCGATCAAGACGCAACCGCCGCCCGGCGCCAGCGAGCGCCGGAGCTCGGAAAAAAAATCGTCCGGCCGCGGCAGATGATGAAAACAGTCGATGCCGTAGAACGCGCCGACCGAGGCGTCGCGAAAGGGCATATGAAAGGCGTCGAGCGCGAGATCGAGATGACGCGCCGGCTTCACGTCGGTGACGATGAGACCGGGAACGAACGCTTTCATCAGGCTCGCGCCGGCGCCGAGCTCGACGCGGACGCCGGCGGCCGAAAAAAAGCGCCGGTCGAGATCGACGCAGAGCCGATAGACTTCCTCGAACACCTGGCGGATCATTTTTTTCTCGCCGAGAATCCGGCGGTGGACGGCGATGCGCGCGTCGCCGTCGATGTCCACGCCGGCCATGCGCGGCTCGGCGAGAAAATCGCGCAGCCGTTCGAAAAGACTTTTGCGCGGGACTTCCAGGCTCATGCGTTTTTCTTCCGTCCGGAAATCTCCCGGAGCGCGGCGTCGACCATCTCGGCGAGCGCGAGCGGCTTGGCGAGGAATTCGCCGAGGTCGGAGCGGTCCTGCCGCTTTTGGTTCGCCTTCAATGCGCGGAGGCTCTCGGCGTCGACCGGCGGCCGGACGCCGATGGTTTCCGCAAGGCGCGCGAGCGCCATGAGCGGGAAAGCCGGCACCGGCGCCAGAATCACCCGGCTGCCCGCGGCAGCGCGGATGGCGGCGAAAAGTTCTTTCATCGTCACCATATCGGGATTGAAAAGATTGAACGCTCCCGCGCGCCGCTCGCCGACGATGACGACGGCGAGCACGGCGAGAAAATCGCTGAGTGCCACGACCGGCACGCGGTCGCGCCCGCCGCCCGCGAGCGGCACGACGGGCCATCGCAGAGTTTCGACCATGCGCGCGAACATTCCGCCCGGGCCGACGATGAGTCCGGGCCGGACGACGGCGTGGCCGAGCGCGAGAAAACGTCGCTGCAAAATAAATTTCGTCCGGCCGTATTCGCTCGCTGCCGCTTCGTGCGCCGAAGTGCTGCTGATAAAAACCTGCCGCGTCACGCCGGCCGCCGCGGCGGCCTCGACGACGCGCTCGGTGCCGACGACGTTTTGCGCCATCGCCGCGCGCCGGAGATCGTAAGCGCAATGAACCACGGCATCGACGCCGGTAAAAATTTTCTCATCCACCGGCGCGCCGAGATCGAGCACGTTTTTGCACTCGACGCCGGCGACGGCTACGCTTAGTCCCGCGACGTTGCGGGTCGTTCCGTGAACGCGCCAGCCGCGGCGGGCCATCTCGCTTGCGAGATGCGAGCCGACGAAACCGTTGACGCCGGTGATGAGCAGCGTTTTCATCCGAGCGCCCGTCCAACTTCGGCGGCGACGCGCATCGCGTTCGCCATCATCGTGAAGCTGTGATTCTTGGACGGCAGGGCGGGAAAATTCGCCGCGTCGGCGACGTAAACGCCGCGCGTCGCCGCGAGCCGGCCGTTCGGGTCCGTCTCGTAGCGGCCGCGCGGCGCGGACTTCATCGGCAAGCCGCCGGCGTAGTGAAAGCTGTTGCCGGGCGCGAGAAATTTACAGAGCCGGGCAAGGCCGAAGTAACCGATGCGGCGAAACAGACTCAATAAATGAGCCTCCAGAGCGCCCAAGTTTTTGCTTTCGTAGTTGAGCTCAAGCTCGCCCGTCGAGCTGAGCCGAAGATAGTTTGTCGGCTCCGGCCGGTCCGGATAGAAAAGCTGGGCCACCAGCAGCGCGGGCGTCACGTACTTGGCGGCGACCAGGTTGCCCCGCGCCGCCAGCGGAAAGTCGAACAAAAAATCCGAGCGCAGCGTGCCGCCGAGATTGTAGAGCGTCATTTGAATTTCGGCGGGATAGCGCGGCCCGGAATAGACCGCGTTGAGCATCGCGGCGGCGTAAATCTCCCGCTCCAACGGCGCGCCGATGCGCAGCGGATCGAAGAGCGGAACGTACGAGACGGCGTTGTCGAGAAGCGGCAGGCGGCTCTCGCAGTCGTCGTTCGAGCGCAAAACGATCTTCGCAGTGTTGAGCGCGCCGGCGGCGAGAATCAGCTTCCGCGCGGTGAATTCGCGCGTTCGCCCGGTCGCCGCTTCGCGCGCCGTTACGACGACTCCCTCGGCGCTCTCGGCATAGCGCTCGACCAGCAGGCCCGGCTCGTAGGCGATCGCGCCGCGCTCGACCATCTCTCTCAGCGTCAAGGCCGGCGTATAGACCGACGGATTGTTCGGGCGGAAAAATTCGAGGGCTTCATAACGATGGGTGGGGCGCCCGTCGTGGTCGCGCGTCAACACCGCGAGCCGCGGCCGGCCGACGTAAAGCCCCGCGCGGTTGAGCGCCGCGCGGCGTCGGCGATAGCGGCTGAGAAAAGTCTCGCCGTTGGAATCGATCCGGAGCGGCGGCAGGAGACCGCGCGCCGCGCCGAAGAAAGGCGCGAGGTCGTCGTCAACGCCGTTGATGCCGATCTTCTCGGTGATCGCGTCGTAGTAAAATTCCAGGTCGCGCGCGCCGATCGGAAAGGCGGCTAGGTCGCGATCGTTAAAGCGATACAGCCCCGCGCCCCACGCGTTAGCGAGTCCGCCGGCGGCGAAGCTCATCGCCGCGTCGAAGTTCCGGCTCAGCACCGGCGAAAGCCGCTCGGCCTCGTCGATGACGAACCTCATGCGCGGCGCTTTGAGCTTCGGGCTGAGGTAAGGATGAAACACGTTGTGCAGGCTTTCGAAGCGCGCGCCGATCAGCTCGGTGAAAAGGTCGATCGCGCCCGGACTCTGCCGGAGATCGTAAAGATTTCCCGCGAGTGCCGAGGCCGGCGCCGTGACGCCCACGTCGAGGAGCAGGACGCCCCGGCGGCGGAGCTGGTACGCGGCGAACGCGCCGGCGGCGCCCGAGCCGACGACGATGACGTTAGCCGATGCCATATTTCCGCAGGAGAAATCCGCCTTTGATCGATTTGACCATCGAGCGCGCGGCGTGAAACGCGAGCGCGATCGCGCCGAAGACAAAGCGCCGCCGCTCGGCGATGAACCGATCGAAATATTCCGGCCGCGCTTCGACGACGTAACAGAGCGCGCGAAAGCGCGCGGTCAGCGGATTGAAGGGATTTTTTTTTCTGAGCACGAGCTCGACGGCTTCGAGATCGACGCCGTCGGCGATCAGCTTCTCGATCGGCAATGGGTCAGAAATCGGATGTGCCGCGAGCGCGGCAGTATATTGCCGCCGGACTTCGTCCGGCGCGGCGCGGCCGAAAAGGATGCGATGAAAAACTTCAGCCTCGGCGCCGAGCTTCTCGTCGTTCGAGCGCGTTGCCCGTTGCATCATGGTTCGAGGTCCTCACCCTTCCGCTCCGATGGCCTCACCGCGGCGTCGACTCGAGCGCGGCGGCGGCGCGTGGCCGACCTTGCAGGGCGCGGCGGGGCGCGCTCTGGACGTCGAGCACGAGCGCCTGGAGCAGCAGTTGAAAGCCGAGGATCAGCGGCAGCACGGCGAGCATGACCGTGCCGGTCGAGGCCAGCGTTCCCGTCAGGTAACTCTCGATCCATTGATAAGAGCCGAACCCAAGACCGAAGGCGACGAGCGGCGCGCCGGCGGCGAGAAAAAGCGACACGGCGTTAAAATCGGCGAGGAAATATTGCCAGAGGATTCGCTTCAAGCCGTAACGGAAGAGCAGCCAGGGAAATTCAACAAGCGCGCGCCCGACGCTCAAGCCGCTCTGCTCGTTGTCGTAGCGCGCCGGCATCGGCACGTCTTCCACGACCGCGTCGATCTCGCGCAGGCGGATCAACATCGAGCTTTCGAAAAAATAGCGCGGATGGAGCCGCCCGAGCTCCAGCGCGGCCAGCGCGTCGCGGTGAATCGCGGTGTAGCCGTTGGTCGGATCGAAAATGTGCCACTGGCCGCTTGCGGCCTTGATCAGAAAGGAAAGGCCGGCGTTGCCAATCCGGCGGACGCGCGGCATCTTGCGCAGCGCCGCCGCGTCGTGAAAACGATTGCCCTTGGCGTAATCGGCGCGCCCGGCGGCGAGCGGCTCGATCAGTTGCGGCAAGTGAGCCGGATCCATCTGCCCGTCGGCGTCCATCTTGACGCAAATTTCCGCGCCGTCGGCGAGCGCCTGCCGGTAGCCGGTCGCCATCGCCGCGCCGACGCCGCGATTGCTCTCGTGCGCGAGGCGGCGCACGCGGCGGTCGCCGACGGCGGCGAGGCGCGCCGCGGTGTCGTCCGGACTCGCGTCATCGACGACATAAACGGTATCGACCCACGCCGGAATTTCCGCCACAACTTTTTGAATCGTTGCCGCGGCTCGGTACGCCGGAATCACCACGGCCACTTTCAATCCCTGAACGCTCATCGTCGCCGCTCCTTTCCCTTCGACAAGGGGGCGCCGACGCCGAGCCGGGCTTCGAGTCGAGCGATCTTCGACTGAAAAACGAATACGGCGGCGAGCGCGCCCGCGCCGAGAATCAACAGCGGCGTCTTGATCCATGCGGCGCGATATTCGGCGCGCACGCGGTGCGCGCCCGCCGGCGCGTCAAAGCCGATGAAGCTCGGCGAGAGCATGAACGTTGCAACATCGCGCCCGTCAACGGCGACGCGCCAGTTCGGATGATAGGTTGTCTTCAAGAGCAGCGTCGAAGCGGTCGCACACTCGACTTCCAGATCGATTCGGCCGGGCGCGATCTCCGCTTCGCGGATTTTACCTCCGGGGCATCCGGGACGCGCGCTCGCGTCCGCTGCCGCCGTTTTCGCCGGTGGATAGTCGTAGCGCACCGTTCGTTTCAACCCGGGCTCGGCGCTCTCGAGCCAATTGCGGTTCAAAAAAAACAGCGCCGACTGAGACGCCGGGGTTCGGCGCTCGGCGACGGCGACGAAGTCGGCGTAGCCGCCGGTGTCGGCGCGGTAGAGAAAATAGCGCCGCGTCTCCAGGATCGGCCGCAAAAATTCCGCCGGCGGCCAATGGCGCGGCGCGACGACGTATTTAACGTTGAATAAATTGTAATGCGCCGGGTTGCGGTCGTCGAAGTGCCAGGCAAGATCGGCGTTGAGCGAGATGCCGGAGTAGGGCGGCGACAATGCCGGGATGCGATGAAAGGTGAGCAGATCGTAAAAGTGAACATCGCCGAAGGCGAGCTCCTTGCCCCAGTTCGCGCGCAGCCCCGCGTAAGCGCGACCGGGCGGGAGTTCTCTCAGCGCCGCAAGCACGGCGCGGCCGTCGGCGTCCCGCTCGAGACCCTTGCGGGTCCGCTCGATCCACTCGACGTTCAGCCGGTAGTAGCGCTGGCGCTCACTCAGCGCGGGCCAGAGGAGAGCGAGCAGGACCAACGCGGCGACCACGGAATGAATGTTGAATCTAAAAGTTGAATTCAAAAATTCCAAATGTTTCCAAAGCCATTCGCCGCCGAGGCCGATCAAAAAGATCGCCGCCACGTCGAGGCTGCCGAGGAAGCGATGGATCAACAGGCCGTTGCTGAGCGGCAAAATATCGATCAGGCGGCCCCAGGTCGGCCGGCCGAAGTAGAGCAAGAGCCAGACGAAAAAGAGCGTGAGCGCGAGCCGCCCGGAGGCAAACGAACTGGCGTCGGCTGCGCGCTCCGGTCTAGCGCGTCGCCCGAACAAAAGCAGGACGGCCGCGATGCCGAGCGCGAGCAGAACGGTCAGCACCGGTGGCCGGCCGTAATCGAGCAGGTCGCCGTTCGCGAGCCAGGTCAGGATCTGACCCGCGCCGTACGAATCGTATTTCCAGCGCTCGAGATAGGGGCTCCAGCCGAAGAAGGCGGTTTGAAACAGGTAGGGGAGCCACATGTACGAGCACGCGACGACCGTAACTCCGCCGACGATCGCGAGCCGGATCATGCGCGCGCGCCGGTTCGCGCGGTTGAGGCCGAGCAGAAAAAGCGCCAGCGCGGTGATCCCCAGCATGTAAGCATACAGGAGGTGCGAGAGGCCGAGGATCGTGCAGGAAAGCGCGGTCGCGCCGTAGCCGACGCCGCGGTCGATCAGGCGATTGAGATTCGCGAGGACGATGAAGTAGAGGTGCGCGGCCCAGAGCTGCGTATAGACGCCGAGGCCGCGCCAGACGTAGCTGTCGTATTCCAGGCCGTAGCGGTGGCTCGACGAGAAGAGGCTCGCGCTCGCCGCGCCGACCGCCGCGGCGACGACGGAGAATTCGAGCCGCCGCATCGACCCATAGACCGTCAGCGGAAACGTGACGAGGAGCAAATAGCGGATAAAATTAAACAGCGTGAGGAGATCGACGGATTGGAACAACAGCCGGTGGAGCAGGACGACGGCCAGGTGGGGCAAGTGCTGGTAGTAGAAAAAAAACGGGAAGCCCATCTCCAGCTCCGGCAGCCAGTGGTCGAAGAGATTTTCGCCGCGGGCAAGCGCCTCGCTCGCGCGCTGAATCAGAAGGTAGTGGACCGCGTCGTCGTTCAGGCTCGGGACCGGGAGCGAAACTTCGTGAAAGAGAGTGATCGCGTTAAATAGGATCGGAATGAAGACAAGCAGGGCGAACGCGCAGTTTTTCCACCGGTCGGGGCCGTTTGAAGTCAAGCTATCGCTCTCCGGAAAAATGTCGTTCAGTCGGAATCGCTCGAGTCTCGGGTCTCACTTTTACGTAGGCGCATGATAACATAGGCGCGTGTCTTCTGCCAGATTTTTGCGCGGCTTCGGCCGGGGAGCGACGATGAGCGCGACGAGGTTGGTGTTTGCGCTGTCGGTTGTCGTCGCGTCGGCGCGCGCCGCGACGGCAGTTGAGGCGGCCGACGCCTATCTACGCCGCGGCGATCGGGTCGAGGCGGGCTATCGGGACTACGCGGAACGATTGGACCGGCTGTACGCATCGCTCTCGGAGCGGGTCGCGTCGGTCGGTTCGGATCTCGTGGCGAAACTCGAAGCGGTGCGAACGCAACGCATCGTGCACGGGTATCAAGTATTGCCGAAGGTGGTGCCGGATATGGCGGCGCCGCGGGAGCGGCTGAGAGCGCGATCCATTTCATACAGTTGGCCGTTGACCGAGCAACTCATCGAGCGGGCGAACGAAACCATCCGCGCGATCGAGGCGGAACTCGATCGAGTGGAAAATTTGTCTGCCAACGCGGCCGGTGATGCATGGGAGAAGCTTGTGATCGGCTACGGGCTCCTCAACGATCGGCAGCGAACCATCTACTCGCTCGTTCAATATAATCGGCTATGGCAGGCGGAGATCGCCGGCAATCGAGCGGGATATGACCGTATGACCGCGCTGCACGATGTCGCGCTGGAGCGCCAGGCGATCCTCGACGCGTTAAGCGCAGCTGATGAAGGACGAGCGGAATTGTTGGAGCGCGAGAAAGTGATCGCGCGCAACATCCAAGAAGCGATCGACGCCAACCCGCCGCCGCCGTTTCTCCGCGTCGAACATCCCGATGCCCATCTCTGGGTCATTCACGTTCCGTTTTACACCGACATCGCGGACGCCGAGTTCGTCCGGCGCGTCAAAGACAGCATCGAGGAAATTTGGCATCTGCGCGACGGCGTGGACGAATTCCGCGTCGAGCTTCCCGTCACGGCGTTGCCGGCGGCCCGGCTTTACGGCGAGTTGAGAGCGCCTGAAAAAGGCGAGCCGATCGATGCCGGTAAGCACGTCGCGCTGTTTCCCGGCGACGGCGCCGCACTCACGACGGGCGCGATCCTGACGCACGTCTTTGGCCGCGCGATTATTCTCGGGCCGCACGATATCGCGCCGCGCGTGCTGGCGCACGAGTTCGGCCACATCTTGGGATTCAAAGACGTTTATTTCCGCGGCTACAAAGATTTGGGCGATGACGGTTTTCAGGTCATGGAAGTCATCGCCGATCCGGACGACATCATGGGCGCGCCGGGAATCGGGCCGGTGCTGCGCCGGCATTTCGAGCGGATAATTGAAAGTTTGAATGGGAGATAAAAACGGCGAGCCATTTGGCCCGCCGTTTCCTCACTTGCATTTTCTACCTTAAACTATCGGTAGCTATTCGGTAGCTATATAGAATCGCTCTATTACATTCCCAAGATACAGTGACTTCCGCGCTTAATGGTAATCGAGTCCGCGGCATTCCCCGTCAGGACCATAATGTTAATGGTGTTAGTCGAGGCGTTGGAGGGATTCTCGATCATGCCGTGAAGCTCCGCGGCGTAAATAGTGGCAATGGCCGTCGGTGTGAAACTAACTATATTGGTTGCCGTAGTGGTTGCCAGTGTCGCCAGCGTCGCGGTTCTTATTGTGGTTGTGTTTGTAAAGACCGCAGCGTTGGCGAAGATGTTTGTCGGAGCTATCGTCGCCGACTGGATTCCGAACGCATCCGCCGCAGCGGCTGTCGCTTGGGAGTACGATAGGTAGCAGGCGAACGGCAAGTTCAGCGCGATGTTGGCGGGGAGCGTCCAGCTCAATCCGGTGATCGTTGTAAGTGTTGTGCTGGCGGTTGTAAAGTCCGCCGTAACCCGGGCTACGTTGCTGTTAGCCGTCATTAGAGAGCCGGCTTGCACCAAGCCGTTTCCCTTGCCTGCCAGGGACAGGTTGATGTGGGTATCGGTTCCTGAAGCTCCCACCGTCACAGTCGCGGGATTTGCAGTTGCGGCATTGGTGATGGTGATCGAATCCACGGCGCTTGCCGTCGCGCTTGAGGTAATGAACGGGTTTCCGTTTCCATCCTTGACGTTGGTGATATTCGGCGTGGTGATCGTCGGGCTGGTTCCCAGCACTACACTGTTGCTGCCCGTCGTTCCGTTCGACAGATTGGCCGCCGAAGGCTGCGAGCAGTTCGCGTTGCCGCTGGCGGCGACGCCGGTAGCGAAGTTATTGGCTCCGCACTGTGTCGGTCCGGACGCTAATGCTGTTGCAGTTGCAGCGTTGCCGCTGATGCTCACGCTATAGGTTCCGGAAGCCAGCCCATTGGCGGTAATCGTTCCGCTTCCGCTTGTGGTCAGCGAGACCCCGGTACCGACCACCATAGCTGCGGTCGTGTTCGTGCTCGAGCCGATCGCGCTAAACGTGGACGGTCCGGTCGGTCCTGTTGGCCCGGTCGCTCCGGTCGCGCCCAAATCTCCGGTGCGGGTGAATTCCAAGAGAATCGCATCACTGTCGGCAAACGGATTTGCAGAGCTAGATCCGGTATTGGCGACGGTGAAGTTGCGATAACCGGACGGCGTCGCTCTCGCCGTCAGATTGAACGTGAGCCATTTGGTTTGATCCGAAACTTTTGACAGCCGCAATTGTCCCTTCACCGTTGAAGAGCTGGCGTCGAGGGTATCGAGCACCGCCGTCCAGTCCGTCGCGCCTGAATCGAGGAAATCGGTTCGTATCGTAGTCGAGGCATTCTGCGTTGCGTTGCTGAGGCGTAGATTTCCATTGCCCGGATCGGCGTCGGTCGTCGTGGTACTGAACGTGTATTGAATCGTGATCGCTCCACCCGCCGATCCTTGCGGTCCAGTCGGACCTGTGGCTCCGTCGGATCCGTTGGTGCCATTGTTTCCGGTTGGACCTGTTGGCCCGGTCGCGCCTGTGGCGCCGTCCGATCCGTTGGCCCCGTTATTTCCGGTCGGTCCGGTCGGACCCGTAGCGCCGTTCGATCCGTTAGTGCCGTTATTTCCCGTAGGGCCAGTGGAACCGGTCGCGCCCGTCGCACCAGTTGCTCCGGTGTCACCAGTGACTCCGGTCGGACCGATGGGACCCGTGGCGCCGGTTGCGCCGGTGGGGCCGATCGGTCCGGTAGCGCCTAAGGCGGCGAGCTTCGACCAACAGCTTTCGCTGCTGCCGCAGTCGGAGAGGCCGCCGGGGAAATCGTTTGAGTTGCTCGCGTGATCGAACACGGCGATCCACGTCTCGCCGTTGTACGTGACAACGTCGTTGATCTGATACGCCGTCGCGTCGGCCCAAGTTCCTTCGAAAGTAATTCCAACGGCGCCGGTAGATCCGGTCGCGCCCG
>JBGPTS010000030.1:0-26227 GCA_041490745.1 Binatia bacterium | reverse complement strand
GCGGCTCGAAGTCGTCGAGGCGTCGAACGGGATCGCGTCGGTGTCGAGCTGCGCCATATGAATTTTTTCGATCGGTATTTTTAATTCTTCGGCCGCGACTTGAGACAATATCGTGTTGCAGCCCTGGCCGATCTCGACCGTTCCGGCGAGCACCGCGACTTCGCCTCTGGCGTTGACGATCACGCCGGCGCTCGAAGTCGTCGGCGAGCGCGTCGGCTTCTGGATGCACGCGAGGCCTTTCCCGAATTTTAAACCTTTTACTCTCGAACCCGGTAATACTTCGACTTTCTTGCCCCACTCGATCGCCTCGGCCGCCTTGGTCAAAGTTTCTTTGAGGCCGACGCTGTGCAGCTCTTCTCCCCAGTAGGACACGTCGCCGTCGACGAAGACGTTTTTCAGACGGAATGCGAGGGGGTCCATGCCGATTTTTTTCGCCAGCTCGTCGGTGTGCTGCTCGCAGGCCCAGGCGACCTTGGGAATGCCGTAGCCCCGGAAGGAGCCGGAGACGGGTTTGTTGGTGTAAACCGCGTAACCGTCCACTTTCACGTGCGGGATGCGATAAGGGCCGGGGCCGGGCAGGCTGCCGCGGATGCAGACCGTCGGACTCTTCTCGGCGTAGGCGCCGCCGCCCCAGTAGATCGTCATCGCGCGCGCGCGGAGCGTGCCGTCTTTTTTCATGCCGCTCTTGATGTAGACCACCGCTTCGTTGCGCACCAGCGTGGAGATGAAGGTCTCTTCGCGGTTGAACTTGACGCGCACCGGCCGGCCTTTCGTATGATAGGCGAGCGCGACGGCGATCGGCTCGACCTTGAGCCCGCCTTTGGAGCCGAAGCCGCCGCCTTGCAGCGGATTGATGAAACGAATTTTTTCTTTCGGCATGCCGAGCGCCTCGGAAATCTCGTGCAGCGCGCGGAACGGCGCGTCGTTAGCGACCCAGATCGTGACGCAGCCGGTCGCCGGATCGACCTGCGCGTGCGCGGAGTGCGGCTCCATCGCCGCGTGCTGGATGGTCGGCACGGTGTAGCGCTCTTCGAGAACGATATCCGATTCGCGAAAGCCCTGCTCGACGTCGCCGGTTCTCAATTTGAAATGCTCGCAGACGTTCGGCGCGGCGCCGGGCGTGATGAAGTTCATCTTGCGATAGCCGGCGAAATTCTCGTGGATCGCGACGGCGTCCGGCTTCGCCGCCGCTTCGGGATCGAGATAAACCGGCAGTTCCTCGTACTCGACCTCGATCAAACGCGCCGCCGCCTGCGCCGTGTCCTCGTCGATCGCGGCCACCGCCGCGACCGGCTCGCCGATGTAACGGACTTTGTCCTGCGCCAAAAACGGCTTGTCGCGGATCGACTCGCCGTGAATCCACGGCGCGTCTTTGCCGGTGACGACGGCGACCACGCCGGGAAATTTTCTCGCCTTCTCCGTGTCGATGCGTTTGATTTTAGCGTGAGCCTTCGGGCTGAAGAGCACCTTGCCGTAAACCATGTCCGGCAGGACGAGGTCGTAGCCGTACACGGCTTCGCCCGTGACTTTCTCCAGCGCATCGACGCGCGTGACCGGTTTGCCGACGACGGTGAGTTGTTCCATGTTCATCGACTCCGTAATGCTTCGCGTGAAGAGAGATCCTTCACTTCGTTCAGGATGACAAACCGAATGTCATTCTGAGCGTAGCGAAGAATCCCTCCGAAATTTATCCGGCATTCGAACGCCGCGCGCGCAGTTCCGCCGCGGCGTCCTGGACCGCCTTGACGATTTTCGCATAGCCGGTGCAGCGGCAGAGATTACCCGACAGCGCGAAGCGAATCTCTTCTTCGCTAGGATCGGGATTCTCATCCAGCAGCGCTTTCGACATCATCAGCATCCCCGAAGTGCAGTAGCCGCACTGAACGCCGCCGTCCTGAACGAACGCCTGCTGCACCGGGTGCAGCTCGGGGCCGATCTTCAAGCCTTCGATCGTGACGATATCGGCGCCGTCGAGCTCGCCGGAAAAAATTAAACATGAATTAACCGGCTTGCCGTTGAGCAAAACCGTGCATGCGCCGCAGTCGCCGGTACCGCAGCCTTCCTTCGTGCCCGTAAGACCGATCTCGTCGCGCAATAAATCCAGCAGAAGACGATGCGTTGGAACGTCGAGATCGGTTTTCTTTCCGTTGAGAGTAATGCAAATCTTTTTATTCATCGTCGCCTCAATACCTTCTGTCGCGCCGCTCCACCCACGACTGCGCTCTTCCCGCAACTGCGTTCAGAATCGCCCGCGTCGTGTTGACGCGGACCATTTCTCGGCGATAGTCGGCGGACGAGCGCACGTCGCTGATTGGTTTGGATTCAGCCGCCGCCTCTACGCCGGCTTTCGCCGCCAGCTCTTTGGTCAATATCTGATTTTCCAGCAGCGCCTCGGCGCGCCGCGCCCGCATCGGCGTCGGCGAGACCGCGCCGAGGGAGATGCGCGCCTTCTCGCAGCGACCGCCGCTCAATACCAGCGCGACGGCGACGCCGACGTAGGCCAGGTCCATCATCTCGCGCGGCGAAAACTTTATGTACTCTCCGACGAGCGCAGGACTCACGGGTGGAATGACGATGGCGGTCAAAATTTCTTCGGGACTCATCGTCGTCTGTCCCGGCCCTAGAAACAACCGCTCCAGATCGATAGTCCGCTCGCCGCTTGCTCCCGCGATCTTCGCTTTCGCTTCGAGGACGAGCAGCGCCGGCGCGACATCCGCCGACGGCGTCGCGTTGGCCATGTTGCCGCCGATGGTCGCACGGTTGCGAATCTGCACCGAGCCGACTTCCGCCGCGCTCTGGGCGAGAAAGGGATATTTTTTCAAGACGACCGGCGACGTTTCCACCTCGCGCATCGTCGCGAGGGCGCCGATCGTCACGCTGCCGTCTTTTTCTTCGCGAATGCCCGCGAGGCCGGGGATCCTTTTGAGATCGACGACGTAACTCGGCGCGAGGCCTTTTTCCTTGATGGCGATGACGAGATCGGTGCCGCCGGCGAGGAAGCGCCCGCCCGGGCCTTTGTCCTTGACGATGGAGCTCGCCTCTCTAAGAGTGGTCGGCTGAAAAATCTCTAGAGGCTCGGGTCGTCTCATAAACAGTCGGCAGAACGGTTTGTTGCTTCAGCGAGAAGTAATGCGGCGTTGATTTTCTATAACACACGGTCGGTGGCGTTTCCACTTCCCATTGACAGCGGCACAGACTTGGGCCTAAAAACTGAATGCGCTGGAGAAAAACCCGTGGCGAAAATCACCAAAGACGATCACAAAAGAATGAGCATGGAGCACGTGCTCTTCGCTAAGCAGGAATTGGAGCGGAGAAACAAGGCTCCGGTGCACGTGAAGTCCGAGGAAATTTGGGTCGAAGGGCGCGAGCCTTATCGCACGACGTTCATTGTCGATCCGCGCATCGGCTGGAACAATCACGCGATCCGCTTCTGGATTCGCTCGCTGCCGCCGGGAGACGAAGAGGGCGGCGGCTGGAAGACACTCGGCCACCGCCACACGGTCGAAGCGGTCATCTACATTCTCGAAGGCCGCGGTCACAGCATCATCGACAACGTGCGCCACGATTGGCAGGCGGGCGATTTTATCTGCGTGCCGATTTTCGCCTGGCACCGCCACATCAACAGCGGCGAGAGCGACGTGGTCTATTCCGCGTGCACGAGCGGGCCGATGTCGATGGGTCTCGGCATCGCGATCTACGAGGACGAGCGCTATCCGGAATATTGGGTCTATGCGCAACAGAGCGACGAGGCGCGCCGCTCGCTCGTTCCGGGCAAGCGCGCCGGATCGGTCGGCGCGAACGCGTTGCAGAGCGCCGCCGGAAAAGAAAAATCCGCGTGGGAAATTTACCGGGAGCAGGTCGAGTTCGCCGATCACGAAGAAGAGAGAAGGCGTAAGGGAAAAGTTCTCATCGCCGGAAAAGACTTGCGCTTCGAGAATACACCGATGGGCCGCGTCGCTCTAGCCATAGACCCCAAACGCGGCTGTTACGTCAAAACCGTGTCCAGTTTAATTGCGGAAATTCTGCCGGGGAAAAAATCCGGCGCGCATCGGCACGTGTACGAAGAGATCAACTACGTCCTCGCCGGGAGCGGCTACTCGATCATCGAAGATCGCCGCTACGATTGGAAAGCTGGCGACGCGCTGTCGATTCCGATCTTCGCCTGGCACCAGCACTTCAACACCGGCGGCGAGCCGGCGCGCTTTCTCGTGCACACGAATCGCATCGCGATGGAGAATCTAGGCTACGCCGTCACGCAGCAGGCAGAGTCGGCGGAATGAAGAAGAAGGCAACAGGCACTAGGCATCAGGCAATAGTCAAGAAAAAAAAGATCGCGGGCCTCAGTGCGCTAGTTGCCTTTGCGGCCGCTTTGGCCTTCGCGCCGCCGCTTCAAGCGCAATCGCTCAAGCGCATCCGCATCGGCTCGACGACGCCGAGCATCACGACGCTGCCGAGCGAGATCGCGGCCAAGCGCGGGTTCTTTAAGGACGAGGGTCTCGACACGGAGATGATCACGATCCGCAGCGCCGACATCATCATCAAGGCGCTGCTCTCACAGCAGTTGGACTACTCTACGTCGCTTCCATCTCTCGCCACCGCGGCGGTGCGAGGGCTGCCGATCAAGATCGTCGGCGTCATGATCAAAAAAACTTCTTACGTGATGGTGTCGCACCCGTCGGTCCGCACGATTCAGGATCTCAAAGGCAAGGTCATCGGCACCAGCTCGTTCGGCGCGGCGAGCGACTACGCGATTCGCGTCGCGCTGCAAAAGAGCGGCGTCGATCCGAAAAGAGACGTGACGATCATTCAAGTCGGAGGCAGTGCCGGGCGGCTTGCGGCGCTGCAAGCCGGGACGATTCAGGCGACGGTGCTGGTCGCGCCGTTCAACATTCAGGCGGA
The DNA here is from genome assembly GCA_041490745.1 of Binatia bacterium. Classification (GTDB taxonomy): domain Bacteria; phylum Desulfobacterota; class Binatia; order UBA9968; family UBA9968; genus JAJPJQ01. Next base: position 21,328 of record JBGPTS010000030.1, on the reverse strand, counting down.
GAAGATGGGTTTTCGTTCGCTGCTCTGGCTCGGCAAGGTCATCGACATGCCGCAAGGCGGGTTGGGCACCTATGATAAAAAGTTGCAGGAAAATCCCGACGAGATCGTGCGTGTAATGAAAGCGATCTCACGCGGCATCCAGTTGATCAAAAGCTCGCGCGAGGAGACGATCCGCTTTATGATGAGCTGGCTGACGCTGGATCGGGCGGTGGCGGAGGGAGCGTATCCGATCGTCGCCGAATCACTGGCCGACTTCGGTATTACCGAAGACAGCGTGATCGAGAGCGCCGTCGAGGCGGCGAAGTTCCAGGGATTGGGCGACCGGGAGGTTTCTTTGAATCAGTTGCGCGACTGGTCGTTCGCGCGCAGGGCACGCGACGAGCTTCTGAAAAAAGGGAACACGCGGTAAGGAGAAGCTGGATGCGGATCAAGTTCGGCGAGAAACTTTCTTCGGAACAGGCGAAACAAGTCGTGGACGAGCTGTATCGAAAAGTCGCGCAACGTTGGGAGGAGCGAGTCAATCGCACGCCGTTCATGACTCGGCTCGTCGAAGGCAAGCTGCCGCTCAAAGTCTTGCAGACGTTTTTCCGCAACTGGGGCGCCTACACGATCGAGATCAACACGCTCGCCGCGTGCTCGTACCAGCGCCACCTGACTTTTTTCAAGACGCACCGCGAGCTGATGGCGCCGCTCGGCGAGAAGATCGCCGACGAGTTCATTCATCCCAAGCCGCCCGGCCATTTTCTTGTGATGTTGCAGACGGCTAAAGCGCTCGGCCTGACGGAAGAGGAAATCTTTAACCAGCCGCTGCTGTCAGAATTTCGCGCCAAGATCGATTTCATGCGCGGCGTGCTTTCGGAGGGAACCGCCGCCGAGTGGTACGGATCGATCACGACCGAAGAGCAGATCGGCCACTGGTCGGCGGCGTGCTACAAGGCGCTTACGACCCATTATGGATTTTCGCGCGATCAGGCGATTTATTTCGCCACCCACTACGAGGCCGATCTCGCAGAACACGAAGAAGGCGTCATGGCCCACGGCAGCTTCAATCGCCTGGCGCTCCAGCGTTTGTTGGAATCCGGCATGGCGGTCGAGCGGCCGACTTACGGCGTGGAATATTGCGCGATGACGTCGGTCGATCTGCACGGCGTGATGCTGCGCGTCGGGATGGAAGCGGCGGAGAGAGGGTGAAAGCCGCCGCCCGCTCTTCGGCCCGCGCAATGGGCCCATGCTTATTCCCAGCGCTGGTGTCGGATGCGCGGGCGCTTCGACCGGGCGACGGCTTTCACCGCGAGCATCCTCTCGTTTGAAATGGAAAAGAAAATGGAAGCAAAACCACCGGGTTACGATGACTATCTCCGCATGTACATGGAGATGGTGCGCTTCGCCAAAGAGGAGCTGAAACGGCGCGAAACATCGCCGGTCTTAGTGCCGCGGGAAAAAATCGACCGCGAGTTCATGGGTCACAACTGGGTCGTGCTGGTCGATCCCAGGCTCGGCTTCAACGCGCGCATCCTGCGCTTCTGGATCAACGGCTTTCCGCCGGGGGAAGAAAACAATCAGTGGAAGACGATGGGCCATCGCCACACGGTGGAAGCGGTGATCCACGTGCTCAAGGGCCACGGCTACTCGATCATCGACGGCATCCGTTACGACTGGGAAGCGGGCGACTTTATCTGCGTGCCGGTGTTCGCCTGGCACCGGCACGTGAATCTCTCGAACGAAGATATGGTTTACGTCGCGGCGACGACCGGGCCGCTCTCGATGGGCATCGGGCTGGCGATTTACGAGGACGAGCGCTATCCGGAATACTGGGTCTTCGCCCAGAAGGAAAACGGCGCGGAAAAAAGTCTCCTGCCGGGCGCGGTCGATATTCCCGCAGCTCGCCGCGGCATTCCCGAGGGGATCGACCCGGCCGCGTTCGATAACCCGGCGGCAAAACTTTATTTCGATCAACTGAGCTTCGCCGAAACCGAAGAGCGCGAGCGAAGAAAGAGTAAAGTTCTCGTGAAGGCGAAAGATCTAAAATTCGAGATGACTCCGATGGGACGCGTTGCGCCGGTGGTCGATCCCAAGCTTGGCTTCTATGTCAAGGTGATGTCCACGCTCGTCGCCGAGATCGATCCCGGCAAACGTTCCGGCGCGCACCGCCATCTCTACGAAGAGGTGAACCACGTGCTCGCGGGCGAAGGCTACAGCATCATCGAGGACAAACGCTACGAATGGAAAAAGGGCGACACGCTGGCGATCCCGCTTTTTTCCTGGCACCAGCACTTCAATACGGGCAAAGAGCCGGCGCGCTTTCTCGTGCACACCGGACGGCCGGCGATGGAGAATATCGGGCTGATGATAATGCAGCAGGGCGAGGTCGCGACTTCTTGAGAAGAAGCTAGAGGCAAAAAATGCTAAGAGAGATTCTTCGCTTCGCTCAGAATGACATTTTCAGAGCGCGTTCTGTCATCCTGAACGAAGTGAAGGATCTCTCTTTTGATCGAAGATAATGTTTACCCGAAGACGATTGTTTCCCGGACAGCTGTTAACGGCGATAGCATTCGCGGCGTTGGCAGCTTCCGCCACTCCCACACTCGCTCTCGACAAAATGCGCCTCGGCGTGTCGGTCAAGAGCGTGGTGTTCCTGCCGTTCTACTACGGTTACGACAGGAAGATTTTCGAGAAGCACGGCATCCAGCTCGAAATCATTTCCATGCGGAGCGATCTCCAGATGATCGGCCTGGTCTCCGGCGAGCTCGATTTCAATCCGGCGATCGGGCCGGCGATCCTCGCCATCAGCAGCGGCTTGCCGCTGAAGACGGTCGCGGTGTTTTACCGCGCGCCGCTGCTCTCGCTGCTGGTGCCGGCGCGCGTCACCCGGCCGAAAGATTTGGAAGGAAAGAAAGTCGCGGTGTCGCGCATCGGCTCGGAGAGCCATCGCTACGGCGCGTTGATGCTGGAGAACAGCGGCGTCGATGAGAAAAAGATCACTTTTATCCAGACCGGCAGCACGATGGTGAGCTTGACGGCGCTGCAGCAAGGCTCGGTCGAGGCCGCGGTTTTAAGCCCGCCGTTCACCGGCCTGATGGCGCGCCAGGGATATAAAGTTCTCATGAACAGCCGCGACCTGATCGAGGCGCCCTGGCTCGGCGTGGTGACGAGCCGGGAAAAGATCTCGAAGCAGCCTGAACAGGTAAGAAATTTTCTTCTCGCGCTGCGCGAGACGCTCCGCGCCGTGCGCCAGGACCGCGCCGGCGTCGTCGCCTATATCCAAAAGACCTGGCAAGTGGCGCCGGGAGTCGCCGAAGAAGCGTACGACGACATCGCCGGCGTCATGATCGACGATCTCGTCATGCCCGAAGAGCGCGTCAATAGTTTTTTAGAGCGCGCCCAGAGTCGCGGCGAGCTGGGGAAAAAGCCGCTCACGATGAGCGAAATTTTCGACTATTCGTTCGCGCGAGGTTTGAAATGAGCAAGCAGGAGCTGGTCCTTGCCACGGGTTATCACGTGCGCGCCCGGCCGCTGTGGGACGGACGGGTGAACACGACCGAGCCGAATCTCAAAGTCGTTCCTTTCGAGAACGACGGCGAGCGCCACCGGCGCTTTCTCGACGGCGACTTCGACGCGGCGGAATTATCGCTCGCGCTGTATCTCGCGCTCAAGAGCGGCGGGGCGCCGCTCGCCGCGATTCCGGTTTTTCCCAACCGGAGATTCCGCTACTCCTTTATTTATGTCCGCGAGGACTCGCCTATCCGCGAGCCGGCGGGCTTGAAAGGCGCTGCCGTCGGCGTGCCGTCGTATCTCAACACGTGCGGCCTCTGGGTGCGCGGCCTGCTTGCCGACGAGTACGGAATCAAGACGCGGGACATCAAGTGGAAAGTCATGCGGAAAGAGGCGGTCGAGTTCACGCCGCCGGCGGGCGCCGTAGTCGAAGAATTCCGCGGCGATGAGAAGTTGCGCTCGCGCCTAAAATCCGGCGAAGTCGAAGCGCTGATCACGCCCGACGTGATCACGGGCGGCGGCATTCGCCGGCTTTTTTCCGGCACCAAGGAGCTGGAGAAAAATTATTATCGGCGAACCGGAATTTTTCCGATCAATCATGCCGTCGTCATCCGCGAAGACAGAGTCCGCGACGATCCGTCGCTGCCGCGAAGACTTTACGACGCGTGGGACGAGGCGAAGAGGCTCGCGCTCGAAGACGACGTGGACCCGACGTTTTCCAATTTCGCCTGGATTCGCGATCTCTGGGAAGAAGAGCGCGAAGTGTTCGGCGGCGATCCGTGGCGCTACGGTGTTGCGGCGAATCGGAGGACGATCGACGCGCTCATCCGCCACGCCGTCGAGCAGGGAATCGCGAGCGCGGCACTCAAGCCGGCAGACTTGTTTTTGTCGATGGATTGACCGAGATTAAACGGCTTGAACTTTTTGAACGCCTGAAACCGTTCAAGTCGTTCAAGAGGTTCAAATCGTTCAAAGGGATTCAAAATTCCGGCAGTAAGGAGTTAAAGCTATGGTCATGGCGCGCAAAGAAGACCATCTGCGCATGCGGATGGAACATATCCGCTTCGGCAAAGAGGAGCTCGAGCGGCGAAAAAAATCTCCCGTCCACGTGAAGGCGGAGGAGATCGAGGCGCAGCTCAGGGATCACAACCACGTTTATATCGTCGATCCGCGGCTCGGCTTCAACCAGCGGACCTTCCGCTTCTGGATCAACCTGCGCACGCCGGGCGAAGAGATGGAGTTCAGCGGCTGGCAGTTGGGCCATCGCCACACGGTCGAGGCGGTAATCTACATTCTCAAGGGCCACGGCTACAGCGTGATCGACGGCATCAAATATCCGTGGGAGGCCGGCGATTTGATCTGCGTGCCGGTCTTCGCCTGGCACCGCCATCACAACGAGAGCGGCGACGAGCTGCTCTATCTCGCCGCGACGACCGGGCCGCTGTCGATGGCGATGGGTATCGCGATTTACGAAGAGGAGAAATATCCCGAATACTGGATCTTCGCGCAGAAGGGCGAAGAGGCGATGAAGACGCTCGTGCCCGGCGGCGCCGAGATTCCGGCGGAGGCGCGCGTGAAATTCGATTCGGCCAAGTGGAAGCCGGCGCGCGCGACGAACGGCGGCGAGCCGACGCCGGCGGAAATTTATTACGAACAACTTTCGTATGCCGAACAAGAGGAGAAGCGTAGGCGAGCGGGCAAGGTGCTGGTCAAAGGCCGCGATCTTCACTTCGGCTCGACGCCGATGGGACGGGTCGCGTACGCGGTCGATCCCAGGCTCGGCTTCCACGTGAAAATTTTAGGCACGCTCATCGCGGAAATCCCCTCGGGCAGGCGCTCCGGGGCCCACCGCCACATCTACGAAGAGACCAACTACATTCTTTCCGGCGAAGGCTACAGCATCATCGAGGACCAGAGATACGATTGGAAAAAGGGCGACACGATGGTGATCCCCATATTCGCCTGGCACCAGCACTTCAACACCGGCAAAGAGACGGCGCGTTTCCTCGTGCATCACGGGCGGGTGGCGATGGAGAGCACCGGTTATGTCCACACGCAACAAGGAGAAGCGGCGGATTTTTAGTCGTGATCGTGCTCGTGGCTCGTGCTCGGGCTAATCAATTTTTCTTGGCGATCACGAACACGAATCACGAACACGGTTTTTAGCCTGATGGATAACCACCACGGACACGATCACGAAGGAAGCTCGGTGCCGCACACGCATCTGGTGAGCGTGGGGATCGATATCGGCTCGTCGACTTCGCATCTGATGTTCTCGCAACTGGCGATCGGCTATCCGTCGGCGCACCGGCGGCGTCCGGAAATTCTGGAGCGAAAAATTATCGCCCGCTCACCGGTCTTGCTGACGCCGTTCGCCGGCGACTGGAACATCGAGGCGGAACCGCTCGCCGCGTTGATCGAAGAGAGCTTTCGCGGCGCGGGTCTTACCCGCGAGCAGATCGACACGGGCGCGGTGATTATCACCGGAGAAGCTGCGCGGCGCGACAACGCGCAAAAAATCGCCGAGCTTTTCTCCGCTCAAGCGGGGCAATTCGTCTGCGCGACGGCGGGGCCGAGATTGGAGGCGCTGCTCGCCGCGCACGGCTCCGGCGCAGTGGGGCGCAGCCGCGAAGAGGCGACGACTCTGCTGAATATCGACATCGGCGGCGGCACGACAAAAGTGACGCTCATTGAAAAGGGCCGGATCGCCGGCGTTACGGCGCTCAACATCGGCGCGCGCCTGATCGCGCTCGACGGACGGGGCCGGATCGCGCGCCTGGAGCGGTCCGGACAAAAAATTCTCGACGCTATCGGCTGCAAGCTCGGCTTGGGCGATTTGGGCGACGCGGAGACGCTTCGCGCCGCCGCTGCAACGATGACGCGTGTTCTTTTCGATCTTCTCGGCGGCGGCGCGCCTCCCTGGCGGGAATTTCTCATCATGCCTACCCTGGGAAAGCTGCCGCCGCTCGACGGAATTCTATTCTCCGGCGGCGTCTCGGAATATATCTACGGCCGTGAGGCAGGCGCGTTCGGCGATCTCGGTCCGCTGCTCGGCGATGCGGTGAAAAAAGAGGCGAAGCGGCGCGGCTACGTCGTTCTCGATGGGAGCGAAGGAATTCGCGCAACGGTGATCGGCGCGTCGCAATATTCGATGCAGATGAGCGGCGAGACGATTTTCATCCCCGATCCGAAAACGCTGCCGCTGCACAACCTGAGAGTCTCCCTGGTTCAAGTGAGTTGGAAGCCGCCGATCGCGGCAAAATCCGCCGACGCGATTCGCGCTGCGCTGGCGGCGACCGATCCGGAGGTCAGAGCCGCGCCGTTCGCCCTCGTCTTTATTTCGCCGCCGTTTTTGGGCTACGGCGCGGCGCAGGATCTGGCGCAGGGAATTCGCGCCGCGCTGGCGCCTCTGGCTCCCGCAGAGCGCCCGCGCATGCTCGTTTTCGAGCAAAACATCGGCCGGATCGTGGGAGAAAGTCTTGGGAGCGAGCTGGGCATTCCGTGCGTGGACGAAATTGTTCTCGGCGAACTGGATTTTATCGACGTGGGAGCGATCGTTGCGGGGGAAGAATATGTTCCCGTGGTGATCAAAAGTCTGGCGTTTGGAGTCTGACATGAGCAAACCCATAAAATTAATCGAAGAATTGAATCGCATGGTCAACCGGCAGTTCGAAACGCCGGAGTTCGTCCATCTTCTCGGCGTGCCGCTGACGCGCGAGCGGGCGCGCTTTTTCACCGTCGAAGGCGCGCACTACGTCAAGAACCGGCGCGACTGCTGGGGTTACGTTCAGGGCGGAGCGCCGCTCGACGTGAAGTCGATCATCTGGAAGCACGAAGAGGACGAACTCATCAACGACCCGCGCTGCAGCAGCGATCACTACACGCTCTCCGTCCGCACCGCCGAATCGCTCGGCTTGACGCGCGCCGACGTCGAGCGTGCCGAGCCGTTTCCCGCCGCGCGCGCCGCGCTCTACGCCTGGATTTATCTCGCCAAGGACCGGGCGTGGCTGGAAGCATTCACGGCCTCGGCCATTCTCGAGCGCCGAAACAACGGCAAGATCGTCGCGGGCGGCAGCCTGTCGGAGCGGATCGGAAAAAAATGGGTTGCAGAGCTGGGTTTCCGATGGGAAGATATGCCCGACATCGACGTGCACAAAGACGCCGACGAGGCGCATTCGGATCTGATGGAAATGGTTTTCGTTCGCCACGTCGAATCCGCCGCCGACGAGGCGGCGGTTTTGCGCGGCGCGCGCGAGTCGCTGGAGATCGACCGCGCCTACAGGGGAGCTCTGGCCGATGCGATGGAGAAGATTTAATACGGCGTCAGAAACCACTTTCTCGTGCTTCGACCCTTCGGCTTGGCTCAGGACAGGCAAGTTCAGCTCGAACGGCTAATACTACATGGTTCGAGACTTTTTTCCGTTCGCCCTGAGCCTGTCGAAGGGCGCGAAATTCGCAAACCCGATTCTCCGTAAGGGATTGCCTTTTATAACTGCTCTTTTTTGTGCCATTCCCGCTTTCGCGCAATCTCCGAGCCTCCTCGAACAGGCCAAGAAAGAGGGCGAGGTCGTTCTCTATTCGACGATGCCCGTGACGCTTTTCGAAGTCTTCCAGAAAGCCGCGAAGGAAAAATATTCGTTCCTCAACTTCCAGCATGTCTATCTCAGCTCCGCGCGCCAGGTGTCGCGCGTGATGCTGGAGCATCGCGCGGGAAAAATTCAGGCGGACGTTCTCGGCAACAGCCTCGAAGGCATGTTCTACTACAAGGAGCAGAAGGTTCTCGGCAAATACGATTCGCCGGAGGCCAAGGCGATGATCGACGGCGCGGTCGATCCGGATCGTCTTTGGTTCGGCATGACGACCGATTTGCTCATCAGCGCGTTCAACGGGAGAATGTGGCCGCGCGGCAAAGCGCCGAAGAGCTACGACGATTATCTCAATCCCGAATTCAAAGGGCAGATGGCGGTGAACGTCGGCGTGGCCTACGCGCTCACCGGCATGGCGAGTCTGCGCGGCGAGGAGCAAGCGAGGGCCTATCTCAAAAAGCTGGAACAGCAAAACGTCCGCCCCGTCGAAGGCTTCACCCACATGACCAATCTGCTCGCTGCCGGGGAATATCCGCTGGCCATCTTTATGCAGGTCTCGAAGATCGAGGATATGAAGAAGAAAGGCGCTCCGGTCGATTGGCTTCCCGCCGCGCCGACGTTCGCCACGCTTTCCGCCGTCGGCATGGTGCAGAATCCGCTCCATCCCGCGGCGGCGCGTTTGCTGGTCGATTTTTTTCTTTCTGCCGAAGGGCAGCAGGCGCTCGTGAGAGCGGGCAAAATCCCGCTGCGCAAAGGCGCGAAGAGCCCGGCCAAAAGCATCGACGAGCTGCTCGCGAGCGGCAACCTCCACGTCATCAAGCCCCAGGGCGATTACAGCGACTCGATGAAGCTCTACCGCCAGTTGCTCGGAATGAAATCATGAAACTGCGTTTGCTTCTCGCCGTCTCGTTTTTAATTTTCTCGCTTGGCGACTCGATCGCCGCGCCGGCAGCGCAGAAGGTGAGGCTTTCGTATTCCAGCCGCAGCAATTCGGTGACGCCGTTCGAGGTCGCCGCCGTCAAGGGATTTTTCAAGGAAGAGGGGCTGGAGGTCGAGATGATTCAAGTGAACCCGCGGCTCGGCGCGATGGCGGTGATGAACGGCGATCTCGACTTCACTTCGACTTTCGGCAGCACGCTGCGCGGCGTGCTCCAGGGCTTGCCGCTCAAATTCGTCGCCGTCTCGGTGAAAAAGTCGGAGCACTTCCTGGTCGCGCGCCGCGACATCAAAGACGTGCAAGAACTCAAGGGGAAAAAGATCGGCGTCTCGACGCTCCTCGGCACGGATCAGATTGCCGCGGAGGAAATTCTCCGCGCCAAAGGCTTCAATCCCGCGCAGCTTCAGATTCTCGCCGTCGGCGACGCACCGCTGCGGGCGCAGGCGCTGCGCGCGGGGATCGTCGATGCCAGCTCGATCTCTTCGCCGCACGACCTGTTGCTCAAGGACGAAGGCTTCACCGTGCTCGGCGGACCGGAAGACGTGAGATACGCTTTGCCGACTTCGGGCGTCGCCGTCGGCTATCGTTTTCTTCAGGAGAAGCCTCAGTTGGTGAAGCAGCTTCTGCGCGCTCTGCTCAAGGCGCACCGCTTCGTTTTCGAGAACAAGCAGGAGACCGTCAATATCATGATGCGCTGGCTCAGCCAGTCGCCGGAAGTCGCCGCGCATTCCTACGAGCTCGCGCTCGTCTCGCTCGCGCGCAACGGCGAGATCACGGACTTCGAGTGGGAGCGGCTCACCGAAGGCAAGAAGCCGCTCGGCGACGTGAGGGATTTTTCTTTGCTGCGCCAGGCGCAAAAAGAGTTGGGGATGAAATAATGTCTCGGAGAGATCCTTCACTTCGTTCAGGATGACAGTCCATTATGTCATTCTGAGCGTAGCGAAGAATCTCTCTTCGTGTGATAATTCTGGTTTCATGAACTAAAAAGGAGGATCGATCATGGGCGCAACGTCGGGAATAAGAGGAATGGTGATGCCGGTGCCGACTCCGTTTTTAGAAAACGGAGACGTGGACGAAAAAGTTTTCGAGGAGTTGCTCGATTTCTATCTTGCCTCGGGAATCAACGCATTTTTCATCAACGGCTCGTACGGCCAGGGGCCGGCGATGTCCGTCGAGCAGCGCAAGCGGACGGCGGAGATCGCCGTCAAGCGGGTGCGCCACCGGATTCCGGTGATGATTCACGTCGGCGCCGTCGATCCGTTCACGTCGTCCGATCTGGGCGTGCACGCGCGCGGGATCGGCGCCGAGGCGGCGGCGATCGTCGGGCCTTACTACTACAGCGACCACAACGAGTACGAAGTCATCGAGCATTTTCGCGCCGTGGACAAAGCGGCCGAGCTACCGATCCTCATCTACAACAACCCGGCGTATTCGGGCTACAACATCACGCCGGCAATGATGGCGCGCTTGAAGGAAAATGTCCCGCGCGTCTTCGGCACCAAGCTCGCCAAGGGATCGATCAGCGAGGCGCAGCGATATAAGGCCGCCCTCGGAAACGACTTCTCGCTGTTCGCCCCGGCGGGAAACGTCTTTCCCGGCATGCTGCTCGGAATCACCGGCACGATCAGCCCGCCGCTTTCGGCCGCGCCGGAGATCGGCGTCCGTCTGGTCCAAGCCATCGACAAACGCGATTGGAACCAGGCGACGGTCGATCAGGTGAAGATTCTCGAGTATCTCGGCGAAACCGAGCCGCTGTTTTCGTCTCATGGCCGGAGCTCGCAGTGCGAGGCGCTCAGGCTGCGCGGGTTCGATATTAAGAAATTCCCGCGCTGGCCGGCGAAGCCGATGACCGAAGAGGGGAAGCAGAAAATCAAGACGAGTCTCGAAAATTTGGGACTCTCGGTGGGGAAGGCGCGATAACAATGGGACTGGACGATCTCGACCGCGAGCTGGAGGAGAGAAATCTCGAAGGCTTCTGGGCGGTCGAGCGCAGCCTTATTCCCGAGCCTGAGCCGACCGTCGCGCCGCACGTGTGGAAGTGGCGCGAGATTTACGAGAGCCTCAATCGCGCGGGAGACTTGGTCGGCCTGGAAAAATCCGAGCGGCGCACCGTGCGTCTCGTCAATCCGGGGCTGAAAGACAACGTCCGCTCGGCGACGCGCACGATCCATCTCTCCGTCCAGCTCGTCAAGCCGGGAGAGATCGCGCGCGCGCATCGCCACAACATGACGGCGATCCGCTTCGTCGTCGAAGGCGAGGGCGCCCACACGACGGTCGAAGGCGAGCAGTTTTTCATGGCGCCGGGCGATCTCATTCTCACGCCGAACTGGAGCTGGCACGATCACTTCAACGGCTCGGCCGGTCCGATCATCTGGCTCGACGGCCACGACGGGCCGCTCATCAATCATCTTGAAGCGGGCTTCGTCGAGCCGTTTTCGGCGCGCCAGCAGCCGATCGAGCGGCCGCAGGATTTTTCCGCGCGGCAGTTCGGTCTCGCGCGCCCGCCGTGGAATGCGGCGGCGACGAAGAATCCGCCGCTGCGTTACGCATGGTCGGAGACGTATCCGGCGCTTCGCGCGCTCGCCGCGAGCGGCGGCGATCCGTGCGACGGCGTGCTGCTGCGCTACGTGAACCCTCTCAGCGGCGGCTGGACGCTGCCGACGATGTCGTGCGAGATTCAGATGCTCCGCGCCGGCGAACAGACGCGCGCGCATCGGCACACGAGCGCGACGATCTATCATGCCTTTCGCGGCGGCGGCGCGACCGAGATCAACGGCAAAAACTTCGCATGGGAGCAGGGCGATTGTTTCGTCGTGCCGCTCTGGAGCACGCACCGGCACCGCAACGCATCGGACAAAAACGAGGCGATTCTGTTTTCGATCAACGACCGGCCGATGATGGAATCGCTCGACCTGTATCGAGAGGAAGCGGCAAAATAATGTAGGGGCGCGGCGATTTCAGCCTAAGGCTGATCAGCCTACGGCTGACATCGCGCCCAAAGAAAAAGGCCAAGCAACATGAAAATCACACCGGGAGCGAAGATCAAGCCGGCGGAGGCAAAGGCGATCGTGGACGAGCTGTACGGCAAAGTCGCGGGGCGCTGGGAAGAGCGCGTGACGCGCGCGCCGTTCATGCAGCAGCTCGTCGCCGGCAAGCTGCCGCTTTCGACGATCAAACTGTTTTTCAAGCATTGGGGCGCGTGGACGATCGAGATCAATACGCTCACCGCCTGCTCGTACCAGAGATTTCTCCCGTTCTTCAAAAGCCACCGCGAGCTGATGGCGCCGCTCGGCGAAAAAATCGCCGACGAGTTCATCCATCCCAAGCCGCCGGGGCATTATCTCGTCATGATGCAAACGGCAAACGCGCTCGGTTTGAGCGAAGAAGAAATATTCACGCAGCCGCTGCTTTCCGAGTTCCGCGCCAAGATCGATTTCATGCGCGGCGTGATGTATGAAGGCACCGCCGCCGAGTGGTACTCGTGCGTGACGACCGAGGAGCGCATCGGCCACTGGGCGGGCGACTGGTTCAAGGCGCTGACGACGCACTACGGTTTCTCGAAAGAGCAGGCGACCTATTTTTCCACGCACCACGAGGCCGACCTCGAAGAGCACGAGGAGGGCGTCATGGGCCACGGGCAGTTCAACCGCACGGTGCTCCAACGCCTGCTCGAAGACGGCGTGGCCGAAGAGCGCCCAACCTACGGCATGGAGTATTGCGCGATGACCTCCGTCGATCTCCACGCCGTCATGCAGCGGACGGCGCTGGAAGAGGCGGAGAGGTTGAAGAGCAAATGAATCACGGCGGGCGCGATGTCAGCCGTAGGCTGATCAGCCTTAGGCTGAAATCGCCGCGTGCCCCTACACGAAGATCGGGCGCGGCGCTCCGGGAGGAACGTAAAAGATGAAATTTGCATCCGTTAAACCGAATCATCTCGCCGTCGTTCAGGGCAACGAATTCATTCTGTTAGACGGCGCGCTGCCGAAAAACGCGTCGATGATCGATTTGATCGCGCGCTACGACGATATCCGTCCGTCGCTCGCCGACATCGTGAAACGCGGCAGGCGGATGCCGCTTGACCCCAAACAGCTGAAGGCGCCGGTGAAAAACCCGTCGAAGATCTGGGCGGCGGCGACGAACTACAAGCGCGGCAGCGCGGGGCTCGGCGACGCCCGCGGCCGCGGCACGGCGGGAGCCGTGCCGCCGGAGCAGATTCTTGAAAAGACTTTTTTGAAGCCGCCGTCTGCGATCATCGGGCCCGAACAGGCGATCGTGATTCCTCCCGGCGCGGGAAATATTTTCCCCGAACTGGAGCTCTGCGTTGTGATCGGAAAGAAAGCGCGCAACTTGAAAAGGGAAGACGCGCTCGACGCCGTCTTTGGCTACACGATCATCCTCGACGTAACGGCGCGCTCCTACGGTTCCGGCGAAGGCCTGCCGGGAAGCCGCTGCGTCCGCAAGGGATTCGAGACCTTCGCGCCGGTGGGACCCTGGATCACGACGAGAGACGAGATCAAAAACCCGCACGATCTTTTCATGCGCTTATGGGTGAACGGCGAGCTCAGGCAATCGGCAAAGACCGACGCCATGGTCAACGGCGTCGCCGAGCTGGTGAGCTTTCTTTCGCAAGTGAGCACGTTATTGCCCGGCGATCTGATCGCCACCGGCAACCCCGACGCGCCCGAGTTTCAAAAAGAGCTCGGGCCCGGCGACACTCTCAAGGCGGAGATCGAAGGGATCGGCGCGATGAATCTCGGCGTCGCGTAGTAGAATGACGCGGTTGAAGTTTCTCGCCGTTGTTTTCGCGTTGCTCCTGCCTTCAGCCGCGGTAGCGCAGGAACAGATTCTCGTCAGCTACGACGGCAACTCCGGCTTCCAGGGGCCGGTATGGACCGCCAAAGATCTCGGCCTCTTCGAAAAGTACGGTCTCAAAACGGAATTGGTGCTGATTCCCGGCGGAACGCGCGGCATGCAGGCGCTGGTCGCCGGCAGCACGCAGTTCGCCCAAGGCTCGGCGTCGTCGCCGATTTCCCTCAAGCTTCAGGGCGGCGACGTCGTCATCGTCGCGGCGGCGCTCAACAAATTTCCTTTCAGCATGGTGGCGAAAAAAGAGATTCGCCGGCCTCAGGACCTCGCGGGAAAAAAAATCGGCATCGTCAACTTCGGCGGCTCGAACGAGCTGGCCGTCATCCTCGCGCTCAAAGAATGGAATATCCCGCGCCAGGCGGTGACCCTGGTGCCGAGCGGCGAGGCCGCGCACCGTCTCGTCGCGCTCAGCGCCGGCAACCTCGACGCGACCGTGCTCTCGCCTCCCTATACGACGGAGGCGGCGCGGCTGGGGATGAATATCCTCGCGCACATGGCCGACATGGATCTCCCGTTTCCCCAGACCGTGATCACGGTGCGCCGGGCGTACCTGGATAAGAATCGCGAGACGGTCAAGCGCTTCGTGCGCGCGTACAGCGACGCGATTTACCAATTCACGACGCAGCGGCAGCAGGCGCTGGCGATTTATTCCAAACGGCTCAAAACGCAGAACGCCCAGGTTCTCGAAGACACCTATCAATACTACGCGGGAAAATTTTCCCTGCCGCCCCGCCTCAGGCGGGACGGCATGCAGAATGCGCTTGCCCTCATCGGCGAGAAAGGTCCGAGCGCAAGGATCGACCTGGAGTCGTTTATCGACGAGAGCGTGTTGGACGAGCTGGAGCGCGAAGGATTTTTCAGCAAACTCACCCGGAGGAGCGCGGCGAAATGAATTTATCCCGCCGCGCCGCCTATCACGCGGCGACGCCGTACGAGTTGTGGCAGCAGGAGGAAGGCTTGCCTATCGCGCGCGGCCACTCGGTCGAAGACCTGCGCGCGCTCGCACTCGGCCCGTGGAAGCGTAAGGGCGTCGCCGGCGCGTTCGTCAATCTCGTCGGCTCCGGCCGCACCTGCGACGCCTACGTGTGCGAGATTCCGCCCCAGCGGCAGACGACGGCCGAGCGCTATCTTTTCGAGGAGCTGATCTATGTTCTCCAGGGCCGCGGCGCGACGACGGTGTGGCACGAGGGCGGCGCCAAGCGGACCTTCGAGTGGCAGGAAGGGAGTCTCTTCTCGCCGCCGCTCAACTCCTGGCGCCAGCACTTCAACGCTCAGGGCGGCGAGCCGGCGCGCTTCGTCGCGCTCACCGACGCGCCGCAGATGATCAACCGCTTTCGCAATCTCGATTTTATTTTCAACAACCCGTTCGCCTTCAGCGATCGTTTTTCCGGCGAGAAGGAATATTTCAGCGGGCAGGGGAGGGAAATCGGCGAGTATCGCACGTGGGAGTCGAATTTCATTCCCGACATTCCATCGTTCAAGCTCCGGGACCGGACTCTCCGCGGCCAGGGCGCGACCGGCATCAGGCTCCATCTCGCGGCGAACACGATGAGCGCGCACATCGAAGAGTATCCGGTCGGGACGTATCCACGCGGCCACCGCCACGGCCCCGGCGCGCACATCCTGATTCTCGGCGGCGAGGGCTACTCGTTATTCTGGGAAGAAGGCAAAGAAAAAATCCGCATCGACTGGCGCCCGGGAAGTTTGTTTGTGCCGCCGGCCAACTGGTTTCACCAGCACTTCAATCCGAGCCCGGAGCCGGCGCGCTATCTGGCGCTCAAGCCCTGGGGCTTTACCTATAAAGTAGAGGATCTCTCGAAGACGGATCAGGACATCAAATCCGGCGGCACGCAGATTGAATATCGAGATCAGGACCCGGAGATCCACGCTCTGTTCGTCGAGGAATGCAGAAAGCGGGGAACGACGGTGAAAATACAAATATGAAAGCTGAAAGCGGAAAGCCGAGAGAATGGAGTCGATGATGAGTGAGAAGATGAGCGCGGGTCAAGCGAAGGCGCAGGTTGACGAGCACTATCGAAAGGTCGCGCGGCGCTGGAAAGAGCGGGTCACCGACGCGCCGTTCATGCAGGAGCTACGTGCGGGAAGGCTTCCCCGCGAGGCGCTGAGAATGTTTTTCAAAAATTGGGGCGCCTATACCATCGAGATCAACACGCTGGAGGCGGCGTCGTATCACAAGCACATCGCGTTTTTTCGCAAGCACCGCGACCTGATGGGGCCGATGGCGCAGAAGCTGGCGGACGAATTGATCCATCCCAAGCCGCCCGGCCACGTCCACGTCGTCGTCGAAACGGCGAAAGCTCTGGGGATTACCGAAGACGAAATCTTCGTCGCGCCGATGCTGGCGGAGTTCCGCGCCAAGATCGATTTCAAGCGCGCGATTCTATGGGAGGGAACCGTGGCGGAATTCTACGCCGCCGGCGCGACCGAGGAGCAGACCGGCTACTGGTCGGCGGATTTTTTCAAGGCGCTGACGACGCACTACGGCCTCACGCGCGAGCAGGCGGTTTATTTTTCGACGCACGAAGAGGCCGATCTCAAAGAGCACGACGGTGTCATGGGACACGGCAGCTTCCGGCGCATGGTGCTCCAGCGCCTGCTCGAAGACGGCATGGCCGAGACGCGGCCGGGTTACAGCCTGGAGTATTGCGGCCTCACCGCCGTCGATCTGCACGGCGTGATACTGCAGGCCGCGCTGAACGCGGCGCAGTAGGTTCAACGTTCAAGGTTCCAGGTTCAAGGCTCCCGGTTCGAATTGAACTTTGAACTTTGATACCCGGAACCGAATTCATTGCGGGTTTGGTCTGACTAATTTTCCGACCGGCTTTCCGACCGGCTCGCCGTCGCGCATCTGCACGTTGCCGCGCACGATCGTCAAGACCGGCATACCTTTGACTTTCCAGCCGTGCCACGGGCTCGGTTTGTTCTTGCTGTGGAGTTTGTTGACGTCGATGGTTCCTTCCTTGTTCATGTCCACGACCGTGATGTCGCCGTCGGAACCCAATCGAATCGCGCCTTTCTTGGGATAGATCTGCCACACCTTCGCCGGATTCTCCGAAGTGATTTTGGCATAGTGGTTGAGCGTCATGCGCCCTTTGTTCACTTCCGTCAGTAGCACCGGAACGGCGGTCTCGACGCCGCAGAATCCGGAGATGCATTCCCAGATCGCCGGCTTGGTCATCTTGCCGTAAATATCCGAGCCTTTTTCTTCCAGCGTATGCGGCGAGTGGTCGGTGGCGATCATGTCAACATAACCGTTCAGCAGGCCGTCCCAGAGAACCTCCGCGTGATCCTTGGTTCTGACCGGCGGGTTCATTTTGAGCAGCGGCCCGACTTTTTCCATGTCTTTCGGCTCGCGCAGGAGATAATGCGGCCCGGTCTCGGCCGTCACGCGCAAGCCTTTGGCTCTCGCGTCACGCACCATCCAGGCCGCCTGCTTGGAGCTCATGTGATAGACGTGCAGCTTGGTGTTAAACATCTCGGCGAAGAAAATCGCGTGCGCGACCGATTCCGCCTCGCAAATCGCCGGACGCGAAGCTTCCCAGTAAACCGGATCGTTCTTGCCTTCGGCTTTCAGCTTGTTGGTGTAGTAGGCCATAATCTGGCGGTTCTCGGCGTGAATGCCGAGCGGCAGGCCGGACTTCGCGATGTTGGCGAACGCCTCCAGGCACATGCCGTCGTCGGGAAACGGCAGGTTGCCGATCGTCTCTCCGAAAAAAATCTTGTAGCCGATGACTCCCGCCTCGGCCATCGGCAGGATGTCGCCCGTGTTGGTCTGCACCACGACGCCGTAGAAAGCGTAGTCGGTCAAGAATTTTCCCTCGGCGATTTTGATCTTCTGCCTCACTTTTTCCGCGTCCGCCGTCGGCGGCTGCACGTTCGGCATGTCCATGATCATCGTCACGCCGCCGCACACCGCGGCCGTCGAGCCGGTGGTGAAATCTTCTTTGTGGCCGAGTCCCGGCTCCCTGAAGTGGACGTGGCCGTCGATGATGCCGGGCAGAATGTGTTTCCCTTTGACGTCGATCTCTTCTTTTCCCTGCGGCAGGTTGTCGTCGGTGCCGATGGCGACAAAGACTCCGTCTTTGATCGCCACGCCGCCTTTGAACGTCTCGGTCGGCGTTATCACCGAGCCGTTTTTGATGACCAAATCAACGCTCATGGATCGTTCCTCCTTGTTTTGCGATCAAAAATAAAAATGGAGGCTCGGATGCCGCCTCCACCTCTTGCATTCTGTATTTTTTACGGATAAAAGTGTGCCGATTCGAAAGGACCCTATCCGATCGTCCGTCCCTTGTCAAGAAAATCGGGCCGTTTTGCAGCGGGGCGCGGATTTGCGAAGGTAGTTTCTACGGGGACGTTCTTCCGACAAGCTCGGTAGTAAGAAACTAGAACGTTTTTTCAGGAGGCGGGAATGGCAAACACGAAATTGCAATCCATTGGACTGCGCATGGAGTATTATCAGCCCCGCACCGGCGGACGGCTGCTGGCGTTGGAGAACGTCAATCTTACGATCGACGAAGGAGAGTTCGTCACGATCGTCGGACCTTCCGGCTGCGGCAAGACGACTTTTATCAATATTGCCGACGGCCTGCTCAAGCCGACCGGCGGAAAAATTTTATTGGACGACCAAGAGGTCAAGGGGCCGGGCAACGACCGCGCGATGGTGTTCCAGGACGCCTGCCTTCTGCCCTGGAGAACCGTCATAAAGAACGTGATGTTCGGCCTGGAGTGCCGGGGGGTCGGCAAGGGCGTAGCGGAGCAGGAGCGGGCGATGAAATTTATCAAGCTGGTGGGCCTGGGCGGCTTTGAAGACCATTATCCGCACGAGCTTTCGGGCGGCATGCAGCAGCGCTGCAATCTGGCGCGAGCCCTCACCGTCGATCCCGAAGTGCTCATCATGGACGAGCCTTTCGCGGCGTTGGACGCGCAGACGAGAGAGATCATGCAGCTCGAGCTCTTGCGGATCTGGAAAGAGGCAAAGAAGACGGTTCTCTTCATCACACACCAGATCAACGAAGCGATCTACCTGGCCGACCGCGTGATCATTTTTTGCGCGCGACCGGGAAGGGTGAAAGATACGCTGAAGATCGATCTGCCGCGTCCGCGGCCGTTGGCGGTCAAGCGCAGCAAGCAGTTCTTGGAATACGAGGATCGCCTCTGGACCCAGATCGAGGAAGAGGTGCGCAAGACCATGGTGGCGGATCAACTCGTGCACGACATCAACGCCACCGGTTAACAGAAAGGGATGAAGGATGGGGGATGACGGATGAAAAGTGACACACCTTCTCGTCTCTGACTCTCTCCCTTCATCCTTCCGCCTTCCGCCTTCATCCTTGCTTAACCAATGGGACGATTTTTTAATTCCCAGACGTTCATCCTTTTAGGCTGCTCGCTGTTGGTCGCCTATCTGGCAGGCATTCCTCTGATCATGCTGCTCTACGGCAGCGTTCGCAGCGCGCCGATCGGCGAGCCCGGCGCGGCCTATACGATGCAGAATTACGTCAAGGCTTATTTCGACCGGGAATTTTATCTGCTCTTCTGGAACTCGATCAAGTACGCCATCGGCACCTGCACGCTTTCCTTCCTCATCGGGACTTATCTCGCCTGGGTCAACGAACGGACCAATACGCCCTTCAAGAAGGTCTTCATGGTGATGGCGCTGATCCCGTTCATCATCCCGGGAATCTTGAGCACGATCGCCTGGATTCTGCTTCTCAGTCCGAAGATCGGGCTCATCAACCTGGCCGTGAAGGAGATTCTGCGGTTGGATGCGGCTCCTTTCAACATCTATTCGATGGGCGGCATGGTCTGGGCGGAGGCGATTCATCTTTATCCGCTCGTTTTTCTCCTGATGTCGGCGTCGTTTCGCAACATGGACACGTCGCTCGAAGAAGCGGCGCTCACGGCCGGGTCGAGCACCTTCACGACGTTATGGAGAGTCACGCTGCCGCTCATGCGGCCGGCGATGTTCGGCGTGCTGCTGGTCATGTTCATTCGCGGCATGGAGGCCTTCGAGGTCCCGGCGTTGGTCGGCGTGCCGGCGAAAATCTCCGTTTTTACCACAAAAATTTTTCTCGCCATCCATCAATTTCCCTCGGACTTCGGCCTGGCCGGCGCGTACGCCGTCACGCTGCTCGTCATCAGCGGCGTTGGCGTGCTTATTTATCAGAAGGTCACGCGCAAGGAAGAGCGCTTCGCGACGGTGACCGGCAAGGGATACCGCCCGCGCGTGATCGATCTCGGGCCGTGGAGATTCGTCACCTGCGCCAGCGCGTTTTTTATTTTTCTGCTGGCGGTCATTTTCCCGGTGTTCATCCTTCTCTGGTCCTCTTTTATTCCGTACTACGGAGTTCCGTCGGCCGAGCTCTTGGCCAAGCTCACGCTCGACAACTATAAATACGTCTTGACTTACCCGCTGGCGCTTACCGCTTTCAAAAACAGCTTCTATCTGTCGGTGGGTTCGGCCACTCTCGTCATGCTGCTCACCTCGGTGATCGCGTGGATCACGGTGAAGTCGAAAATCCCGGGCCGGGTTTTTCTCGACAATCTCGCCTTTATTCCCATCGCCATGCCGGGCATCGTCCTCGGCGTGAGCCTGATATGGGTTTATCTCACGCTGCCGATTCCGATCTACGGCACGATCTGGGTGCTGCTGCTCGCTTACATCACCAAATTCATGCCGTATGGGATTCGCACCGCCTCGGCGTCGATGATCCAGATCAATAAAGAGCTCGAAGAGGCTTCTCTAGCCAGCGGCGGCACGTGGTTCCAAACCTTTCGCAAGATCATACTTCCGCTGTTAATGCCGGGCTTCGTCGCGGGATGGATTTACATCAGCATCATTTCGCTCAGAGAACTTTCCACCTCGATTTTGCTATATTCGTACAACAGCACCGTCCTCTCGATCATGGCTTTTGACCTTTGGGAAGGGGGCCAGTACACTTACGTCTGCGCCCTCGGGGTTTTGATGGTTCTTTTATTGGTAGTGATGGCTTTCATCGCCCGCAAGCTGGGCGCCAAGGTGGGCATAGCGGAATAAGACGCGTGCTCGTGGAAAAATACGAACACGAAGCTTCGAAGTTTCGCTTCGGAGCGACACGAGCACGAACACGAATTGGGGGAGTGATGGCGGAAAAGAATTTTATGGTGCGAATTCAGAATCTCGAAAAGTATTTCGGCGAGGACAGGGAGCGGGTCCACGTGCTCAAAGGAGTCTCGCTCGAGATTCCGGAAGGCTCGCTCTATACGTTTTTGGGACCGAGCGGCTGCGGCAAGACCACGACGCTCCGGTGTGTTGCCGGTCTGGAGCGACCCGACGCGGGCAGCATCAGCATCGACGGCAAGGCGGTCTTTTCCGCCGCCGATCGGGTTTACATCCCCACGAATAAACGGCCCATCGGCATGGTGTTCCAGTCCTACGCCATCT
>JBGPTS010000029.1:0-27199 GCA_041490745.1 Binatia bacterium | reverse complement strand
GCTTGAACCACGGTGCCGATGTTGACGATCGGCGGATCGCCGCTGACCAGCGCCTGAGTGGCCACTTGCCCGCCGCGAAAAAGAATCGGCTCCACTTCCAACCCGTACTTGTTGAAGATGCCCGTTTCCCTGGCGATCCACACGTTGCTCTGGCGAAAGCTGAGCGAGGGATAGCCGATCTTGATTCGCTTGAGCGTTTGGGGGTCGGCGGCTGTTGCCCGACCGTGTTGCCATAGAGCCAATAGGACAAACAGGAACAACGTTTTTTTCATGGCATGCCTGTTAGTCATTACTTTGTCGGATACCTCTTCGCCATCTCGTTGAAGAAGCCTTCTTTCTCAAGGTCTTGAAGGAAACTCAGGTCGACGAACTGCTCCGGTTTGGCGTTCTTCGCCTGAGGCATCGTCGGCGCCAAAAGGTCGAGCATGTACTGGATTCCCTTGAGCGTTGGATAGGGTTTCTTTGGAATCATCTTTATATAGCCCTGGTAAGAGTCTTCGAGGACCTCGGGGTCGTTGGTGCGCATGTATTTTGCAAAGACCTTCTGCGCTTCCTTCTTGTTGGCGTAGATGAAATAGATCGCCTCGACAAATCCTTTGACAGCGTTCTTAACCGTATCGCGGTTGCCGGCGATATAAGCTCGAGAGGTCGCGAAACCGTTCCCCTGCACCTCGACGCCCAGATCGGCGATCTGGAACAGCTCGTTAAAACCGGCTTTTCTCGCCGGCGCGGCCGACGACGAAGTAAACATGGTAGCGTCGATTTTACCGGACATGAGCGCCGCGAGTCGTTCCGCGTCGGGCCCACCGGGAACCAGCACGACATCCTTATTGGGCTCCAGATTGAGGTGCTTAAGCAGCATATTGGTAGCATGGTGTGTCGCCGCGCCGAATCCGCTGATGCCGAATTTCGTCCCTTTGAGCTGTTCTAGCTTGGTGATTCCCTGGCGGGCAAAGACAATCTGATCGTACTTCGTCTCCACGGCCGCGATGAGCACCAGGTTGAAGCCGGACAAATTGGCTTGCACGACCGTGCCGATGTTCACGATGGGCGGGTCGCCCGCGGCCAGGGCCATCGTCGCTACCTGCCCGCCGCGAAGAAAAATCGGCTCCACTTCCAGGCCGTACTTTTTGAACAGCCCCATCTCTTTCGCCACCCAGACGTTGCTTTGTCGGAAGCTCAGCGACGGATAGCCGATGCGGATTCGCTTGAGCTCCTGCGCGGGGAGCGCCCCGGCAATGCAAAGCTCAACCGCCGCGCTGAAGATCACAATCTTAAAGAATAGTTTCATCGCTCACTCCTCGTTGTAGAAAAATTGCCGCAACTATTTCCAGCCGAGTTGTTTTTTGGCGTCGTCCACCAGACTCGTGTCGATGTACTGGAGGTACGACGGGGCTTTTTTGCCTTCGTATTTCCCCGCTTTTTCCCTCAATTCGAAAGTTTTTTCAATCGCCTGTTTGTTGATGGCGCCGTCAACCGGGAACGGTTTGAACTCCTCGATCATGAAGCGGTAATCGGTTTCGGCCGCTTCCCGCGTGCTCTTCAAAAGTCTGACGTAAATGGCCAGGGACTCTTCCTTGTTTTTGGGATCGTAGAGCCAACGGGTGGCTTCGGCCATCCCTTTCAAGAATTTGACCACCTCGGCGCGGTTGGACCTGAGATAATCTTCGTTGGCGAATTGAACCACGAATTGAATCGGACCGAGATGTTCGTAAAACGTAGTGAGCTTGGTGAACCCCTCCTGCCGCGCCCGGATATTGAACGGCGGGCCCATAAAGGTGACCTGGACCGATCCGCCCTTGAGCGCCGCATACCGTTGCGGCGAAGTCCCGACGACGAGAAGCTTGTAATCCTTTTCGCCTAACTTGTAGGCCTTCTCGAAAACCTCCCGAAGCATCAGCGTGGTCCCGCCGGAGAGCGAGTCGACGCCGACGGTCTTGCCTTTCACGTCCGCGCCGGTTTTGATCTCAGGCCGGGCGACGACGTCGTAAGGGATTTTGTCCAGCGCGCCGGAAATGATCTTGACCTTGGCGCCCTTTTCCATCGCCTCGATGACGTAGTCGGGATTGATTCGCCCGATGGGAATGGTATTGGTCAGCACGGCGCGCGTCGTGTTAACCCCGAGGGGAATAATGATCTCTTCGAGATAGATGCCGTTCGATTGAAAGAACTTCTTTTCTTCGCCGATGAAAAGCGGCCAGCTCGACGCCGTGCGCCCGCTCTGGACGAAGCGAACGGTGGGGAGGCCGCCTTCGCCGGCTACAATAGAAGAAGGCAACAGGCAAGAGGCAATAAGTAACAGGAAGACGAAAAACAAGACTTTTACGCTGTGTGAGCGCATAGAACCTCCGTTCCCATCACTCCAATACCCCGTTGAGTTACAGCTTCGCGAATCCCCCGGCGGCTTTGACTTCTTCTTCTATCAGCTTCCAGACGGTATTTTCCAGCTCGACGAAGCGGCGGTCGGATTTGATCTCCATGTCGCGCGGGCGCGGAAGCGGCACGGGAAAGTCCGCGCGGACGCGCCCGGGCCGGTGGCTGAAGACGATGACGCGATCGGAGAGCAAAATCGCCTCGGAGATCATGTGCGTGACGAAGATGACCGTCTTTCGGGTCTGCGACCAGATGCGGAGCAGCTCGAGCTGCATGAAGCTCCGCGTCTGCGCGTCGAGCGCGGCGAACGGCTCGTCCATCAAAAGAATCTTCGGCTCGATCGCCAGCGCGCGCGCGAGATTGACGCGCTGCTGCATGCCGCCGGAAAGCTCGTGCGGATAATGGTGCTCGAAGCCGGCGAGGCCGACGAGGTCCAAATATTTGCCGGCGAGCGCCCGGGCCTCGGCCGAGTTTTTGCCGCGCCCTTCGAGGCCGAGGAGCACGTTGTTGAGGCTCGTGCGCCAAGGCAGCAGCGCCGCGCCCTGAAAGACGAAACCCATGACCCGCTCGCCGTCGGCGCTTTTTTGCTCTTTGCCGTCGACGAAGATCTGTCCGGAGGACGGCGGCAGCAGGCCGTTGATGACGCGGAGCAGCGTCGTCTTGCCGCAGCCGGACGGGCCGACGACGCTGACGAACTCTCCGTCCCTGACGCCGAGATCGATGCCGTTAAAAATAACGAACGGCGCGCCGCCGCGCCCGACGACTTGGCGGGAGAGGTTTCTCAATTCCAAAATCGGGGCGGCCATCGTTATCCGTGTTGCGAGCGGCGCCACGGCGTGGCGAGGTCCTCGATCTTGCGGAGAATTTCAAAGCCGAGAATGCCCATGAATGCGAAGGCCGCGACGCCGACGAACAGCACCGGGATGTTGAGCGTCTGCCCGGCGAAATAGACCAGGTAGCCCAGCCCTTCGGTCGCGCCGAACCACTCGGCGATCGCGACGCCGGTAAGGCCGCGGCCGAGCGCCAGGCGCAAGCCGGATAAAATGAACGGCACGGAGGCGGGCAGCATGATTTTCCAAAACAGCGCGAGGCGCTTGAGTCTCAGCGAGCGCGCCAGCTCGACGAACTCGCGATCGACGACGCGCATGCCGTAAAAAGAGTTGATCAAAATCGGAAAGACGCAGCCCAAAAATACGATGGCGACTTTGGAGCCGCCGCTGATCCCGAGCCATAGGAGAATCACCGGGGCGAAGGCGATGCGCGGCGTGGTGTAAAGCGTGGTCATCCACGGATGGGCGTAGTCTCTGACGGCCGGACTCAGCGCCATGAGAAAGCCGAGCGGCACGCCGAGGACGATCGCCAGCAGATAACCGTAGAGAAAAATCCACGAGCTGGCGAAGAGGTGTGGATAGAGCTCCGCCGTTTGGAAAAGCATCTCGTAGCCTTTGGCGACGACCACGAGCGGCGAGACCAGAAACGTCGCGTCGGCGACCACGACGGTCGCAAGGACATGCCACAGCGCCAGTCCGGAGAGGATCGAGAGCAGCTTGTTTATCGTCCGCGAATGGTTGCTGTAAACTTCGAGCATCGTCTTGAATTCAATGCGGCATACAAAATTTCATTTTTACCATTCCGCGGTCCGACGCCAGGGCGCAAGCTTCTGCTCGCCTTTTTTGATCAGCGTGAAGCTCAAGATCCCCATCGACGCCAATAGCACGACCGTGACAAACAGCTTCGGGCTGTCCCACGTCTCGGAGGCGTCGCGCAGCATATAACCCAGTCCGGCGTTCGATGCCAGAAGCTCGGCGGCGATCACGCCGAGCAGCGCGCGGCCGACGCCCAGGCGCATGCCCGTGACGATATACGGCAGCGCGGCGGGCAGTCGAATCTTATACGTCGTCCGCCACCGGCTGAGGCGCAGAGACTTGGACACCTCGATCCAGACGGGATCGATCGCCTTGACGCCCGCGGCGGTGTTGAGAATCAGCTCGACGACGGTGATTTTGAAAACGACGATGATTTTCGACAGCGTGCCGATGCCGAACCAGATGATGATGAGCGGCACGAAGGTGATGATCGGCACGGAGTAGAGCGTGGCGATCCACGGGTCCATCCATTCGTCGAGCCACTTGTGCATGCCCATCAAATATCCGAGCGGAATGCCGATCAGGCACGCGGTCGTGAAGCCGTAAGCGAATTCGGTCAGCGTCACGGCGAAGTGCTCGCTCAATTGGCCGCTCGCGGCAAGCTTCCAAAACGCGCGCGCGACGCTCGACGGCGCCGGCACCAGCAGCTCGTTTTCTAAAAACAACCGGGCGAGAATCTCCCACGCCGCCAGGCCGATCGCAACCGAGAGCAAGCCGCGGCGGAAGTCCTTGCGCATCAACCAGACACCCCGCTCGGTCAGCGATAAAGTTCCTGGTCTTCGCCTTTGTCTTGCGAGAGTCGAATCCTGGGAAAGAGGGAAAAGCGGCCGGGCTTGCCTTGCACCATGAAATCGACCGGGATGAAGCCCTGCAGGAGCGGGATCGGCACCAGCACGCCGGCGAACGGGCTGCCCTGGTCGGCGCCGATCGTCAGCTTCTCGCCCCAGAATCCGGTCGGCAGGCCGCCGCTGATGTCGAAGTGAGTGGCGGAAATGTTGCCTTGAAGCGGCGGCAGTTTGTATCGGGTCGTCGGGTCGCGCTCGACTTCGGTTTGCAGTTGAGAATCGGGCGCGCGCGGATAAAGCGCCGTCGTCGAAGCGCCCGCCTCGCGCACCAGGGTAAACGTGGTTTCTCCGGTATAAGGCTCCGCCGGCTTTTTTCCGATATCGCCGGCGAGGACGATCTGGGGAACGTTTCTGATTCCGCCCGGACTGCCTTTCGGCCGCGTGTCCACGTCGGCCATCGCCACGTCGTAGTTGCGCTGGCGGACCGCCATCTGAAACCGCGCGTTGGTCTCTTCGTTGATGCGATAAGTCTGGCTCCGCACGCCCCACGGCGTGTCGAAGTTCATCAGCAGCTCGTTGTCGCCGATCACACTCACGCCCTTATCGGCGAGCTCCATGTTGGCGAGGTTGCCGTCGAAAAGAGATGCTTTCAATCCCAGACCTTGCGGGCCATATAGCTCGGGGTTTTCCATCAGGAACTTCTTGCTCATCCTGAGGCCCTGATTTTCCATTTTGACCATGCGCGAGAGCCGCTGCGTCGCGTCTTTGGCGGCTTCGCTGTCACCGTAGTTGTCGAGAATGTATTTGAAGTAAGCCTCCTGCGCGCCGCGATCCGTGCTTTTCCCCGCCGCCTGGAGCAGTCCCTTGGCCGCTTTTTCCTTCAAGTCGGCGAGTTGTTTCGCCGACGCCTTGTCGGACATCTCATGATAGGCGATCGCCTTTTCGTACATGCCGCTTTGTTCGTAGGCGTCGGCCAGCACGGTGTAAACGTCGGCGGCGTTGTGCGACTCGGGATGGGCGCGCACGTAGTCCGCGCCTTTGTCGATGACGTCCTGATACGAGATCGGATTGGCGGTGAGGACTTGAACGAGATTGGTGGCCATCATGATGCCGTTGGCCGCCGCCACCGTGGCCAAGCCGCCGGGACCGCCCGCCGCCAGCGGCCCGGCGATAAGGAGCAGATTCTTTCGCAAGAAGTCGTCGCCCAACAGGACGTACTTGACGGTATCGAGCGTGTGTTTGGTGCGCGCGCTCTCGAAAGAGGACAAGAGATTATAATCCGGATTGTCGAGCAGCGCCTCGGCGCGCCGCTGCTCGTGCGGCGCGTTCGAGGTCTTCGCCACTTGTTGCAGAAGCTTCTTCGCTTCCTCGTGCCGGCCCTGAATTTCCAGCGCCACAGAGCGCGCGTCGCGCGCCGAATCCGCCAGTGGCCGGCCGCGATATTTATTTTCCAGGGCGGCGGCCTCGGCCGAGATTTTTTGCTCGTCGCGAAGCGTCAGCGCATAGATGAGGCCGCTAGCGTCGCGGTTCTCCGCCGCGTCGGCGCTCGGCCCCGAAGGCGGGCGCGCGACCTGAAGCGCCCGATTGACTTCCTGCGCTTCGGTCCGTTCGTGTGTTTTGATGCGATCGAGGCCCGCTTCCGCGGTTTGCGACAATGGGTCGATCGCGGCGGCGACGCGGTAGTAAAACTCGGCCTTGGAGACGTCTTTCTTGCCGATCGCCTCCTCGGCCTTTTCGATTTGCTTTTCCGCCAACACGGACCGTTTCTTTTTTTCCAGCGCGTCGATCTGCTTGCGGACCTCGGGATTTTTCGAGTCGTCGGGATAATGCTTGAGATGCTCGTAGAGCAGTGCGAGCGCGCGGCGCTCTTCGATCGACATGTCGTTCGTGCCGAGCGCCAGGATCTGCTGCACCGCGGACTCCGCGGCGGCGCCGATATAATTGCCCGTCATCACGTTGGCCACATCGACCGAGCTCAACATGCGGTTCAGCACGCCGCCCCATTTATTCTGCGCGCTCTTTTTTAGCTGGTCGTTGGCCTGATAGAGATCGTCGTTTTTGATGCGCGATTCGATAAGCAGCTTGTGCTGCGGCGCGCTCACGTAGGAGAGCGCCTCTCGCTGCGCCGCCAGATAGCGCTCGCGGTCGGTGATCGTGTTGTTGTAGAGATCGCGGACGAGATCGGTCAGGCCGGTGGCCGTGCCGCGCTCTTTTTTGAGCTCCGCGTCGCGCCGGCTGAAAAATTGGAGGTCGTTCGCCAGCGCCTCGCTCCTGTTCGTGAGCGCGGCGATCAGCGCGGCGCGCGCCCGCTTGTCCACGTCGTCGGGAAAATATTGCGGCGCGGCAGGCGGCTTGTCGAACGGGTCGAATTCTGGCAGGGGATTGAAGATGCGGTCCGCGAGGTCCGATTCCGATTGAGCGGCGAGTTGTCGCGGCGCCGCGGCGAGCCACCCCGCGGCGCACAAGAAGAGCAACGTGAATCGGATCGGTTTCACCGGTTCAGCCTCCGGACTTTTTCCGTGAGTCCCCTCACCGCTTCGATCTTGCCTTGGGCTTCGATCTTTTCCACGATGCCGTCAATGTCCGCCACTTCCGTATAAAGCCTTAAACCCGACTTTGCAAGCTGGTCGTAGGCGTTCATATCGAAGGCCAAGCCTTCGGGATCGCTCTCCGCCATATACTCCTTGGCCAGGCGAATATAAAAGTCGCCGAAGTCGAGCAGGTGGCGATAATAATTCTTACTCTGGCGGTGTTTGGTGACGAGCTGGCTGTAGGCGAGAATGGTGACGTGATTGCCGTCGGCGAGACGCGTGCGATTGAGCTCGATAAAAGCGACCTTGGCCCGGTCGATTCGCTCTTCCTCGACGCGGGCGAGATATTCGTATGCCGCGCCCTGATATTTGCGCACCAGCTCGTTCCAGGCATCGACTTTATCGTCGAGACTTTTCATGTACACGAACGGATTTTCGACCGCGAGCGGCCGGTCGAGAACGGCCTTGAACGATTCCAGCGCCTCGATGTTTTTCGCCGCTTCGGGACGGAGCGCGCCGTCGATTTCGGCCGCGCGGCGGTATTGCGCGAGGGCCTGATCATAGTCCCGCAGCCGCTCGTAGGCCATCGCTCTGCTGTAGAGAATGATGTCGGTAAATTGCCGGGGATTTTTCCGCTCGTAATCGTCGAGGCGGACGAGCGCCGCTTTCATCACGTTGACGCCGGTCACGTCCTTGGCGATGGGGAGGCGATAGACGTCCTCGCGCGCGAAGCGCTGAAAGTCCTTGACGACGTCCATCAGGTTTTGCGCCGGCACGTACTGCCGCTCGCCGCCGAGGCGCGTGGAGCAGGCGCTCAGAGCGCCGGCGAGAACAAGGGCAAAGAATAGTTTTAAGTTTTTAGTTTTTAGTTTTGAGTTCACGAGTTCGAGGCCGCCCTGGGTCAGCCGGTTTTGACCAGCAAATAAATCAAGATGAGCTTGCTGCCTTTCGCCGCGGCGAAGTCGTGCGGCGTGCCTTTGGGAATGTGGCACAGCGTGCCGGCTTTGAGCGCGACGCGCCGCCCGTCGATCCGCAGCCGCCCGCGTCCCGTGAGGACGTGGCAGAGCACATCTTTTTTGCCGTGGCGAATCTCCTTTGGGTCCCGGTCCGAACCGGGCCGGAAGACGATTACCCCTAAGCTGAAACGCCGGGCTTCGATAATGCTCTTGTACCTGATCTCCCGATTGAGTTTCGTCATCCCCTTGATCGCTTGTTTGAAGGTGACAATTCTAGGCGCGCGTTTCATAGGGATATTTATTCCGTGACCGCCGCGACGATCTCGCGGATCGCCTGTTCCGCTTTCTCGTCCGGCACGCGGCACGAGCCGACGACTTGATGACCGCCGCCGCCGTAGTTTTGCAGCAGCTCGCCGACGTTGACCTTCGAGGTCGGGTTGAAGATGTTGTAGCCGACCGAGATCGCCGTGGTATCTTTCCGCTGCGTGTCCTCAGCGACTTTAACCTGGATATTTCCCTTGGGAAAGAGCGTGAAGATTAGGAAACGGTTGCCGTCCGGGATCTCTTTGACGCCGCGGAGATCGACGTAAATGACGTTGCCCTTCATCGCCGTCCGCTCGAGCAAAATCTTTTTGAGCCGCTCCTGATCGTCGAGAATATTTTGGCAGCGCTTTTTGACCTCGGGGTCACGCGACATGTCCTGCAACGAAGCGTCTCGGAGCAGCCCGATGACTCGGAGCCAGTAAGGCTCGTCTCCGGCGTTGCGCCCGTCGGTGGTCATGGAGATCAAGACGTAGCCTTGCGGATGCAAAACGTCTTCCCGGTCGAGCTTGCCGGCGTCGATACGGTCGGTTTCTTTGAGAAGATAGCTCATGCGCTCGCGGTTCAAGAAATCGAGCCGCGCGGCGCCCTCGGATTCATTCGGCGACGAAATCTCCGTGTAGTATTCGCAAACGACGCGCGCCGCGCTCGGCGCCAGCCGGAAGCCGCCCTTGCCCGGCATGATCGGGCGCGGAAAGTCCGGCGTGGTGTTGGTGATGTGGTGATCGAACCAGAGCGTGCAGTTCGGATGGTACGGAAGGTTGGCGATGACGTCGCCGGGGCGGATGTCCACCTGGCCGTCCTGCATGAATTTCGGCTCGACGAAGAGATACGAATCGATCCGCTCGAACTTCGTCACCAGGGCGCCGCAGACCAGCCCGTCGAAATCCGCGCGAGTCACGAGCCTCATGCGCCGACGACCTCCTTGAGCGGCGCAGCCGTCAGCCCAAAGGCGGCGGCGACTCCGGTGTGTGTGATCTTGCCCTGGTAAGCGTTGAGTCCTTTGGCGAGCGCGTGGTCGTCTTGCAGCGCGGCGGGGATGCCTTTGTCCGCGAGCGCGAGGCCGTAAGACAGCGTTGCGTTCGTGAGCGCGTAAGTGGAGGTGTAAGGAACGATCGCGGGCATGTTGGTGACGCAGTAGTGGACGACTTCTTCTTCGAGGTAAATCGGATGGCGATGCGTCGTGGGACGTGACGTCTCGGAGCATCCGCCCTGGTCGATCGAAATATCGACCAGCGC
The DNA here is from genome assembly GCA_041490745.1 of Binatia bacterium. GTDB lineage: Bacteria > Desulfobacterota > Binatia > UBA9968 > UBA9968 > JAJPJQ01. Next base: position 17,348 of record JBGPTS010000029.1, on the reverse strand, counting down.
CGCGCCGGGCTTCATCAGCTTCACCAGCGCGCGCGAAATGAGCCTCGGCGCCTTCGCCCCTGGAATCAAAACGGAGCCGATCACGAGGTCGGCGTCCACCGCCTCCTCCTCGACGTTGGCGCGGTTCGACATCAATGTCGTCACGTGCCCGCCGAGAATGTCGTGCACGTAGCGGAGCTTCGACGGATTCACGTCGAGAATGCTGACGTAGGCGCCCATGCCGGCGGCGACCTGGCACGCGCTCGAGCCCGCCGTGCCCGCGCCGAGAATCACGACTTTGCCGGGGCGCACGCCCGACGCGCCGCCGAGAAGAATTCCACGGCCGCCGTTCTCCGCCTGCAAGCACCACGCACCGACTTGCAGCGCCAGACGTCCCGCGACTTCGCTCATCGGCGTCAGCAGCGGCAGGGAGCCGTCGTCGAGTTGAATCGTTTCATAAGCCATCGCGGCGATTTTCTTTTCGAGCAGAACGCGCGTTACCGCTTCGCTCGCGGCGAGATGGAGATAGGTGAAGAGGATCAAATCGGGGCGAAGAAATGAAAATTCGGACGGTTGCGGCTCTTTGACTTTCATGACGAGGTCGGCGCCGTTCCACACCTCGGCGGCGGAATCCAAAATCGCCGCGCCCGCGCCTTCGTAAGAGCGGTCGAGAATGCCGCTGCCGGAACCGGCGCCTTTTTCGACGAGCACGCGGTGCCCGTGAGCGACGAAGGCGGCCACGCCGGTCGGCGTGATCGCGACGCGGTTTTCTTCCTCTTTGATTTCCCTGGGGACGCCGATGATCATGTTCGAGGGCTAGTTTAGCGCACTCGAATAATCAGCGCCACACCGACCACGCGAGAAGAACCCAGCCGACGAGAAATGCGAGGCCGCCGATCGGCGTGATCGCTCCGAGCCAGCGAGGACCGCCCAGTGCGAGAAGGTAGAGAGTGCCGGAGAAGACGATCGTGCCGAAAATAAAAAGCCAGCCGGCGGCGGTGGCCGCAGTGCCCGGCCAGCGCGTCGAAGCCCACGCGACCGCGAGCAGGCCGAGCGCGTGATACATATGGTAGCGCACGCCGACCTCAAAAATATTGAACATGTCCGGCGTGAGCTTGCCCTTGAGGCCGTGCGCGGCAAACGCGCCGAGCGCGACGCCGAGAAAGGCGGAGAGGGAGCCGGCGCTGAAGAAGAAGCGGTCCATGTCGCTACGCGAATCTCAAATCTCAAATCCCATATTTCCAAAAAATCCGGGAGCGCTCTAGGTTTCAATCTCCGGTTTGCGAGATTTTCTTCTCTCCTCCGCGGCGGCTTCGTTGATGCGGCGAAGCTCTTCGAGAAACGCCTCACGGTCCTTTTTGCCTGAATACCGAATTCTGGCTTTCTCATCCAGGCGCCGCTGGCCCCCCGATCTCGGAGCTTTTCAAGCTCTCGATCCAACCCTAGAGCTGCTTGGAAATATTTTCGGCTTCATTAACGGACCTGGCTAAGGAATTGGAGCGCTTCCTTCGGAGATTTTCACTGCGACGCCAAGGGGCAATGGACTCTCACCAATACTCAAAGCTGTGCCTACTTGTGACATCTCGTAGGATGAAACTTTCTCTTTCGAGATCCCTTCTTTTGTGGCGGCATCCAAGGTATCGGCTTTGGGTGATTTGATCAGGTATTTAACATTGCTCCCATCCTTCAGAGTGACCGAGAGAACCATCTCTTTCCCCTCTTCCGTCCCCAATGTCTGAAACGCAGCAACTCGAGTCGCGATGGTAGTTGTTTTTACCGTTGCCATATACAGCCAGATGAACGAGCCGATAATGGCGGCCATCAGCAACCAGGCATATTGGCCGACCCTTTTTTGCCTCTTCACGGCTCGCCTTCGCTGTAAATCAAAGAAACGGCGGTAATCTTCCTTTTCCGCCGCCGATCTCTTTGCCGGATCTTGCTCCGCTGAACTTGGAGGTTGATCGAAGGAAAGCCCAATGCTGTTCAACACCATGCCCACGATCACCAACACTAAAGGGACGGCAACTATAAACATAGGATTCATAACCCTCTCCTTTCGGATCTATTCCGAGATCCTCACTTTGTCAGGCGGTCTGTATTTCTTCTCCAATGTCGCGCCCACGCTTAGGATTTGGACAAGTATAGTTGATCAGGAGGGAATATGGAAACAGGATTGAAGCTTGTCAGAAGGTGAGAGCAATATGTAAATCGTTTGCAAGGGGCAGGAGAGCGACGACCACCAAGAATAATTTCTTTTTCAATAATCCTTCGCTGGACTTACCCTAGTAGTGCTATAGCGGCTATGCCAAAGACTCCGACAGATTTGACAATCTCGACCCCACAGAATAAGAGTAAAACGATTTTTTGCTGGCGGTCGTTCAGTCGAGCGCGCCTACTTTTCCGGAGGCGAGATGGTTCGGCGGGAAAAATCGAACTATGCGATTCAGTCGGTGACGCACGCGCTCGATGTCCTCGAACAATTCAACGCGAAGGTCGATGAGATCGGCATCACGGAGCTGAGCAAGCGCCTCAAGCTCCACAAGAACAATATTTTTCGCCTGCTGGCGACGCTGGAGGCGCGCGGCTACATCGAGCAGAACAAAGCGACGGAAAACTATCGCCTGGGACTCAAGTGTCTTCAGCTCGGCCAGTTCTATATGAACCGGATGGATTTTCTGACCGAGGCGCGAACCACGCTCGTCGAGCTGGCGAAGTCGGCGAACGAAAGCTGTTACGTCGCGGTGAAGAAGGGCGCGGCGATCGTTCCGCTCGATTTCGTCGAGCCGGAAAATCCCGTCCGGGTGGTTTCTCTCATCGGCCGAGCCCTGCCGCTCCACTGCACGGCGCCCGGCAAAATTCATCTCGCGTTCGAAGGCGAGGATGCGGCCGAGAGTCTGCCGGAAAAGCTCGAGCGTTTTACGAATAAGACGATCATCGACCGCGAAGCGCTGCTGCGCCAGCTCAAGCAAGTCGGCAGCGCCGGTTACGCGCTGGATAACGGCGAGTTCATGGAAGAAGTGACGTCGGTGGCGGTGCCGATCCGCGACCACACGCGGGCACTGGTAGGAAGCTTGACGATCGCCGGGCCGGCCAGCCGCCTGACGGCCGAGCGCGTGGAAAAAGAAATTGTGCCGCTCATCACCCGCGGCGGTAACGGGTTGTCCGACCGCTTGGGTTACCAGCGATAAATTTCCACCGAGATAGTAAGGATCCAAGAGATACGCCCATGCTTACGACCACGGAAAAAATTCTATTCATAGCTCTTACCCTCGGCGCGCTCTATTTCGGCGGCGCCGGCTTCTACCAGGTTTTCAAGACTATCCGACGCGGCAAGCCGGAAGACCGCTTCGACCGTTTGCCCGAGCGCATCCTCCGCACTCTTTGGCAGGTCCTCACGCAACAGACCGTGTTCAAGCGGCGCCCGCTGGTCTCGCTGCTGCACGCGCTGGTCTTCTACGGATTCGTTTATTACTTTCTCGTCAACGTCGTCGATGTCCTGGAAGGATACTTCGCCGCTTTCCGCGCGCGCGGCGGCATGTGGAATCCTTTCAACCTCGCCGCCGATCTTCTGACCGCCGGCGTGCTCATCGGCGTCGCCGGCCTCGCGTTTCGCCGCTTCGTCGGGCGGCCGCGCGATTTCGCCTTCGCCGCCAACGTGCCGGTGCACGAAGACGCGAGGGGAGGAATCCTCAGAGACTCATCGATCGTTTCGGTTTTTATTTTCGTCCACGTCGGCAGCCGGCTCTTCTCCAAAGCGGCGGAGCTGTCGCGCGAAGGAGCCGATCCTTTTCAGCCCGTCGGCTCGCTCTTCGCCGGAGTCTTCGCCGGGATGAATCCCGGCGCGGTGACGGCCCTCGAACATTTTTTCTGGTGGGGCGCACTCGGCTCGATCATGGTTTTCATCCCGTATTTCCCGCGCTCCAAGCACATCCATATTCTCCTCGCGCCGATCAATCTGGCGCTCAAGAAAAAAAATCCCGGCGCGCTTGCGCCGATGGACTTCGAGAAGGAAGAAGTTTTCGGCGCGGCGAAGCTCGAAGAGTTCTCCTGGCCGCGGCTGCTCGACGCCTACAGCTGCATCATGTGCAACCGCTGCCAAGACGCCTGCCCGGCGTACGCCACCGGCAAGGCGCTCAGCCCGGCGGCGATCCTCATCAACGAGCGCTTCGAGCTGAACCGCATCCGCGCCGAATTCAGCGCGGGCAGGGAGAGTCCGCGGCCGTTGCTCGATTTCGCTCTGAGCGCCGAGGCCGCCTGGGCTTGCACCACCTGCAACGCGTGCATCGAAGTCTGCCCGGTCGGCAACGAGCAGATGCTCCATATTATAGATGTCCGGCGCGAACGGGTGTTGTCGGCGGCGGAATTTCCGAACAATTTGAAAAAAGCCTTCAGCGGCATGGAGCAGGTGGGCAATCCGTGGGCGATGGCGCCGGAGAGCCGCATGGATTGGGCCAAGGGGCTTTCGTTTCCGGTTCCCACCGTCGAAAAAAACCCAAAGTCCGACGTCCTCTACTGGGTCGGATGCGCGGCGGCGTTCGATCCGCGGGCGCAGAAGATCGCCCGCAGCATGGCGGAAATTTTACACGCCGCGGGAGTCAATTGGGCCGTGCTCGGGCTCAAGGAAAAATGCACCGGCGACGCCGCGCGCCGCGCGGGCAACGAGTATCTCTTCGCCCAGCTCGCGCAGGAAAACGCCGAGACCTTGAACGCTCTCGCGCCCAAGATGATCGTCACGACCTGCCCGCACTGCCTGCACACGATCAAGAACGAGTATCCGGATTTCGGCGGCAAGTACGCCGTCAAGCATCACACCGAATTCATCGACGAGTTGATCAAAGCCGGGAAATTGAATCTCAAAGCCGGCGCGGACGGCGCAGCGACATTTCACGATCCTTGTTATCTTGGCCGGCACAACGACGTTTTCGACCAGCCGCGGGCGGCGATCGCCGCCGCCGGCGTCAAACTCGCCGAGCCGGAGCGCAATCGGAGAAATAGTTTTTGCTGCGGCGCGGGCGGCGCGCAGTTCTGGAAGGAAGAGGAGCGGGGGCGCGAACGCGTCGTTGCCAACCGCTGGCGCGAATTGAAGGGGACCGGCGCCGCAACCGTCGCCACCGGCTGTCCCTTCTGCATGCGCATGTTCACCGAAGAGGCGACGGCGGAAGAAACCGGCGCGCCGGAAATTCTGGATGTCGCGGAGATCGTCGCCAACAGACTCAGCAAATAGGTCCGTCATCGAGCCGGCGCGCCAATGATCGTTCGCCTAAACTTGATCCACTGCCGCGCGCTCGCCGCGGTTGCCGGTTTGCTGCTTACCATGGTGCCCGCCTGCGGCTCCGATCCCCGCGTCGTCATTACGGCGAAGAGCGGCAAAGAATTCGCCGCGCGCGTCGAGATCGCCGACACGCCGGCCAAACGCGAGATGGGCCTGCAATATCGCAGCGAGCTTGCCGACGATCGGGGCATGTTGTTTCTTTTTCCGGATGAATCGGTCCTTACTTTCTGGATGAAAAACACGCCGATCCCTCTCGACATGATTTTTATCGGCGACGATTTGAAAATCGTCGGCATCGTTCGCGACGCCGTTCCCTTCACGCTATCGTCGCGCTCGGTCGGCGCGCCGAGCCGGTTCGTGCTCGAAATCAAAGGCGGACTGGCGAAGCGGTATGGAATCGAAGCCGGCGATGCGGTGAGGTTCGAGGGAGTTTCGACCGAAGGCGTACGGGAATAGCGTGTGTTTCGTCATGCCCGCGAAGGCGGGCATCCAGGCTCTTCGTGCCGGCCGAAATAACTGGATTCCCGCTTTCGCGGGAATGACGGAAGAGAATAAAGTTAGATTTCGCTGAAGAAGTACGGCCTCAGAACCTCCAGCCGTTTCTCGTAAGACTCTCCGTACAGGAACCACATCGTCGCGGCGATGCTGCTCAAGAGCGAGTTGCCGTCCTGCGGCGTGAAGCACATGCCGACGATCTCCCGGTCGCCCTTCAGGGCCAGGCTCTGCGACACGATCACCGTCTGATTGAGAATGCGGCCGAAGATTCCGTGATCGCGGCCGAAGGAAAACACCGACGCGGAGGATTTTTTATTCGTCAGCGCGACCCGGCCGTTGGCTTTGAGCCGGCGCATCACCTCGTCCATCGTCACGCTTCGCCGCAGGCTCAAGTTGAAGTGGATGGTGTGCATGTATTGCGTGTTGAGCTTGATCGCCGATGAATAAATCGGAATATCGAGGCCGAGCGTTTCGAACAGGTGGTGCGCGTCGCGTCCCTGGTGCGTGCCGAAACGGGAATCTTCATGCTTGCCGACCTCGGGTGCGGGAATGAAATCGCCGTCCTGGCTGAGATCGTTCGCGCGCCGCATGCAGACGAAGCGGCCTTCTTCGAGATTGTTTTCCTTTTCCGGCCCCAGCGCGAGCGTGTCGATGAGAACCGCCAGGTTGTGCGTGTTGCAGCTCACGACCTGGACGAACTGGTCCTTGCCTTTTTCCAGCGCCTTGTCGTTGATGCCGCGGGCGTACATTTTGCCGAAGCCGAATTCGCTGCCCTGAGCGATGAAACCGCGGCCGTTGTCGGCGAAGCGGTTGTAGTACTTCGCTTTGTTCTCGTTGCCGACGGGCGTGCAGTCGATGACGACATTGGCGCGCTCGATCGCCTCCTCCGCCTCGAAGTGCGGCTCCATCCCCATCTCTTTGAACTTCTCCCAGCGCTCTTTATCGACGCAAAGCTTCGCGCCTTTTTTCGCCAGCGCGGTCACCTTCGACCGGTCCGTCAATAACGGCGTCCGTTTATGGAACGTGACGTCGTCGAGTCCGAACTGCTGGCGGAAGGTGGAGAGAATGCCGATCAGCGGCTCGCCGATGGTTCCGGTGCCGACGATGTGAACGATTTTTTTCTCTGCGCTCGCCATGTTGTCCTCGGAAATTTTTTCTCGCAATGCTGAAAGATTATATACTATAGATCGCCGCGGAGGGGAAGAGAGTTTGGGGCCAAACTGCGGATGAGATCCTTCACTTTGTTCAGGATGACACCTTCTCCGGTCGTTCTGAGCCCTTCGCTTCCTGTCATGCTGAGCGAAGCGAAGCATCTCTCTTTTCCGCTCAGGACAGGCTCCGCGAAGAATCTCTCTTTGTGACTCGAAGATTCATTCGCAAATCTGAAAAATACCCCACTCCCAGTTCAACGCCGCCTTTCCACACGGCGGAAAAGGTGGTAGAAATTTTACACGAGGCACGCATGGCGCAAGACGTAATCAAGGCGGAATCTTTTTTCGACCGGCGCTTCGGCGTTACGGGACGCGACCTGGAAAAACTCCTGGCCCAGGCGCTCGAGCGAAAGGCCGACTACGCGGATCTTTATTTCGAGTACCGCGTGGGCGAGGGCGTCAGCCTCGAAGAGAGCCTCGTCAAGCAGGGTTCGCGCTCGACTTCCAACGGCGTCGGAGTCCGCGTGCTGGCGGACACGAAAACCGGCTACGCCTACACCGACGACATCACGATCGACAATCTTCAGGTGGCGGCGCGCACGGCCCGCTACATCGCGCACCGGCGCGAGCCGCAGACGCCGGCGCGCGTCGGCCGCGAGCGCGTCGAGGCGCACGATCTCTATCCGCTCCCGGCGCCGGCGACCGAAGCGCCGCTCGGGCAAAAGACCGCGCTGCTCTACGAAATGGACAAGCTGGCGCGTGCGATCGATCCGCGGATCAAAAACGTTTTCGTCTCGTTCGCGAGCGAGCAGAAAATTATTCTCGTCGCCTCGTCGCAGGGCTGGGTCGCCGGCGACATCCAGCCGCTCGCGCGCCTGAACGTCACCTGCATCGCCGAGCAGCGCGGCAATCGGCAGGTCGGCACTTACGGCGGCGGCGGGCGCGTCGCGTTCGATTTTTTTACGGCCAAGGAAAATTACGAGCACTACACGCGCGAGGCGGCGCGCCAGGCACTGCTCAATCTCGAAGCCGAAGACGCGCCGGCCGGGACGATGGACGTGGTGCTCGGTCCGGGCTGGCCGGGAGTTTTGCTGCACGAGGCGATCGGCCACGGCCTCGAAGGCGACTTCAACCGAAAAAAAGTTTCCGCCTTCAGCGGCCGCATCGGGCAAAAAGTCGCCTCCGAGCTGTGCACGGTGGTGGACGACGGCACGATCCCGTCGCGCCGCGGCTCGCTCAACCTGGACGACGAGGGCACTCCGACGCAGCGCACCGTCTTGATCGACAAGGGCGTGCTCTGCGGCTATCTACAAGACCGGTTGAACGCGTCGCTCATGAACATGACGCCGACGGGCAACGGGCGGCGCGAAAGCTACGCCCACATCCCGATGCCGCGCATGACCAATACGTTCATGCTCGCCGGCGCGAGCGACCCGGAAGAAATCATCCGCTCGGTGAAGCGCGGCCTATACGCGGTCAATTTCGGCGGCGGCCAGGTCGATATCACCAGCGGCAAATTCGTTTTCTCCGCCAGCGAGGCGTATCTGATCGAGGACGGCAAGGTGACGCGGCCCGTGAAAGGCGCGACGCTGATCGGCAACGGCCCCGACGTGCTCACGCGCGTCTCGATGGTCGGCAACGATCTCAAGCTCGACGAAGGCATCGGCACCTGCGGCAAGGATGGGCAATCGGTGCCGGTCGGCGTCGGCCTGCCGACGATCAAGATCGATGGGCTCACAGTCGGAGGCACCGTATCGTGATCGTGATTCGTGCTCGTGTTCGTCAAGACCGTGCGACAACGCCAGCTTTGGAGGGGTTATGGGGGGCGCGAGCACGATCACGAGCCACGAGCACGAGGGTGAAATGGAACGCCTAGAATTAAATCAAGAACTCGCGCGCGATATTCTCGATCAATCGAAGAAAAAAGGCGCCACCGCGGGCGACGTGGTGGTGGCCGAGTGCGAAAGCTCGTTTGTCGCCGTGCGCCTGGGAGAGGTCGATAAAATCAGCCAGGCACAGGAGAAGCGGCTGGGGCTGAGACTTTTTTTCGGCGCCAGCTCAGCCACCGCCTCGACTTCCGATATTTCCGAGGCCGCGCTCGAACGGCTGGTCGAAGACACCACGACGCTCGCCCGCGCGACGGCGCAGGACGAATACAGCGGTCTTCCCGCAGCCGAGGACCTTGCGAAAGATTTTCCCGACGACCTCGATCTTTTCGACGATCAAGGGCGGGGCTTGCCGATAGAAGAGCAGAGCCGGATCGCGCTCGAAGCGGAGAAGGCCGCGCTCGATTTCGATTCGCGGATCACCAATTCGGAAGGCGCCGAGTTCTCCGGCGGCGCGAGCCGAATCCTCTACGCCAACAGCCACGGCTTTTGCGGCGAATACCGCGGCTCGACCTACGGCCTGTCGGTGGCCCCCGTCGCCAGCTCGAACGGCGCGATGCAACGCGACTATTGGTATTCCTCGCAGCGAAAATTTTCCCGCCTCGAATCTCCCGCGTCCGTCGGCCGGCGCGCCGCCGAGCGCGCAATCCGAAGACTGGGCGCGCGCAAAGTCAAAACGCGCGACTGCCCGGTGGTCTTCGATCCGGAAATCGCGGCGTCGCTTCTCGGGCAGCTCGCCTCGGCCGTCTCCGGCTATTCGCTTTACAAGGGGGCTTCGTTCCTGGTGGGCAAGCTGGGGCAGAAGATCGCGTCCGAGGCCGTGACGATCGTGGACGACGGCACGATTCCCGGCGCGCTCGGCTCGAAGCCGTTCGACGGCGAAGGATTGGCGACGAGAAGAAAAATCGTCGTGGAACGGGGCGTGCTCAGAAGTTATTTGCTGGACACGTACAGCGGAAAAAAATTGGGCCTGCCGTCCACCGGCAATGCCAGCCGCGCCGTCGGCGGCGCGCCGGGAGTGAGTCCGGCGAATTTTTTCCTGGTCGCCGGCGCGCGCACGCCGGAGCAAATCATCGCCTCGGTGGAAGACGGCTTCTACGTCACCGAGCTGATCGGCCACGGCGTCAATCTCGTCACGGGCGACTATTCGCGCGGCGCCGTCGGCTTGTGGATCGAGAACGGCAAGCTTGCCTATCCGGTGGAAGAAGTCACGATCGCCGGAAATCTGAAAGAAATGCTCGCCAACGTCGAAATGGTCGGAAGCGATTTGGAGATGCGCAGCCGCATCTCGGCGCCCACGATCAAAATTTCTCGGATGACGGTTGCGGGCAACTAGCTGGCAGCAGGCAGCAGGCAGTTTGCAGGAATAGCGGGCGATCATTGGCTGCCACCTGGAGCCTGCCCGCTGCCTGCTGAATTTAATTCACCTGATATCCCGCCTTGAGGACCGCCCGCAGTAGATCGTCAATCTTCGAGTGCTGGCCTTCGAATTCAATGACGGCGACGCTTCGCTCCAGACTGAAATCCACGCTCTGCACTCCCGGCACCGAGTTCAAAGCCTGCTGCAACACCGGGACCGCTTCCGTGGTCAGGTCTTTGATCGAGATGATCGCCGTTTGCGTCTTCATGCGTGCACAAGCCTCGCAGAAGCGGTTGCGGTTTGCAATAAACTTCCTTACAAGAAAGATTCCATGCCGGCCGAGTTTTTCGCCCTCGCCAACGCGTTTACGTTCGCGCTCCACAACATGCTGGCGAAGAAAGCGCTGCGTTATTCCAATCCCGCCACCGGCGTGATCAGCAGCCTGCTGATCAACATCGTTTTTCTCTGGACTCTCGCGATTCTCTTTGTGCCGCTGGCGCCGCTCGGCAGCGCGGCGATTTTGATCTTCGTCGTCGTCGGATTGTTTCAGCCGGGGCTGACGCGCCTTTTGACATACAAGGGCATCGACGCGCTCGGCGTCGCCATCACCGATCCGATCCGCGCCACCACGCCGCTCTTCAGCGCCATGATGGCGATCGTTTTCCTCGGCGAGAAAATCACTCCGGCGATCGTCGTCGCCACGTTGATGATTATCGCCGGCATCACGCTGCTGTCGTGGCGGACGGGCGCGATGAAACTTGCCGGCTCGGCGGTTTTTCTCTGGTATCCCATCGCCGCCTCGGTTCTCGCGGGGGCTTCTCAGGTCGTGCGCAAGTTCGGCATGGCGGCGGTGCCGCATCCGATCCTCGCCGCCGCGGTGACCGCGACGACTTCTCTCGTCGTTTCGCTGCTGACCCTGTGGTACGTCGAGAAGAGTCAGGAGACGTGGAAGATGAATCGGAAATGTTTCGGATGGTTTCTGGCCGCCGGAATCACGATCAGCGTGAGCATGATCTGCATCTACTACGCCATCGATCTCGGCAAAGTGTCGGTCGTCATCCCGATCAGCAGCACCGGCCCGTTTTTCTCTCTCATCTTCACCGCGCTTTTTTTGCGCGACGTGGAAAAGGTGACGCTCCGAATCGTTTTCGCCGCTGCCATGATCGTGGGCGGAGTGCTGCTGATTACGATGTGGAAATGAAGTGAGGTTCGTTTAGAGGGGACCGATTGATACCTACTTGTGGTCAGTCTGGACTACGGTTTTGCGAGCTGCTGCCTTTTACCGACCGGCACCTTCGTCAGCTGGATCACCAACCGCAAGGCTTCGTTGACCGCTTCCGCGTTGTTTTCAAAAGCCTTGGCTACATCCGGGGCTAATAGAACTAAGTTTGTCCCGGACCGATACCGCTCCGCGTACTTCCCTCTGACCCCACCCTTGAGCAGCTCGTGCAAGTCATATTCGGGACGTAGCTCGTCGTTCATCTCACTTTTGCGTTTCTTTTTCATAAACCTCTTTCTCCGCCCGGGTCAGTTCCCGTGCGCTAATGATACGAGTCCGTTCCTCGCGCTCCGTATGGGCCACCATCACGAGACGGCGGCGACTTGACATACCGACTGTGATGTATCGGTCCTCTGTCACCGAGTGGTCTGGGTCCGGCACAGTAGTCGCCAGTGAATCCCCGAAAGAGGAATGAGCTTAACGCCGCGGTGAGCGGCGCGCGAAGCGCGTCCGTTCGACTGCGAAGTTATGGGTCATGCTGCTACTCGCACAGGTCATCGAACTTCCGAATGAAACCTTCTTGAAGTTCTCTATCCGCGACCAAAGCCGCCCCATACCACGTGATGAACGCCTGTAAGGCCGCCTGGAAGTTGTCGCGGTAGACGATTCGCCGATCTCGGTCGATCACGTTGCCATCTGGTCCTCGCGCCCATACTCGCCAGCCGTCTTTGGTCCGGGCCTCGTGTACCAGCCCGCACCGCACAGCTGCGTAGAACTCTCGGGCAACTGGGTCGTTGAACTCGTTCGCGAAGGGATCACGCTTCACCAGAAACCCGACGAAGACGTCGCGGCTCGACGAGTACTCATAGGGCCCGAGCGTTTCACCACGCCGGAGATGCCGATACTTGGTTCCCTGAACGGTCGACTCCAGAAACTCGACCAGCGTGCATTGAATTGCGAGGATCGAGAACCCTTCACCTTGAAAGGTGCCGTGCTCCTGAAGCACCTTGATAGGGTTTAGGTAGCGCAAATCCAGACGCGTCTGGAAGAACTCGACGAACGCCTGCTTCCAGTGTTCAGGCGAACCACCGACGACGAGCAGGACCCGGAGATTCCGCCAATCCTCGGCGGTCTTCCAGCCCGCGATCAGTCCACTACCGCTAGTCATGACGCATAACTATTGACTATGCTGCTGCATTTCGCGCAGTGTATGATTTTCATTTTGCTACTCGAATTGAAGCAAAAACTGTAAGCAATCTGCCTTAGTCGGGCGGAATATGTCAAGGCTACCCATGTGGAAGTGAGAAGAAGGCGGTAGGCTGTAGGCGTTAGGCGGTAGTCAAAGAGAGCAAGAAAAGCGGGAGGCCGTAGCCGTTAGGTAATATGGAAAGCGATTGGATTTGTTTTCCTACCGCCTACGGCCTATCGCCTGCCGCCTGTTCCTAGTTCGGCAAACGGTCTTCGATTTCGAAGCCGAGGTCGGCGATCATCTTATGGGCTTCGCTCGCCTCCTGGCCCGGCGTCGTCAGGTATCCGTTTACGAAGATCGAGTTCGCCGGATAGAGGCTGAGCGGCTGGAGCGGGCCGAGGTTCAATTCTCTGCCGCCGCCGACGCGGAGTTCTTTGCTCGGATTGACGAAGCGGAACAGGCAGAGAATTTTCAGACAGCGCTCGGGGGTCAGCTTGTGCACGCCGGCGAACGGCGTGCCGTCGATCGGATGAAGAAAATTCAGCGGGATCGAATCCACGCCGAGCTTTCTCAGCGAAACGGCGAGATCGATAATGTCTTCGTCCGTCTCGCCCATGCCCATGATCCCGCCGCAGCAGGAGGACAGGCCGACCGATTTTACGTTCGTCACCGTCTCGACGCGATCGGCGTACGCGTGCGTGGTGCAGACGTTCGGGTGATGGCGCTCGCTGGTATTCAGGTTGTGATTGATGCGCTCGACGCCGGCTTCTTTCAGCGCCTGGATCTTGTCCTCGTCCATCAGACCCAGCGAGCAGCAGATGTTGATATCGACGCGGCTCTTGATCTCGCGCACGACATTGGATAGCTCGCGAATCTCTTTGTCCGTCGGCCCGCGTCCGCTGTTGACCATGCAGAAGCGCACGGCGCCCGCGGCCTTCGCCTTGAGCGCGCCCTCGATGAGTTTTTCTTTCGGTAAAAAAGGATATTTGTCGATCGGCGCGTGCGAGACCGACGACTGCGAGCAGTAGTGGCAGTCTTCGGGGCAGAGGCCGCTTTTCGCGTTCATCAGCATGTGAAGCTGGACGCGCTTGCCGAAATAATGCTGGCGCACTTTGAACGCCGCGGCCAAAAGGTCCGGCATCTCCGTCTCCGGCGCGTCGAGCACCGCCTGCATCTCTTCGCGCGCGAGCAGCTCGCCGCCGAGAGATTTTTCCGCCAGCTTGTCGTAGTCGATCATCGCTTGTTCCATAGGTGAGCCGTTTTTATCATGCGATTTGCCGTCACGCAACAGAAGGAGTTGAAACTCCCCGCTTACAGAGGGTGATTCTCCATTGCGACCGCCTTGGCTTTTTTGAGATCCACCTTGCCGCTTCCGAGCAGCGGAATTTCCTCGACGGGAAAAATACTGTCGCGCCGTGGAATCCAGAGCTTCGGCAGGCCGCTGTCGTTGAGTTTGTTCCACAGCTCGTCCGGCGCGATGTCGTTCCGCGAGTACAACACCGCGAGGCGCTCGCCTTTCTGCTCGTCGGGAAGCGAAATGACCACGCACGCGCCGTCGCCGAGAATTCGATTGATCGCATCTTCCACTTTTATATGCGGCACCATCTCGCCGCCGATCTTGCTGAAGCGCGACAGCCGGTCGGTGATGCGGATGAAGCCGTCGTCGTCGATCGCGGCGATGTCTCCGGTGACGTACCAGCCGTGGCGGAAGACCTCGCTGGTTTTTTCGTCGTTGCCGAGATAGCCGAGCATGCGATTAGGCCCTTTGACGAGCAGCATCCCTTCGCTGTCAGGCGGCAGTTCGTCGCCGGTTTCCGCGTTCACGATCTTCGCGACGACGCCGGGAATCGGATGGCCGACGGTGCCGCGCTTTTGTCCGGTCTGCCGCTCGCTGCCTTCCTCCACGTCGGGGACGTTGACGGCGACGACCGGCGCCGTTTCGGTGCAGCCGTAACCCTCCAAGAGATCGATGCCGTATTTTTCTTTGAACGCATTCGCCACAGACTCGCGCAGCTTCTCCGCGCCGGCGAGCGCGTAGCGGAGCGTGGCGAACTGCTCGGGCGGGCATCTCTTGATATACGCCGCGTAGAACGTCGGCGTGCTGACGAGGATCGTCGCTTTGTACTTCGCCACCATTTCGCCGATGGTTTTGGCGTCGAGAGGGTTCGGATGGTAAGCCACGCCGAAGCCGGCCAGCAGCGGAAACCAGAGCGTGACGGTGAAGCCGAACGAATGAAAAAACGGCAGCACTCCCATGATCCGGTCCCGGCTCGTGGTGCGGAAGATCTGCTCGATGCCCTCGATGTTCGATAATATATTGTGGTGCGAGAGCATGATGCCCTTGGGCGCTCCGGTGCTGCCGCTGGAAAAAATCACCGTCGCGAGCGACGCGGCGTCTTGACTCCGCTCGCCGTAAAGGCCGAGCAGCCAGCGCGACGGCAGCGCGAGCGCGAGCAGGGCGGCGGCGATTTTTTCCGCCGCGCGGATTTCTTTCATCGCGTCTTCGACATAGACCATGCCTTCCATCGCTTCGAGCTTCGCCCGGGCGAGAAACAGCCGGGAAGTGAGAATTGTCCGAATCCCGCATTGTTTGAGCGCGTCGGTCATCGCCTCGGTCCCGGCGGTGAAATTGAGGTTCACCGGAACTTTTCCCGCCGTGAGCACGGCGACGTTGGCGAGCGCACCGCCGACCGACGCAGGCAGCAACAGCGCCACCATCTTTTCGCCCGAACTGCGCCGGCGCACCCAGCGCGCCAGCGCGAGGCTCGCGATCGCCGCCTTGCCGAAGCTCAGCTCCATGCCGGTGGAGTCCGCCATGCAGAAAGAGAACCATCTTCGCTTCGCGGTCTTCAAGAACCGTAGCTGCAACAGATCGTCCGCCTTGCGGCGATGTCGCACCGCCTCGCTCGCCAATTCGAGAACCGCCTGGCGCGTTTCCTGCACCGTTGCCGATGACGGCAAAGGCGCGCCGAAAGATACCGTCACGGGGTAGGGCAGCCGCTCCGGCCATTTCCAGAAAAAGCCGCTGTCTTTAAAGCTGAAGATGCTGCCCCACAAACGGTCGAGATGCACAGGGATGATCGGCAATTCCATGCCCTCGACGATTTTTTCGAAGCCGCGCTTGAACGGCAGCAGATTGCCCGTCCGGCTGATCGCCCCCTCGGCGAAAATACACACGACGTGTCCCTGGGCCAGCTCCTCGCGCGCCCGCGCGAGCGACTCGATGATCTCCCTGCGGTTGCGGCCGGAAACCGGAATCGCCTTCATCAGACGAAACAGCCAGTTCAGCCCTTTGATCTCATAGTAGGGCTTATAGACCATGAATCGGATGAACCGCTGCACCGACGCGCCGATGAGCAGCGCGTCGACGTAAGAGAGGTGATTGCATACGAGCAGCGCCGGGCCGCGGAAAGGCACGCGCTCCTGCCCGACGATGCGAATCCGGTAGATCGTGTGTGTCACGAGCCAGAGCGAGAACCGGATCAGGAAATCGGGCAGCAGCTTGAGCGCGTAAACCGTCGCCGCCAGCGTGAAGAGTCCGGCGATCAGGATGATGGTATCCGGCTGGATGTCGAGGACGCTACGCAGCAGCCAGAAGACGCCGGACGCCAGCAGCATGCCGGCGGTGTTCAAAAAATTATTCGTCGCGATCATAATGCCTTTTTCCTCGCGCCCGCTCCTCTGCTGGAGCAGGGCGTTCAACGGCACGGCGAACAGGCCGCCGCTAAACGCCAGCAGCGACAGCGCGGCGGCCGCGCCCGCGTACGATCCCGTGGAAAAGTAAAGCGCGACGGAAAAAATTCCCATGCCGATCGAGCCGAGCGGCACCAGGCCCATCTCGACCTTGTCGCCGGAGAGCCGCCCGGCGGCGAGGCTGCCGACGCCGATGCCGAGGGCGAGGAACGCGAGGAGAAAGCCGATTTTCACGTCGTCGAGACCCATAGTCTCTTTGCCGAGAAGAATCAGGTCCATTTGCAACAGCACGCCCAAAAACCAGAAGTAGGAGATGCCGATCACGGTAAGCCAGAGAGTCCTGTCGGCGCGGAGCCGCTTGACGCCGAAGGCGACCTCGGCCCACGGATTCACGCGGAAAGTTTTTCCCGCGCCGGCGGCGGCGACGGCGGGTATGCGAAAAGCGACCAGCGTGCCGACGATCGCGATCAAAGCCAGCGCGACGCCGATCCATTCGAGCCGCTCTCTCCAGGCGGCGAACGCGAGACTGCCGAGCGACGTGCCGAGGATAATGGCGAGAAACGTCGTCATCTCCAGAAGCCCGTTGGCGCGCGAGAGATCTTTGTCCGGCAACATCTCGGGAACGATGCCGTACTTGGCCGGACTGAAGAAAGTCGAGTGCAGCGCCATCAGAAACAACACCGCGAGCATCGGTTCGATCCGGCCGGAAAACAGCGCGAGCACGCCAAGCGTCATCGCGACGATCTCGAACGTTTTGGTCGCAATCAAGACCGTTCGCTTGCTGAACGCGTCGGCGAGATAGCCGGCGTAGCCGGAGAAGAGAAAAAACGGCAGGACGTAAACCGCGCTGACGATCGACAGATAGCCGCTGCCGCCCGCGGCGCCGAGCGCCAGGTCGGCGGCGATCAGCGAGACGATCATCTTGAAGAGGTTGTCGTTGAACGCGCCCAGGAACTGGGTCCAGAGAAAAGCCTGGAATCCACCGTGCTTGAGCGTGTCTTGGTATCTGCCCGTGGTCATAAAGACCGGATGTTAAGCGCCGCCCGCGGCGATTTTCAAGCCGATGATAGCACAGAAAAATCCTTGCAGCCGATTCCGAGGCTC
>JBGPTS010000028.1:0-27980 GCA_041490745.1 Binatia bacterium | reverse complement strand
TGACGCCGACGGGACCTGCCCCGGGGCCGCCGCCGCCGTGCGGCGTGGAGAACGTCTTGTGCAAGTTGATGTGCAGAACATCGACTCCCATATCGCCCGGCTTGGCGATGCCCATGAGCGCGTTCAGGTTCGCGCCGTCCAAATAAACCAGCCCGCCGCGCCGGTGCACCACGTCGGCGATCGCCTGGATGTTTTTCTCGAAGACGCCGAGAGTGTTCGGATTCGTAATCATCAAAGCCGCCACGCTGTCGTCCATCACCTGCTCCACCATCGCCGGTTCGATGACCCCCTGCTTGTTCGAGCTGACCTGAATCACGTCGTAGCCGCACAGCGTTGAGCTGGCGGGATTGGTGCCGTGAGCGGTATCGGGAACGATGATCTTCCGCCGCGCGTCGCCCTTTTCCTTGAGATAGGCGCGAATGAGCATCAGCCCGGCGAGCTCGCCTTGAGCGCCGGCGGAGGGCTGCAGCGTGACGGCGTCCATGCCGGAAATCTCGGCCAGCATTTTTTCGAGCTGTAGCAGCAGCTCCAGCGCCCCCTGAATCAGTTCCGGCGGCGCGAGCGGATGGAGCAGAGAAAATCCCGGCAGGCGGGCCACCACCTCGTTGACCTTGGGGTTATACTTCATCGTGCAGGAGCCGAGCGGATAAAATTCGCTCTCGATCGAAAAATTGAGATGCGAGAGGCGGGTGAAGTGGCGCAAGACTTCCAACTCTCCGATTTCGGGAAAACCGGGAATTTCCTCGCGGCAGAGCGCCGCGGGAATTTCGTTCGAGCCTTTCTCCTCTGGCCAGAAAAAACCGCTTCTGCCGGCCGAGCCGCTCTCGAAAATCAACGGTAGTTTCGGCCGACGGTCATCAGCGCGCGATAAACGTTCTGACAAGTTGTTCGATCTCCTCTTCTTCGTTCATTTCGGTGACGCAGATCAAAAGCGCGTCGGGAAGCTCCGGATACCACTCCGCCAACGGCGCGCCCGGGACGATGCGGTTGGCGAAAAATCGGCCGCGCCGCTCGGACCAGCCGCTTACCTTGAGCGCAAATTCATTGAAAAACGGACCGCTGAATACCGGCGCGAGGCCCGCCTCCTGAATCAGCCGCGTCCTCGCCGCGTGCGCGCGTCGCGCGTTGACTTCGGCGAGGCGGCGCATGCCCTGCTTTCCCAAGATCGACATGAAAACCGTCGCCGCGAGCGCGCAGAGGCTCTGGCTCGTGCAGATGTTCGAGGTCGCCTTCTCGCGCCGGATGTGCTGCTCGCGCGTGGAAAGCGTCAGGACGAAACCGCGCCGCCCGGCCGCGTCCACGGTCTCGCCGACGAGCCGGCCCGGCAGGCTGCGGACGAATTTTTTTTGCGCCGCGAAAAATCCGAAGCCCGGCCCGCCGAGAGTCATCGGCACCCCGAGACTCTGCCCTTCGCCGACGGCGATATCGACGCCCCAGTCGCCGGGAGGTTTCAGCAGCGCGAGCGAAAGCGGCTCGGTCGTGACCGTCACGAGCAGCGCGCCGGCGCGGTCGCACGCCGCGCGCAGCGGCGCGAGGTCTTCGATCACGCCGAAAAAATTCGGATAGCCGACGACGACGCACGCCGTCCGGTCGTCCGCCGCCTTGGCGATAAACTCCGCGTCCGTCGCGCCGCTCTCGGTAAACGGAATTTCCACCAGCTCGAGGTCGTTTAGATTTCTGAGATAGGTCGCGATGACGCTGCGATATTGCGGGTGCAGCGCGCGCGAGACCAGAATCCGGCGCCGGCCGTCTTGCACACGCCGCGCCATCAGCACGGCTTCCGCCGCCGCACTCGCGCCGTCGTAAACTCCGGCGTTCGCCACTTCCATCCCGGTAAGCTGGCAAATGAGGGTTTGGAACTCGTACATCGCCGTCAGCGTCCCCTGGCTGACTTCGGGCTGATACGGCGTGTATGAGGTGGCGAATTCGGCGCGCGAGATGATCGCGTCGACGGCGCTCGGAATCGCGTGGTGATAAATCCCGCCGCCGAGAAAAAAATGCCAGTCCTGGGCCGTCGCGTTTTTGCCCGCCAACGCCACCATCTTTTTTTTGACGGCGACTTCGGTCAAGCCCTCGGGCAGGGCGATCTTCGCCTTTTCTCTCAGCGCAGCGGGGATGTGCTCGACCAGCTCTTCGATCCGGGAGAGACCGATCGCGCGGAGCATCTGCTCCTTGTCCGACGGGGTGTGCGGGGTATAACGCATGGGACGACCCTACTTGGCGTCCTCATCTTCGTCTTCTCCTTCGTCCTCGTCGTCATCCTTATCCTCATCCTCGTCGTCCTCATCCTCGTCGTCCTCCTTCTCTTCACCTTCCTCTTTCTGTTGCTCGATGTATTCCGCGTATTCCTCCGTGGTCATCAGATCCTTGAGATCGTCCGGATCGCTCATCTCCACCTTGATCATCCAGCCGTCGCCGTAGGGATCTTCGTTGATCGTCTCGGGGCTTTCGGGAAGCACATCGTTGATCTCGACGACTTTGCCGCCGACGGGCGCGAAGACGTCCGACACCGCCTTGACCGACTCCACCGCGCCGAACGGATCGTCCTTGACGACTTTCTCCCCGACTTCGGGCAGCTCGACATAAACGATGTCGCCGAGCTCGTGCTCGGCGAATTCGGTGATGCCGATGATCGCGATTTTGTCTTCGACGAGCACCCACTCGTGCTCTTTGGAAAATTTTAGTCCGTCAGGAATCTCCATCGCTTTCCTCCTTAAAAAGCTATGAAATCTTTGGGCGACGATAAAACGGCAACGGTACGACGCGCGCGTGCGCGCGCCGCCCGCGAATCTCCACCTCCAGCTCATTGCCCGCCGCCGCGTGCTCCGCCCGGACGTAAGCCATCGCGATCGCTTTGCCGAGCGTCGGCGACTTGGTCCCGCTGGTCACTGCGCCGATCCGCTCGTCCCGTTTGAAAATCGGATAGTGTTCACGCGCGATGCCGGGGTCGATCATTTCCAACCCGACGAGCTTCCGCTCGACGCCGCGCTCTTTTTGTTTGACGAGCGCCTCACGGCCGATAAACGCGCTCTTGGAAAATTTAACGACCCAATCGAGACCCGCCTCCAGCGGCGTCGTCTCGTCGTCGAGCTCGTGGCCATAGAGCGGCAGCGCGCGTTCCAAGCGGAGGGTGTCGCGCGCGCCGAGACCGGCGGGCTGAAGCCCGTCGCCGCCGCCCGCCGCCATGAGCGCATCCCACAATTTCTCGCCGTCGGCGGCCTCGCAAAAGATTTCAAATCCGTCTTCGCCGGTATATCCGGTGCGCGCGATCATCGAATCTATGCCGGCCGCGGTGCCGAGAAAAAAGTAAAACGGTTTGAGCTCCGTCAAACGCGCCGCGGTCAGGCGCTGAAGAATTTTCTCCGCCGCCGGGCCTTGCAGCGCGAGCTGGACGTAGCGCGCGCTGGTATTTTCGACTTTGACTTTGCCGCCGGCCTGCTTTTCGATCCAGCCGAAGTCTTTGTCCGTGTTCGAGGCGTTGACGCAGATAAAAACGTGCTCCGGCTTGAGCGGATAGATCACGATGTCGTCGATCGTGCCGCCGCTTTCGTGGAGAAGCAGGTTGTACTGCGCTTGCCCCGGTTTCAACCGCGAGAGATCGTTCGGCGTGAGCGTTTGGCAAAAGTCCAGCGCCCCGAGGCCGCGGACTTCGACCTCTCCCATATGGCTCACGTCGAAAAGGCCGGCCCGCCCGCGCACGGTCAGATGCTCCTCGATCACCCCGCCGTATTGGACCGGCATCTCCCAGCCGGCAAACTCCACCATCTTCGCTCCCGAGCGCCGATGGACTTGATAAAGGGGAGTTCGTTTCAGCTTCCGAGCTTGAGGTGTGGCTGGCGAACTCACGCGACCGGCTTAACCTTCCCGCTGCAGCGATTCCTTAGCCGCCCTCAACGTATTGAACAGGAGCATGCAGATCGTCATCGGCCCGACGCCGCCCGGCACGGGCGTGATGTAAGACGCGCGCTCTTTGGCGCTCTCGAATTCCACGTCGCCGGATAATTTTCCGCTCGGCAGCCGGTTAACGCCGACGTCGATCACCACCGCGCCGGGCTTGATCCACTCGCCGCGGATCAACGCGGCCTTGCCGATGGCCGCGACCACGATGTCGGCGCGCGCCACTTCGTCCTTGAGTTGAGCCGTGCGCGAATGGCAGATCGTCACCGTCGCGTGCCGCTCGAGCAGCATCAACGCGATCGGTTTGCCGACGATGTTGCTGCGGCCGACCACCGTCGCGTTTTTTCCTTTCGGATCGCAGCCGGCGGAGTCCAAGAGCTTCATGATGCCCATCGGCGTGCACGGTCTAAAGCCCTCGGCGCCCGAAAGCAGGCGCCCCTGATTCACCGGATGAAATCCGTCGATGTCTTTTTGCGGCGACACGGCGTCGAGGACGCGCTCGGCGCGAATGTGGGCCGGCAGCGGCAATTGGACCAGAATGCCGTGCACTTCGTCTTTGCGGTTAAGCTTCTGAATCAGGGAAAGAAGTTCTTTTTCCGAAACGGACGCAGGCAGTAGATGCTCTTCCGAGCGGATGCCGACTTCCTTGCACGCCTTTTCTTTGTTTTTGACGTATAGATGGGACGCGGGATCGTCGCCCACCAGCACGACCCCCAGACCGGGGACCATGCTCCATCTGCGCTTGAGTCCGTCGACTTCTTCTTTGATCTCCGCTTGAATTCCGCGCGCGACGGCCTTGCCGTCGATGATTATTCCCATAAATTCCCCACCAAGTTTAAAGACTCTATACAGGAAAAAAAATTTTTGTAAAGGGCGAATTTGACAACGAGATGCCGCCGCCGTTACATTCGATGCGGCAGGATCGTAGAGGCGCTTTTTTGCATGGACTCGCGATGACGTTATTGCTCAACAACGACGAGATCGACGGCCTGATTACGATGCGCGAATGCATCGATCTCCTGGACGACGGCTATCGCGAGCTCGGCCTCGGCCGCGCGGCGCATCGCAGGCGCAGTAACATCATGGTGCCGACGGGTAAAGGCCGCACGTATGTCTTCGCCAATTTCGAAGGCACGGTCGTCAAGAGCGGCTACCACGCGATCCGTCTGCGCTCCGACGTGAACGAATGGCTCGACGAAAAATCCGGGCGCACGACCAAGTGGGCGTCGCGGCCCGGACTCTATTGCGGTCTCGCGCTGCTCTACAACATCCATACCGGCGAACTCGACGGAATTTTGAACGACGGTTACCTGCAAGTCATGCGCGTCGGCGCGACCAGCGCCGTGGCGGCGAAATATTTAAGCCGCGCGAATGCCGCCGTGCTGGGCATCATCGGCGCCGGCAACCAGGCGCGGAGCCACGCCCAGGCGATGCGCGCGATTCGCCCGATCAAACAAATCAAAGCTTACAGCCTGCGGCCGGAGAGCCGGGAAAATTTCGCGCGAGAGATCGAAGCCAGGCTCGAGGTCGAGACGCACGCCGTCGAGAGCGTCCAAGCGGCGTTCTCAGGCAGCGACATCGTCTGCTGCTGCACCGATTCGTCCCGCCCGTTCGCGCGGCCGGAGTGGATCGAAGACGGGATGTTTGTGAGCAGTGCGCGGCCGTTCGGCGAGGTGGGAAGAGCGACGCTGGAGATTTTCGACATCGCCGTTGCGCACGAGCGCGGCTTCGGGCCGCGTTTTCGCGCCGACCAACCGGCCGAGCAATATCGCGACGCGCCTGCGGCGCTGGGCGGAAAGGACGAGAGCGACTTGCCGTCCGGAATTACCCTCGCCGATCTATGCGCCGAAAAGGCGACCGGCAGGACGGACGCGAAACAGAAAACTTATTTCGCCAACAACGAAGGCCACGGCGTGCAGTTCTCCGCCGCGGGAGCATTCGTACTGAAACGCGCGCGCGAGCGCGGCCTCGGCCGCGAATTACCGACCGAATGGTTTTTGCAGGATATTTCGACTTAAAGAGGTTCCGAGTTCCAGGTTCAAAGTTTAAGGTTTGAAGTCGTGGAGTGTGGAACGGCTTTGAACATTAAACCTTGAACATTGAACGCTACTGGGTTGAAGCGACCACTTCCCACCAGTTTTTATCGAGATCGCTGAAGATAAACGACACCTGCCCGTTCTTTTCCTCTAAATCCCAGGCTTCGGTGACACCGTATTTATTCCCCGCCGCGGAAAATTCGCGGTGGGCGCCTTTAACTTCGTCCGGTGTCGCCAGCTTGAGCGTGAAGCGATTGACCGGCGACAAAAAGTCGCGGTGGCCGTTCATCGGCAGCACGACGACGTACCACGGCGTCGAAGGATGTTTGATGTAGCTCGAATGTCTGCCGCCGCCGACGATGTCGAGGCCGAGAATCTCCTTGTAAAAACGGTCGCTCGCTTCTTTGTTGTCGCACTGCAGCGTGCCGTGCGACATCGCCTGCGGCACGTAGCCCCGTCCCGGAAAACGATCTTCCGGCATGAGCTGCTTCCACGGCGTCGCGGCAATTCGCCGCCCTTGCTGCACCGCGTTCGGATTGTAGTACTCGATCTCCAGATCGTTTCCGCCGGGCTCTTTGAAATAGACCGAGTAGGCGAAGTGGGCCTCGTGAGGTTTCGTGACAGTCTTGATGCCGTATTTCCGCTTGTTGGCGTCGATGTAGCTGTGCGCCGCGGGGATTTCCGGGTGGTTGGCGACGCGAAAACCATAGTGATTGTTGTGCGGCTTGTTGCGCGCGCCGGGTCCGCCCTCGTGCACGATCAGAAGCCAATCGGTGTTGGGATGCTTGACGACCGCCTCGCCGTTGTTGCGCTTGACGACTTCGAGGGCCAAAAGGTCGGTGAAGATCGGCAGCGTCTCATCTAGAGAGCGGCATTCGTAATGTCCGTGAATCAGTCCTACAGGCCGGAGCACGCGGGCCCTCCTCTACTCAATCACTGCTAAATTTTTAATTGAAAGCTTACCGGCTGTCAACCAAACCGCCCGCCTACGACTCGAAACGCCTCTTTCTCCATCAGGGGATGGAAGCTGTTCCGAAGACGCGAGACGTCCGACACTGAGGGTTCCGCACGCATCGAGCAGTTCACATCGCAGAGTGAAATAGAATAGTCACAACGTATCGGCTCGCGCTGAGGAGCAGCTCCCATCTGCGCTTCACCGCATCATCACGGTGGCGCCGGATTTCGCGCAGGTCGCCTCGAAGACGCGCCGGATTTCCGGGTCTTCGTCTTCGTACTCGATTTGCTGGCCGCCCTGTTTGAGCGACACGTCGGACTTGATCTTGCCCGGAACCAGCTTGTAGCGGCGAGAGAGCATTTTGAGCGCCAGGTAGCGCGCCGGCTTGCTGCCGGCGTTGAAGTGCTGATGAAACCATTCCTCGGGCGGGACGACGAGCGATCCCGGTCCCCAGTCGAAGCGCATGCGAGCCGCGCCCTCCGGCCACATGAAGGAATAGCCTTGCCCCGTGAGAATCATCACGTGCGCGCCGGGGCCGTGCCGGTGCGCTTTCTTGTAATTCCCGACGGGGAACTCCGACACGTGCGCGCCCATCGTGCTCTCGGCCAGCTCGAAAAAAATCGTCCGGTTGCCTTTGCCGCGCTCGTGCCACGCGACCGGCTCGATGTTGATCGCGTCGGCGACGAAGTTGGTCTCCAGAACGCGGTCCTTATACAGCTTGCCGTTGCCGGTGAAATAGCCGTCTTCGCCTTTGAAGCGGTCGGCGAAGACGTAAGGGTTGTTCATGATGAAGTCTTCCGAGTGAAATAAATTGAAAACCAGCGGCGCGGTGGTGACGGAGATCAAGCGCGCCTCGCGGTCGCCCGCGCCGTTGAAGTGCTGATGCGAGGCGTTGAGCGGGATCGCGAAGAGACTCCCCTTTTGCCACTCGAAGCTTTGTTTGGGCCCGTTCTCCTGCCACATCGTCGTCGCGCCGCGCCCTTCGAGAATATAGACCAGCTCCTCAAAGAGATGCCGCTGCGGCCGCAAGCTTTTTCCCGGCGGAATGCTGCAAACATACGCGTCGTCGAGATAGCCGGTGCCGGTGAGATTGATAAAGACGCCGTTACCGCCCATCCGCTCCCACCACTTGAGCGGCACTTCGTAAACGTTCTCGACGCCGAAGCCTTTGACGACGTCGATGCCCTGCGACGCGGCCCAATGGTCGTAGGGCGTATCCATGCGCTCCGCCGCGCGATCGATGCGCTCGTAGCCGGGCGAGCTTGTAACAGTCATTGTGAATTCTCCTCTCGGCGATGCCGTAATCTCTTACTTTGCCTTGAGCGGTTTCACATCTTGGAACCCGTGCTCGGAGATGTCGAAGAAGTTGCCGTCCGGATCGGATGTGCGCAGCTCGGCGTAAGGCCGGCCTTTGGGCCGCGGCTTGGGCGCTTTCGCCGGATTGAGTTTGCGGATTTTCTCCACCACCTCATCCGCGTTCTCGACATGAAAGCCGAAGTGATAGAGGCCGCTGCGGGCCTGCTGATCGGCGTTCGGCAAAATCGCCAGATTAAAATAACCGTCGGTCAAATACACCGGCCCGTCGGCCCCGCGCGGCCGGTGCAGCTCGGTCAAGCCAAAGACTTCTTTATAGAACGCCGCCAGCTTCGCCGGATTTTCAGTTTTGATCGCGAGGTGACGGATTTGCGCCATGATTTTCTCCTTTTGCGCGAATTCATTTGTAAACCGAATCGATGAAGCCGGTCCGCTCCAACTCGTCGATGATCGACAGATCGACGAGTTTTTCCGCCTTGAGGTCGATCTTTTTCCCCGCCATCCCGCTATCGATGACTTGCTGAATCCCCTTCAACGTCGGCCGCGGCACTTTCTGCAGGTCGCCGGAGTACTCGCGCCAGGTGGCTTCGAGGATCGCTTCGTCCTGCAACTGAGCGAACTTGCCGATAACTTTTTTGGCGAACTCTTTGTCCGTCTTATAGCGGTGCATACCACGGATAAACGCGCGCATAAAGCGGATCGCCGTCTGGCGGCGCTCCGCGACGAAGCCGCGCGTCGTGATCACGCCGCCGGTGTTTTCCTCCATCGGCAGTTCGACCAGCTCGCGCATGCCGAGCTGAATGGCTTTGAGATGGAGCGGAAAGGACATTCTCTGCGCGTATATTTTCCCGCCGACCATCGCCGCCATACCTTCCGGTTGGCCGCCGGTCTGGACGATCGAGACGTCTTTGTTGGGATCGAGGCCGTTCTTTTCGAGGATCGTGCGCAGGACGAAATCCGAAGTCGAGCCGAAGCTCGTGATGCCGACGGTCTTTCCCTTGAGATCCCTGACGTCCTTTATCTCCGGCCGCGTGATGAGATGGTGCCGGTTGACGCGGCTGATCGCCGCGATCAAGACCGCGTCAGCGCCCTGGACGACCGCGGGCACGACCGCCGGCTCGCCCGCGTGAATCAGTTGGCTGCTGCCGCCGATCAGCGCCGCGACGATGCGCGTACTGCCGCCGACGCGCACCAGATCGACAGCGAGCCCTTCGTCGTCGAAGTAGCGCGCCTCCCTGGCGATCATCGGCGTCGCCCAGCTTCCGGCCGCGCTCGGATAAAGAAATGTGATGCGCTCTTGAGCTTGGGAAACCGGCGCGCGAAGCAGCGGCGTTAACGCGCAAAAGAGAGCCGCGGCCAGACCGGCGAAAGATGTTTTCGGCATGTTCCGATTCCTCTACCGGCAATCGGGCGCCGGTGTCAAGAAGACTCCGCGCTTGACAGGCGTGGGGAGTGAAGAGATAGATACTTGTGTATTGTTCGTAAGCTAACGAGCCGGAGCATGAAACTCTTGAACAAGACCGCCGTTCATTTATTTCTCGTCCTGTCTGCGGCCGTTCTGCCATCGGCTCCCGCGCCGCTTTTTGCCGAGCCGCTGCGCGTCGCCTACACCTCGATCAGCATGGTTTACGGTCCGCTCTGGGTAACGCAAGCCGCCGGGCTGTTCAAGAAGCACAACCTGGATACGGAGCTGCTTTACATCGGCGGCGGTCCGCCATCGACGCAGGCTCTGATCGCGGGCGACGTGAAGATCGCTTTCACCGCCGCGGGCGCCGTCGTCGCGGCCAATCTGGCGGGCTCGGACGTCGTGCTCCTTGGCGCGACGATCGATACGCTTCCGTTTGAAATCTGGTCCGTGCCGGGGATCCGCGAGCCACAGCAGCTCAAAGGAACAAAGATGGGAGTGACGCGCATCGGCGCGACGTCGGACTTCGTGGGGCGCTACGTCCTGAAGCGATGGGGTTTGAAGCCGGGCGGCGACGTGACGATTTTCCAGACCGGCGCCGGGCCGGAAGTGTATGCGGCTTTGAAAGGGGGCGCGATCCAGAGCGGCGTGATGAGCACGGGGCCGTTTACGATCGAGGCGGAACGAGAAGGTTTTGTGCGCCTCGCCGACGTTTCATCCATGGGCCTCGCTTACGCCTTTGGACCCTTCGCCGCGCTCAAGTCTTTCATCCGCTCTCAGCCCGACGTGGTGAGCCGTTTCATGAAAGCCTACGTCGAGGGTATTCACCGCTTCAAGACGGACAAACGTTTCGCCCTTGCGACGTTGGAGAAACATACCCGCGTGAAAACGTCGCCCGCGACGGAACGCGTTTACGACATGTTCGCACAGCGGTATTTCAAGCGCGTACCCGAGGCGACGGCCGAGAGCATCCGGACGATTCTGGACGAGATTGCCGCGAGCCGCCCTCTGCCCGCGGGCGTCGCGCCGGAGCGCTTCGTCGAATCGCGCTTTGTGAAAGAGATCGTGGAGGGCGGCTTTGCCGAGTCGCTATATCAAGGCCGATGAAAATCCACACTGAAGGACGAAAAGCAGAAATCAGAATGACACCTTGCGAAAGGAGACGCAGCCGTGAAAACAATCAAAGAACAACACCTGCCTTATAACTCCGGCTGGGCGGGCGACTTGAAGAAAGGGCAGGTGCTCCGCATCGTCGCGACCACCACCGTCGATTTTGTCTGTTTGCGGCGCGAAAATTTGAAGGAGCGCTTCGACCAGGCGCGCACCAAGGTTTACAACGGGAAATTATTCATTACTACGGGCGACAAGCTCATGGGGCGTAACAACCAGCACATGATGACGATCGTCGCGAACACCAACGATCAGGGGACGCACGACCTGCAAAAAGGCATGTGCAGCGGCTACCGGTTTCAACTCGCCAAGAAAGAAGGCCGGCTGAGAGAATATTATCATCGCGACTACAAGGACGAGGATATTCCCGATCACGGCTGCTACGAGAATCTCTCGCGCGCGCTCGCGCCGTACGGCATTGCGCCGGAAGACATTCCGAATCCGTGGAACTTGAATCAACATATGATCATCGACGGCAAGACGGGGAAGATGGAGCACACCACGGTGCGCGCCAAGCCGGGCAGCTACGTCGATCTCCGCGCCGAGATGGATTTACTCGTCGCCATGAGCGCCTGTCCCGACATGCCGGTCGGCGGCAAGCCGGTAGATGTGTTGATTTACGAGCCGTAAAAACTTTTCGCGCTGCGGAGACGAAGCATGGCAACCTCGACGCAAAATAAGTTTAATGTGGGCGGCGTGCTGCTCGATCGCCCGTTCAAGATCCGCCGCCTCGGCCATTTCGGCTTTAACCTGACGAACATGGACGAAGGCCGCCGCTTCTATACCGATCTCCTCGGCTTTCGTGTGTCGGACGTCATGGACTACTCCAAGCGTGCCAAGAGTCCCGACCAATTGACCGGACTCGGCGATCCGCATGGTTACTTCACACGCTACGGCGGCGATCACCATGCGCTGGTCCTGTTCCCAAAACGCGTGCGTGACGCATTGGGCCGGCACGAGAAGCCGGGCGTCACGATCAATCAGGTCACCTGGCAGGTGGGAAGCCTCGGCGAAGTCGGCGGCGCGATTCGCTGGCTCAAAGAAAAAAATATCAAGATTCAACGCTCGGGCCGCGACATGCCCGGCTCCAACTGGCATACTTATTTATTTGATCCCGACGGACATCAGAACGAGCTTTACTACGGCATCGAGCAGATCGGCTGGAACGGCCACAGCAAGCCGAGGGTCATGTACGACCGGGAATTTCACGAAGCGCCCGCTCTGCCGCAAGTCTCCGAGTTCGAGGAAGTCGAGCAGGCGCTGAAGCGCGGCGTCGATGTCTTATCGGGACACCGGCACGTGGATGAACTCCCGGCGACGCACGACGTGGACGGCGTCTTCTTACCGCGGCCGTTCAAGATCGTCCGCCTCGGGCCGGTCGAGCTTTTTGTCAAAGATCTCTCAGCCGCGGAAACGTTTTATCGCGACACGTTGGGCTTCACGCTGACGGAGGAAGTTGCCTGGCGCGGCCACCGCTGTCTCTATCTCCGCGCCAACACGGAACACCATTCGCTCGCGCTCTACCCGCTCGCCATGCGCGACGAGTTGGGGGTGAGCCCGCACACGACCTCGATGTCGCTCGGCTTGCAGCTCGCGAATTACCGGCAGCTCCGCGACGCGGTGAAATTTCTCCGCGAGCATGGCGCGCGCTTCGCCGACGTGCCACCGGAGCTTTATCCCGGCATCGATTACGCCGCGCACGTCCTCGATCCCGACGGCCACTGCCTCAAGCTTTATTATTATATGGAGCAGGTCGGCTGGGACGGAAAACCGCGGCCGAAGGAGCTGAGGCGAAAGGTAGATCACGAAAACTGGCCCGAGACCGTGGAGCCGATGTCCGACACTTTTGAAGGCGAACCGTTTTTCGGCCCTTGGGGATAGCACGATGCTGAAAAATAGTTTTCGTGCTTCGACAGGCTCAGCACGAACGGAAAATCTTTGGTGACTTTAGCACACAACCCGTTCGCCCTGAGCTTGTCGAAGGGTGAACGCAGAATTTTTGACAGTCGGCCAAGAGCCGGGATGTGAGCGATGCAGTCGAAAGTCACCTTCGAGTCGGACGGCCTACAGCTTTCGGGCATCGTGCACGTTCCGGACGATCTCCGTTCCGGCGAACGGCGGCCGGCCTTCCTCGTCCTGCATGGATTCGGCGGCAACAAGGAAAGCCGCGGCGCGGTCGTCATCGCCGATCAGTTGGCCCGGTGGGGCTACGTCGCGATGCGCTTTGACTTCAGAGGATGCGGCGAAAGCGGCGGCGAGCGCGGGCGGATTCTTTGTCTGGATCAAATTGCGGACACCTTCCACGCCGTAAGTTACATGAGCAGCCGCGCCGACGTGGACCCGGGGCGTATCGCGTTGGTCGGCAGCAGCTTCGGAGCGGCAGTGGCAATCTACGCGGGAGGCGCGGACGGCCGCGTCGCGGCCGTGATCTCATCCGGCGGCTGGGGCGACGGCGAGCGCAAGTTTCGCCGCCAGCATCCGACACCGGAAGGCTGGGCGCGCTTCACCCGCATGCTCGAAGAAGGCCGCCGCCATCGCGAGCGCACGGGAAAATCTCTGATGGTGCCGCGCTTCGACATCGTCCCGATCCCCGAGCGCCTGCGGCAAAACATGAGCCAAGGGTCGATCGCGGAGTTTCCCGCCGAGACGGCTCAAAGCATGTACGACTTTCGCGCCGACGAGATGGTCGGAAAAATTGCCCCGCGCCCGCTGTTGCTTCTTCACAGCGCGAACGACTCGGTGACTCCGACCGAAGAATCGATCGAGCTGTTTAAGCGGGCGAAACAGCCGGCCGAGCTGCACTTGCTGTCCGAAGTCGATCACTTCATGTTCGGCGAGGAAAACTCGCGCGTCACCCGAATCGTTTCCGACTGGCTGGCGCGCTATTTTCCGCTGCATCGGGAAAACAACTAAAGAACATCCGTGCCGAAGTTCCAACACGATTCCCTGCTCCACTTCAGCGAGCGGCTGCTCCGCGCCGGCGGTTTTCCCGAACGCGATTCCAATCTCGTGGCAAAATTTCTCGTCAATGCGGACCTCCGCGGCTATCCGGGCCACGGCATCATCCGCATTCCCTCTTACTCGGCGTGGATCAAAGACGGCACGATCGATTTGACGACGAAACCGAAGGTTGTCCGCGAAGGCAAGACGACAGCGATGATCGACGCGCATCATTACGTCGGCCAGGTCGTCGCCTACGATGGAATGAAGCTCGCGATCGACAAAGCGAAAGCGCACGGCGTCGGCATCGTTTCGCTCGCGCGCGCCGGCCACGTCGGGCGCCTGGCGGATTATATGGAGATGGCCGCGGACGAAGGAATGATCGGCATCGCCGCCGTGTGCGTCGGCGCGGGCAGCGTCACGCTCTATGGAGGCATGGAACGCGTGACCGGCACGAATCCGATGGCGTTCGGTATCCCGGCGCGAGGCGGCCGGCACATCATATTGGATTTCGCTACGGCGGCGATGAGCATGGGCGAGCTGCAAAAAAGAAATTCCCGCAACGAGCCGATTCCGGAGAACGTCATGCTCGACGGCTACGGCAATCCGGCACGCAACATGAAAACGTTTCGCGGCCCGCCGCGCGGCGTGCTGCTGCCCTTCGGCGGCTACAAGGGCTCAGGACTCAACCTCGTCACGGAAATTCTTGGCGGCATTCTCTCCGGCAACGGTTTGGGGCGGCGCTGGTGGGACAAAGGCGCACACGCCGTCAACGGCGTGTTTCTCCAGGCGTTTGCCGTCGAAGAATTCCAGCCGTTGGAGAAGTTCTTCGACCAAGTTGACGAATTGATCGCCCACGCCAAGGCGATCAAGCCCGCGCCGGGTTTCGCCGAGATTCTTTTGCCCGGCGAGCGCGCGCGAAAGATCGAGGCGAGGCAGATGAAAGACGGCGTGGAGATCGACGAGGCGACGTGGGAGCCGTTGAGAACATTTGCGGAGGAGGTGGGAGTTGAGAAGCTGCCAAGATAATTTAGCGATTTTTTTTATCTCGTCATTCCCGCGCATCCGCCAAAGGGCTTCGGACGGATCAGCCTCAGGCTGAAGCGGGAATCCAGTCTCTTTTGTTGCCGCGGTTCGCCGAATCTTCACCGCAGAGGCGCGTCCCTCGACAGGCTCGGGACGTGGCGAGCCCGTCGAACCACGGAGAACGAGGAGTAAAGAATCTTTCTTAACTAATACTCTGTGATCTCTGTGTCTCTGCGGTGAATTAATCTTTATCGCTACGCGTCGAGCACTTCCACCTTGATCGCCTCTCCCCTTCCCGACTGCGGGCAGGCGCTCACAGCGACGAGGCAATCCATCTCCGCTCTAAAGTCGATATGCGCTTCGGTCTTCGGACGAACCATCGTGTCCAGCATCGCGCCGGTCTCGGGATCGATCTTCATCGTTTGCCAGATATTGAACGGGCTCGGGATATCCTCCGGCGGGACATCGTAGCCTTTCAGCGCGTCGATCAAATTTTCCCAGCAGCCGTGATCGGGAATATCTTCCGGCCGCTGCGGATTCAGATCGACACCCTCGGCGAATTTTCTTTGCGCCAATCCCTTCGCGACCAACTCGAATCTCTTCTTGCTGCACATCCCCTTCTGCAAGTCGTGCTTCCCATCTTTGAAACTGTCTTCGACGATCGTGAGCAGCGGATTGTTCAGCTTGGAGAACAACTGATCGCCGGCGCCGATGAATATTTTGACCTGATTCGTCTTTGTCCGCGCCTGATCGAACCGCTCCCTCAAGTTATGCAGATTGAACGCGACGAAATCGACCACGGTTCTTCCGGCGACGCGCAGCCGCTGCCCTTTCTTCACCACGAACGACCTGCCGGAGTTTTTCGGCACGACGACGCTCTGTAAAACGGCCATAGAATCTCCTTCCGACTACACGCCTGCCAAGCGGGGAGATTCTTCCACTATGTAATCGAGACTGTCAACTGCGCCACCGGTGCGGCTAGCTTATGTTTTGTCGGCATTGTATCCTGGGCAATCTGAACAGAAACGGCTTCAGGCTAAGACTCCGGCAATCTTCCCAGCCCCGGCGTTCGTGCCCAGGAGATGGTACCGGGTTTGAGAAATCTAAAAATTGACACAAGGAGCGCACGTCATGGACATCAAAAGAATTGAACCCAGGGAATGGAATAGCCGCGCGGTGGCGCACGGCGACCTGGTTTATTGCTCGGGCATTGTCGCCGACGATAAATCTCTCCCGATGAAGGGGCAAACCGAACAGGTGTTACGGAAGATCGACGCGGCGCTCGCCGCCGCCGGCACGGATAAATCGCGCATCCTAAGCGCAACGGTCTATATGGCCGACGCAAGCCTGAAAAACGAGATGAACGAGGCCTGGATGGCATGGGTCGATAAAAAGAACTTGCCCGCGCGCTGCGCGGTGGGCGCGGTGCTGACTCCCGGCACGCTGGTCGAGATCATGGTCACCGCCGCAAAGGGTTGATAGTTCGCTGCGATCGACGTATCGTTATCTGGGACGCCGCCGCCGTTCATCCATCCGTGGTTTTGCAAAAATAGCCGCCGTTCTCTGCTGCGGACCTTCTTCGCGTGTCCCCGCGGTGCCCGGCGACGATCTTTTCATTTTGTCCAATATGAGACAGCAATCGCGAACGAACCGGCACAGACTGAAAAATTATGATATAAGAATTGCACGCGTTCCGATTTGAATTGAAGGAGGTCTCTGTTATGGACATGGAGAAAATCAAGTTGGTTTTGTGGGGCGCCGTGGGAGGCGCGATCATGTTGGCTATTGTCGGATTCAACTGGGGCGGCTGGGTAACCGGCGGCGCCGCTCAAGCCATGGCCAAGGAAAGCGCTGCAAGCGCCGTCGCCGAGCGGTTGGGAGCGATTTGCCTGGCGCAGCTGAACCGGGACAAGGCGAAGGACGAGAAACTGAAGGCAATTAAGGACAAGGATGTCTGGGACCGAGGCCGTTTTATCGAAACGCAAAGTTGGGCGATCATGCCCGGCGCCGACAAGCCCGAGAGCGGGGTTGCCGATGCTTGCGCCAAGCAGCTGTCGGCCAAGACCTGATCGCTTTGAGCATTCTAGTGAAGACTCGGTAAGGTGCCCGACGGCGGGCGCCGGATGAGAGGTGCGCGATGGGTGACAAAGGGAAAAAAGATAAAGACAAGAATCGAAAACAGAAAATCGTGAAAAAAGAGGAATCGGCCAGAAAGGCGCGGGAGAAATTTGGGTTAAAATCGCTGTTTCAGAAACCGTAGCGTGAAAAAAGAGCTGATTAGCGGCGCCGATTCATGACGCTGAGCTGAATGCGCTGAATGCTCGGCGGGGTGTTCTCAAATATCTCGAAAAAACGGAGGCGGGAATTATGGCCAGAATCACCATTGAAGATTGTCTCGATAAAGTTTCCAGTCGTTTTGAACTCGTAGCCCTCGGTACAAAACGAGCACGGCAGCTCTTAAAAGGCGCCAAGCCTCTCATTCAATCGGATAACCGAGAAATTGTTATTGCCTTGCGCGAGATCGCCGCAGGCAAAATACGGTGGGCTATTCCGAAGACTTCTGCGCCTTGAAAAAGATTAGTTCGTCAATGTTATCGCTTCATTAAACGTCAAGGTCCCAATACCCGCAGTAAAACATGCCCCTTTAGCGTCTTGCCCCTGTCATAAAAGGATTTTATAGTCGGCATCTACAGCCGATTCTGTCCCTCGTCGAAGCTCCAAATGCGAATACTCGGATTCTTAGCCGTCCTCGTTGCGGCGTTGCTCTACGCTGCGCCGGGACAATCCGCTACGCTTTACGTCAGCAACAGCGATCCGAGCTGTGCCGGGGAGGTTCCCTGTTTTGCGACGATCCAAGGGGCGGTCAACGCGGCGGGCGGCGGCGATACCGTTCAGATACAGTTCGGCGTTTATCCGGAACAGGTTCTAATCGCCAACAAGAATAACAGCGCCGCGGCGACGGAAAACGATCGAATCACGATCGAAACCGACCCGCTCGACGTTGATCACGTAGTCGTTACCGGCAGCGCCGGCGGCTGCAACGGCGGATATGCGATTCGGCTGAAGCGGTCCAAATTTATCACCATACGCGGTCTCGCAATCACGGAAACGGGCGGAACCGCGGTCGAGCTTCAGGGCGGCAGCAATCAAAATTCGGCCATCCAGGTCGAGCGCAACCGGATCTTCGGCAACGGCCTCAGCGGATGCGACGGTGGAATAACGATCGGCGCGGGAAACCCGGGCACGCTCATCGTCAACAACCTGATTTACGGCAACGTCAGAAACGGCATTGCGATCAATTCGGACAGCGCCGGGGGGCCGCACCACATTATCCAGAATACTATTTATGGCAATCAGTGGAACGGCGTCAATACCGGGGATCGTCCGACGGTCTTTCTCGTCAACAACATCATCACGCAGAACGGCTCCGCCAGAGGATCGAGCGGCGGCCGCTCGGGAGTGAGGCGCAGCGGCTCCGGTTCGCGCAGTCAAGCTTTGCGCCTGCTCAACAATTTGATTTGCGGCAATCGTCTAGGTGAATTCAGCGGGGCGGTGCTGGATGCGTCGGACTCAGGCAACTTGACGCCCAACGGCAACGAAGGGCCGGGCGTAGCTGCGAGTCCGGGCTGCGATGTGCCGGCGAATGTCTTCGACGACGATTTTATTCTCGTCGCCAACTCGCCGGCCATCGACAGCGGGATAGACCCGCGCACGCTGGGACTAAGCGCGTTTCTTTCATCTGACTATTACGGCGGTTTGGCCAGGCCGGCGGACGGCGATGACGATGGCGTTGTCGCGTTCGACATGGGCGCCGTTGAAGTCGGCAACCTGGCGCCCAACGCGAGCGACGGCAACAAGACCACGAATGCGGGCGTCGCGGTGAACGCTTCACTTTTCGCCACCGATCTTGACAGCCCCGCCCTGAGCTTCGCGATCGTCGGCAATCCGAGCCACGGCTCGCTCGGCCCGATCGGCGCTCCCTCTTGCGTGCCCTTAGCCTTCGAGCCCGGCAGCAAAGGATCGCTATGCAGCGCGACTGTCACATACACGCCGGCGGCAAATTACACCGGCCCCGATAGTTTCACTTTCAAGGTCAACGACGGCATCCTCGACTCCAACGTTGCGACCGTCTCGATCACGGTCAACGCTCCCTGACCCTTCGAGCCGCGCTTCAATCCACACGGACATTTTCGTTTGACCTTTTCCGGCCGTCGCGTGTAAACACTTGTTACGATGAAAGTCGGCTCGAAGGGATATTACGGGCTGCTCGCTCTCACGGATCTGGCGCAGAACTCGCGCGCGCGCCATCTCGTGCAGGTAAAAGAAATAGCCAAGCGCCAGAGAATTCCGGAAGAATATCTCGGCCAGATCATGGTGCTGCTCAAGCGCGCCAATCTAGTGCACGGCGCCAGAGGGCCGGGCGGCGGCTATCGGCTCGCGCGGCCCGCCGAGAATATCAGCGTCGCTTCAGTTTTGAAGGCGCTCGAAGGCCCGTTGATGGGCGTCGATCTCAGGAGTCCCGTCGATCGTATGCCGGCTTCGACGCCGGCCCGGCGGCTCATCGAAGCCTTTGCGCGCGCCGTAGAAACCGCGGAGCAAATTCTCGAAGGAGTATCCGTCGCCGATCTCTGCAAGCCGGAAGATCGGGCGCAGATGTACTACATCTGATTTCACCCGCCGATTGCGCAGCTTGACCGACCGGACAAATTAGGCTACAAATTGCTCATGACTTTGCTGGAGAAAAACCTGAACGGTTGGTGGTGGCGACGATTTTGTCGCCGTCTGCCGCTTGGCTAGATCCAGCTTTTTTTTCGTGATTTCAAAAGGCCATAGGCAGACCGTCTATGGCCTTTTTATTTTTTACTCAAGGAAGTTGCGGTCATCCTTCGACAGGCTCAGGATGACCGAGAACCGTTCGTGCTGAGCTTGTCGAAGCGCGAACGGAGTTTTTCAAGATTAAAATGTTTCATCCGTCGTTTGAAGAATTCTCGCGCCTGGCGAAGCAGGGGAATCTGATTCCCGTTTACCAGGAGCTGCTCATGGACCTGGAGACGCCGCTGTCTTTTTTCAAGCGGCTGGAGCGCGACCGCTACTCTTTTCTCCTGGAAAGCGTCGAGGGCAGCGAGCGCTGGGCGCGCTATTCCTTTCTCGGCACGCGGCCCTATCTCGTTTTCAAAGCACGCGGCAAAAACGTCGAGATCGTCGAGAACGGAAAGAAAAAGAATCTCACGGCCGACGAGCCGCTGCGTCTGTTGGAAGGATTGCTGAAAGAACATCGTCCGGTCGCGGTCGATGGCATTCCGCCTTTTTTCGGCGGCGCGCTGGGCTACGTCGCCTACGACGCCGTCGAGCAATTCCATCATATCGCCAACACCAAACCGGACCCGCACGGCCTGCCGGAGATTTTCTTCGTCTTCGTCCAGACGCTCGTCGCCTTCGACAATCTCAAGCACACGATCAAAGTGATCGACAACGTGCGCCTTGACGGCGAGCGGAATCTTCGCCGCGCGTACGACGCGGCGGCCGGGAGAATTCGCAAGCTGGTCGCCTCGGTCGAGCGCAAGCCGAGGAAAACCGCTGCGAGAGATTTGAGCCCGCGCCCGCGGGAGAAAAAATTCCGCTCTAACTTGACTTCTCGGGCATTCAAGGCCGCCGTCGCCAAAGCCAAGAACTACATCGAAGCCGGCGACATCATCCAGGCGGTCCTCTGCCAGCGGCTGGAGACCCGAACCGAAGCCGACCCGTTCGAGATTTACCGCGCGCTCAGGCTCATCAACCCCTCTCCTTATATGTACTACCTGGAGCTGGAAGGGCTGAGAGTCATCGGCTCGTCGCCCGAAACGATGGTCCGGCTCACCGGCGACACGATCGAGCTCAGGCCGATCGCGGGAACGCGCCGCCGCGGCGCGACTCCGGCGGAGGAACAGGCCCTCGAAGCCGATCTGCTTGCCGATCCGAAAGAGCGCGCGGAGCATATCATGCTGGTCGATCTCGGCCGCAACGACGTCGGCCGAGTAGCGGAGGTCGGCACGGTCGAGGTGAACGAGCTGATGACGATCGAGCGCTATTCCCACGTCATTCACATCGTCTCGAACGTGCGCGGGAAATTGGCGAAAGATAAAAGCGCGTTCGATCTTTTCGTGTCGAGCTTCCCCGCGGGCACGGTCTCCGGGGCGCCGAAAATTCGCGCGATGCAGATTATCGCCGAGCTGGAGCCCGAGAAGCGCGGCCTCTACGCCGGCGCGATCGGCTACTTCAGCTTTGGCGGCAATCTCGACACCGCGATCGTCATCCGCACCATCGTGATGCAGGGGAAGAAAGCTTTCATCAACGCCGGCGCCGGAATCGTCGCCGACTCCGACCCGGAAAACGAATATCAGGAGACGTTGAACAAGGCGCGGGCGATGTTGAAGGCAATTGAATTAGCGGAGAGCTGGAAGCAGAAGAAAGGAAAAAGTAAAAGGTAAAACGTTGAGTAACGGGTTACTTAGGGAGAGATCCTTCACTTCGTTCAGGATGACATTCTGTCACGTGTCATTCTGAGCGCAGCGAAGAATCTCGGCTCGTGGCTTTTTATTTGGGCCGACATGATTCTTCTCATCGACAACTACGACTCCTTCACCTACAACCTCTACCACTATCTCGGCGAGCTGGGGGCGGAGGTGAAAGTCTTTCGCAACGACGAGATTTCCGTCGAAGAAATCGCCTCGCTCGCGCCGGAGAAGATCGTCATCTCGCCCGGGCCGTGCACGCCGAAGGAGGCGGGAATTTCCTGCGACGCGATCCGTCGCTTCGGCGCGAAGACGCCCATTCTCGGCGTTTGCCTCGGCCATCAGGCGATTGCCGCGGCCTTCGGCGGCAAAATCGTCCGCGCGCCGTCGATCATGCACGGAAAACTGTCGGATGTTTTTCACGATTCCAAAACTATTTTCCACTCGCTCAAGAACCCTTTTCCCGCGATGCGCTACCATTCGCTCGTGATCGACCCGGCGACCTGCCCCGCCGAGCTTAGCGTCAGCGCGCGCACCGCCGACGGCGTCATCATGGG
Source organism: Binatia bacterium (assembly GCA_041490745.1). GTDB lineage: Bacteria > Desulfobacterota > Binatia > UBA9968 > UBA9968 > JAJPJQ01. The sequence goes on along the minus strand of JBGPTS010000028.1, from coordinate 6,189 downwards.
CGTGCGCCACCGGAGCTATCCGATCGAGGGCGTCCAGTTCCATCCCGAATCGATTCTGACGGATCAAGGAAAGAAACTTTTGCGGAATTTCCTGACCTCGTACTAGAACGATAGAACTCTTGCTTTCTCATCTCCGCGGTCCTATACACCGAGCAAGCTCGGAAGCCGAGAGGTTTCCAACTTTGTCGGAGGTTCTTATGAAACGATTTTTCTTGCGGCTGATTCTGGCGTCGGCGGTTTCTGTACTTCCCGCGCCTGGACAATCGCAGACGCCCAAGCAAGGCGGCACTCTGGTCTTCGGCCTCGAAAGGGATCTTAGCACGTTCAATCCGTTTATCCGCGCCGGTGGCGTCGACCTTGACGTCCGCACGCTCATCTATGAAGCGCTCTTGGACAGAAACCTCAAGGGCAACATCATTCCGGGTCTCGCCGAGAGTTGGACCGTTTCCAAAGACGGTCTTGTTTATACTTTCAAGCTCAGGCGCGGCGTCAAATTTCACAACGGCAAGGATCTCACGTCGGCGGACGTCAAGTGGACGGCCGACTACGCGTTGAACCCGAAGAACGGATCTGAGGGGCTGTCCTATCTCCGCGGCGTCAAAAACGTGCGCGCTGTCGATCCGCTGACGGTCGAGTTTGCGCTGTCCGAGCCGAAGCCGGTCTTTCTGTCGTACCTCTCGCTTCTCCGACCGTTTATGATCGTGCCCAGCGGCTCGGTCCCGGCGGGAACCGAAAAGATCGACAGCTTTCCTCCCGGCACTGGCCCATTCGTTTTCAAGGAAGCACGCGGTCTCGGCCACGTCGTGCTCGCGCGCAACCCGAACTACTGGCAGAAAGGGCTGCCCTATCTCGATCAAGTTGTTTTTAGAACGTCGGAAGATCCGACCGTCCGCTTCACGAATTTGAGAGCCGGAGATCTCGACTTGATCGAGCGCGCGCCGTACGTCTTCGTCCGCCAGGTGGAATCCGGCTCGGTGCCGAACATTAAAGCCACCGCCGCGGCGTACGCGGGATTCCGCCGCCTAATCTTTAACGTGGCCGAGCCGCCGTTCGACAACCTCAAGTTGCGCCAGGCGGTGGCCTTTGCCATCGACCGCAAAGAATACTTGCAGGCGGCCTTCTGGGGCTACGGCACGCCGACGCAGCAGCGCTTTCCGGGCGATTCTCCATGGCACGTCAAGATTCCCGATCGGGAGAGAGACGTCGGCAAGGTAAGAGCGTTGATCAAAGAGGCGAAGGTGGGCGCTGATTTCGAAATCGAGTTACTGGGACGGCGAGGGACGGAATCGGAATACCAGGTCATCCAGCGCCAGCTCGAAACCGCGGGATTCAAGGTTAAGTTGGTTCTGCTGGAAGGCGCCGCGTTCAGAGAGCGCCAACGTCGAGGAACGTATCAAGTGGGTCTTTTCGGCGGCGATTATCCCGACGATCCGGCAGATACCTATCCGCCGGAGTATGCGTGCGACGAAGAAGCGACCAAAGCCAAAAAGCGGACGCGCAACTGGCCTGGCTACTGCAACCCGGAGCTTGATCGCATTCTCTCCCAGGCTGCAACGGGCGAGCTAAAAAAGCGCCAGGAACTTTACGGCAAGGCTACTCGCATCCTTTTCGACGACGCGCCCGACATCTCGCTTGCCTATGTGCCGCGATTTTTCACCTTCCACGAGAAAGTGAAGGATTTCACGACCGACGCCGACGGCCGCTTCAGCGCGGGCACTTTCGGCGTGACCAAAACCTGGATCGACAAATGACGCCGGTCCCCAATACCGAAGAAGTCGTCCGGGCGCTCGCGCTCGAAGATTACATCGGCCAGCGGCGCGCGCGTGGTGGCAAACGCCCGGTGCTTGGGCCTCGGAACGGAAATCCCCACCGACTGGTTTCTGCAGAAGGAACATACTTGAACCGAACGAAAGTTATCTTAGTCTATCTCCCGGAGGATTTACGTGGCAGATAACAATTCCGACCGTTTTCGCGTCACCGTGCTGGACGATTACGAACGGCTGGCCGACCGGGCGCCGGCTTATAAACTTCTTCAACAGCGCGCCGAGGTAAAAATCTGCAAAGAAAGATTGGAGACCGACGCCGAGTTGGGGCGCGCGCTCGACGGCGCGCACGCGGTGCTCCTCATGCGCGAGCGCACGCGCTTCGGCGAAAAGCAGATGTCGCTCGCGCCGGCCTTGAAGTTGATCTCGCAGACGGGGCGTACGACCGTCCACCTCGACGTTCCCGCCGCAACCCGGCGCGGCGTCGCGATCACGGCCACCTCGAGCGATTCCGGCAATTCCACCGTCGAGCTGACAACGGCGCTGATTTTCTCCGTGCTGAGACGGATACCCGAAGTCGATCGCCGGATGCGCCGCGAGCGCTGGCCCGCCGTCGCCGGGCGGCTTTTCGAGGGAAAAACTCTCGGCATCGTGGGCTTGGGGAGAATCGGCGCGCAGGTGGCGCGCATCGCCGCGCTCTTTCGCGTGCGCGTCCTGGCGACCGGCCGCACGCTGACGGAGGAGCGCGCACGCGCTGCGGGCGCGGAGGCTGTGCCGCTCGAAAAACTTTTGCGTGAGTCGGATATCGTCAGCATCCACTGCCCGTTAAATCAGCAGACGCGCGGCATGATCGGCGCGAAAGAGTTCGCGCTGATGAAGCCCGGCGCGATGCTCATCAACACAGCGCGCGGGCCGATCGTATCCGAAGCCGCGCTGCTCGACGCGCTTAAGAGCGGCAAGTTGAGCGGCGCGGGCTTCGACGTCTATGACGAAGAGCCGCTTCGGATGGACCATCCGCTGCGCGCGTTCGATAACGTCGTGCTGCTCTCGCACCGCGGCTATGCGACCGTGGAAATTCTCACCGAGCGCTACCAGCACGCGATGGAAAATATTCTCAGCTTTTTCGACGGTAAACCGGCGAACGTGCTCAATCCCGACGCGCTGGCTCGCAAGTGATCTCGCATGCGTTGACAGCTTTTGGCCCCTGGATTATAGGGGAATCAAGGAGAATGCCGCTATGGACAAAACCGTAAGCGCCGGCAACGGCCATGAGATTCTAATTTCCGCTGACTCCCACGTGATGGAGCCGCACGACCTGTGGGAAAAGGGCGTGCCGGCATCATTTCGAGAGAGCGCCCCCCGTTTCACGCCTCTCCCGGTCGGCGAAGGATTTCAGAGGCATCCGGGCGGGCAAGACCCGAACGCGCGGATCAAGGAGATGGAAACCGACGGCCTCAGCGCGGAAGTCCTCTACCCTACTCTCGCGCTCAGTCTTTTCGCCCTCGACGACGCGCGCATGCAGGAAGCCTGCCTCCGCGTTTACAACGACTGGCTGATCGATTATTGCAAGGTCGCGCCCAAGCGGCTCGTCGGTAGCGCCACGATCCCGCTGTACGATGCCGACAACGGAATTAAAGAAATGGAGCGCTGCAAAAAGAACGGCCTGAAAGGCGTCACCATCTGGCAAGTGCCGCACCCCGATCTCCCCTTTTATTCGGATCATTACAACAAGTTCTGGGCGGCGGCCGAGGAATTGGATATGCCGATCAGCCTTCACATTTTGACCGGCCACAGCTATTTCAAAGATCAGAATCGCAGAAAGGGCGTCGAGCACTATCGCGGCAGCGTCAACTTGAAGCTCCTCGACAACGCGAACGCGCTCTTCGATTTGATTTTCTACGGCATTCTTAAACGTCATCCGCGGCTCAAGGTCGTCGTCGTCGAGGCCGAGATCGGCTGGCTGCCGTTCCTGTTGCAGCAGTGGGATTATTATTATCGCCGATTCCGCGATCGCAATCCGCCGCCGATCGACAAAGACCCGAGCGAGTATTTCAAGCGGCAGGTTTACGCGACATTTTTCAACGACTCGGTCGGCGGGCGCTGCCTGGAATGGTGGGGCGCGGACAATTGCATGTGGTCGAACGATTTTCCGCACGAAAATTCGACCTGGCCTAATTCACGCAAAGTCATTCAGCGCGACCTGGGCTATCTGCCGGCGGAGCGGCGCGCCAAGCTCGTGTGCACGAACGTGGCGAAGCTTTATAATTTAAAAATTCCGCCCGCGTAGTAGCTGAAGGGATGAAGGCGGAAGGATGAAGTTCCTTTAATCCGGCGTTTCCTTCATCCCTCATCCTTCATACTTTCATTATGGCCTCCCTCATCGACTGGCACTCGCATCACACGCAGCCCGAGCTGGCGGAAGATTTCGTCCGGCTGACGGGTAAGGCGCCGTACGCCGACAAATACGATTCGCCGGATTTTTCCCGCCGCGTCGCCGAGCTCGACGCCGCCGGCATCGATGTGCAACTCGTTTCTCAGGGTGCGGGCATTTACGCCGACCGTTTTCCCGCGGCGGAGGCGATGGCGATCGCGCGGAAGTCCAACGAACTTCTCGCCGAGCGGATCGCGCCGCACCGCGGCCGTCTCCTCGGCGCGATTGCCGTGTCGCTGAAAGACGTTCCCGCTTCCGTCCGCGAGATCGAGCGCATGTCGGCCAAAGGTTTCCGCGCCGTGTTGCTTTATCCGAAGACGGACGGCGAATTTTTGCTCGACGCGCCGGAGGCGGAGCCGCTCTTTGCCAAGATCGCCGAGCTTAAGCTGCCTATCTTTCTCCACGGCGCGACCGCGGCCAACGATCCGACTCTAAGTCGGCTCGAAGACGAAGGCGCGGGCGTTATCTACAGCGTGATTGCCGACGCCGCGGTGTGCGAATCCGTCGTACGCATGATCGCCGCCGGACTATTCGACCGCTATCCGGAGTTGAAGATCGTCATCCGCACCGGCGGCGGCGGGCTGCCGCTGTTGCTCCATCGTTTGTTTTGGAAGCACAAAGGGCCCAAGGGTGAGCAGCGCTATTCGGATATTTTGCTCGAACATTTCTGGATCGACACCGCAGGCGTCGATGCGCGGACGTTTCGATTTCTCCTCGACACGCTGGGCGAAGGCAAGATCGTCTTCGGCTCGGACTATTGCGGCGGCTTGGGCGCCCTGGAGAAGGCGCTGCCGGTGATCGAACACCAGCCCGACCCGGCGCGCATCAAGGCACTCACCGAACGGACTTCGCGGAATCTCCTGAGACTCTAGGTCAACGTGAAGAAAACCGCGGGAGGGCACGTGGGGAAAATATCACAAACTGGAGGTATCGCAGCGTTGCGATGGGGCTGGCTAATCGCTGTCTTGCTCGTCTGCTGGTCCGGCGCAGGTCATGCACAGACAGGTCTCGCGTCCAAACGAACTGACGATTTTATCAATCATTGTTCGACGAATGGGCTTTTTACCAAGGTTTCCGGGGAACCGACCTGCTCGTTCATGATCGGCATTCAGGCCAGCCTGACCGCTTCCCTAGGCCGAGGCCGTCCGGGGAATACCGGGTGCGAGTCTCTCGCATCCAAGATAGACCTCTCCAAGGACGCCGATCCGGGGGCGCAAATCGCGCAGCCGGTCTTTCAGTGGTTGCGCGCCAATCCCGGAAAATTGAGCAACGATATATACGATGACATCGAGGCTGCGATTTGGGCGCTGTATCGGTGCAAGTGATCGCGATGCGTTCCCCGTGATCGAAGACCAGCCCGATTCATCGCGGATCAAAGCCATCACCGAACGTACGTCGCGAAATCTGCTGGGAATCTAGAGTCGTGATCGTGCTCGTGACTCGTGCTCGTGGGGCAGGGACGAACACGAAAGGTCGAAGAATCTACTTCGAAGTGACACGAGCACGCTCTCTGAACGCACACGAATCAAAGCCCGTGAAATGAATCCCCAATTATCACTCGAGAGTGTGATCCGATCCTCCTCCCGCGCTCTTGTCATCGGCGTCGGCGGCGGCGGCGACGTGGTCGGCGCGCTCGTGACGGCGCGGTTTCTGGAATTCTGCGACCTGGAGTTCAAGTTGGGCGGACTTTCCTGGGAGCGCTCGGTCTTCGACCCGGTCCCCGGCCCGCGCTCACTCGACGAAGTGGAGCAGGTTCGCGCCATCCATCGTTACGCCTGGCTCGCCAATGCCGAGAGCCAGACGACGACCGGCGTCTATTTTGCAGAGTCGAAGATGGCGCGCCTGCTGGGCGAGGAAGTTTTGTTGCTCGACATCAACGGCGGCGTGACGGGAGTCATCAATGCGCTGGAGGCCGCGCTCAAAACATTCAGGGCCGATCTGCTCGTCGGCGTGGACGTCGGCGGCGATTCGCTCGCGCGCGGCGGCGAGCCGGGG
>JBGPTS010000027.1:0-28073 GCA_041490745.1 Binatia bacterium | reverse complement strand
CGATTTTATCCGTCGAGTAGGTAAACGTGTAGCCGATTTCTTTCGGCGCAACTTTAGCGTCCACCGACGGTTTTTCGGCCAGCTTGAATCCCTTGGTCAAAAGAAAAACCTTGGGAAGGAAATGGCCGGAGGTGGATCCGGAGTCCTCGAAGGCGATCATTTTGCCGCGCAAATCTTCGAGGCGCGCCGGGCCGCCGTCCTTCTTCGCAAAAATGACGCTGTGATACTCCGCCATTCCACCGCGCCAGCGTCGAAGTAGAAGCGACGCCGATCCTTGCTTGTTGATGAGATAGGTCGGATAGGGGCTGTCGCTGTAAAAATCCACTTTTTTTTCATCGACAAGCTTCGCAAGCTGCAGCGGAGACGGAGCGATGACGAATTTTCCTTCGATCGCAGCGCCGGGGGCGGAAAGCTTCCGCGCGACATAATTTACAAAATCGCGAAATTGCGGCTCGACTTCGGCCTGCGATCGTTTCGAGACAAAGCCCAAAGAAATAGTTTTCGTTTTGACTGCGGCCTCGCCCGCGGTCGTCGCGCGAACGTTTTGAAGCAAGACGCAAGAGAAAATTCCGAGGATAAGTGAAATGGGCTGGATCGACCTCTTCATGTCCGCCTCGCCTTGGAAAGGGCAGCAACGATTCCGCGCACGAAACTAGCTGGGAAGCTACTATAACCGAAACCGCGTTGGCAAGGATAAAAAATTCGTGAGCGCAGACTCCTTGGAAGGAACGGGCGTCAGGTCGGTTTTTTCTTTTTCTCCTCCCATCCGGCCAAACGTTCTTTGATTATCTTTTCATGGCCCGACTCGGAAGGGGAGTAGTATTTCTTTCCCGCCAGCGCGTCGGGGAGATGCTGCTGCTCGACGACGTGGCCGGGAAAATCGTGCGCGTAGCGGTAGTCTTTGCCGTAGCCGAGCTTCTCCATCAGGTCCGTCGGCGCGTTGCGGAGATGGAGCGGCACCGGCAGCGCACCTTTCTCCTCCACGTCCTTCGCCGCCGCGAGCATCGCCTTGTACGACGCGTTCGATTTCGGCGCGGTGGCGAGATAGGTCACCGCGTGGGCCAGCGGGATTCTGCCTTCGGGCAGGCCGACGAAATGCAGCGCGTCCTTTGCCGCTACCGCGACCTGGAGCGCCTGAGGATCGGCGTTGCCGATGTCTTCCGACGCGAGAATAATCATGCGGCGCGCGATAAAGAGAGGGTCCTCGCCGGCTTCCAGCATTCGCATCAGCCAGTAAAGCGCGGCATCCGCGTCGCTGCCTCTCAGGCTCTTGATGAAGGCCGAGATGACGTTGTAATGCTCGTCGCCGGTCTTGTCGTAGGCGAGGGGTTTTTTTTGCAGCGCTTCCTGCAAAGCCGGCAGGTCGATTTCTTTTTTATTCTTGTCATGCCGGATGAGGCCGGCGGCGCTCTCCAGCGCGTTCAAGGCGACGCGCGCGTCGCCTTGCGACTGCTCGATCAGAAACGCGCGGGCGTCCGGGTGGAGGCTGAGTTTTACGTCGCCGATTCCCGACTTCGGGTCGGCGAGCGCGCGGTCGACGATCGCGCCGATCTCCGCCGGCGCGAGCGGGTTGAGCACGAGCACCTGGCAGCGCGACAAGAGCGGCGAGATGACTTCGAACGACGGATTCTCCGTCGTGGCGCCGATTAAAATCAGCGTGCCGCGCTCGACGTGCGGCAGGAAGTTGTCCTGCTGCGACTTGTTGAAATGATGAATCTCATCGACGAAGAGGACGGTGCGCTTGCCGAGACGATGGAGCCGCTCCGCTTCTTCGATGATTTTCTTCAAGTCCTTCACGCCGGAGGAGACCGCGGAGAAACGAACGCAATGCGCGCCGGCGGCGCCGGCGAGGATTTCGGCCAGGGTGGTTTTGCCGCTGCCGGGCGGGCCCCAGAGAATGAGCGAGCGCAGCTCGCCCGCATCAACCATTTTTCTTAGGAGCTTGCCGGCTCCGAGCAGGTGCAGCTGGCCGACGAATTCGTCCAGGCTCGCCGGCCGCATCTTCTCCGCCAGCGGCGCTCTGTCCGCCAGCGGCGCTTTGTCGGCCAGCGGCGTCGCGGGGTTTCGTTCATGGGCGGGACCGGAATCGAACAATTCCATCGAAAGCAGGCTACCACAGATTTCCTCGGAAGGTATAGCCGGCCGCTTTGAAATCGCCGGCCGGTTCGTGTAAGGATACGCGCCGGGAACCGAGATGGTTAAAGAGCGCAATGACACCTCGTTTTTGGAGGAAGGGCCGCGCATCGTGCTGCAGCAGGACGCGTCGGTCTCCGGCAAGCTCGTGTTCGACCTGCCGGTGAAGATCGACGGCCGCTTCAAGGGCGAGGTCAAGGCCAACGCGCTGTTGGTGCTCGGCCCGCATGCCGAGGTGGCGGCGAAGATTTCGGCCGGGCAATTGCGTATCGAGGGAAGTCTGATCGGAACGGTGCGCGTGAACGGGTGGATCGAGATTATGCCCGGCGGGCGCTTTCAGGGCGAGATCGAGAGCGGCAAGCTGAAGGTCTATGCCGGCGGCGTTTTCGAAGGGAAGGGCGAGATCGGCGTCGCTCAGCCGGCGTCTTCTTCGGAGAGCCGCGCGCCTTTGCCCGAACGCTTTCTCAAATAATACAGCTTCGCGCGGCGGACTTTTCCCCGGGAAACGACTTCGACTTTGTCGACGCGCGGGGAATGGAACGGAAAAATGCGCTCGACGCCGATGCCGTAAGAAATCTTCCGCACCGTGAAGGTGGAGCGGCTGCCTTTGCCCGAGATTCGGATCACGATTCCTTCAAAAACCTGCGTGCGCTCTTTTTCTCCTTCGACGACTTTCACGTGGACCCGGACGGTCTCGCCGGGGCGCAGCACCGCGACTTTTTTCTTGCTTTGCTCGGCTTCGAGCTGCTCCAAGGTATTCATGCGTTTCTCCCTGATTTATTCTTTTCCCAACAGGCGGTCCAAAATAACGGCCGCCGCCGAGCGGACCGACAAATGGTTGTAGTCTGTTCCGCCCTCGATCGGCTCTAGAATGTGGTCGGATTGCGCCAGGACTTCGTCGGTTAGGCCCCATCCCGTTCCCAGGAGGAGCAAGAACGGCGCAGGGTCCACTCTTAGCATGTTCCTCAGCCGAGCGAAAGAGGTCCGACGCCCTCCCGGCCGCGCCGAAGTCGCGATGATTTGCGGCTTTCCACCGGCGTCGCGCTCGACGTCGAGGATCGCGTCGTCGAGCGTGTCGCTGACGCGCGCCAGGGCCAGCGCCTCTTTGCGCGTAGGGTTATATGCTGCGCCGTAGCCTTCCTCCCAATGGGCGATAATTTTGAGCGATAACTTTTGCAGCGCCTTTACCGGCGTGACGACGTAGAATCTCTTGAGGCCGTAGGTTTTGGCCGCGCGGGCGATGTCGTGGATGTCCATGTTGGTCACCGCGGTGGTGACGACCGCGCCGTTCTTGTCATAGACCGGATGGTGCAGCAAGGCGATGTAAAGCCGATCTGTGCCGGGGATTTTTTCCTCAGCTCCGTGCGCCGCATTGCGCAACAGGTCCGGGCGGCGCTCGCGCGTGAGCTGCAAGCTCATCTCGCCGCGCCACTTCGCGATCCGCTCGTGATCACCCGAGACGAGCACGTCGGGAACTTTCATGCCGCGAAACTCTTCCGGCCGGGTGTATTGGGGATATTCCAGCAAGCCGTCGCTGAATGAATCCTCTTCCGGCGATTTGATGTTTCCGAGTACGCCGGGGATGAGGCGCGCGACGGCGTCGATCACCGTCATGGCCGGCAGCTCGCCGCCGGAGAGCGTGTAGTCGCCGACCGACAGTTCTTCATCGACGAAAGCCTTCACGCGCTCGTCGACTCCTTCATACCGGCCGCATACGAGCACCAGCTCTTTTTCCTGCGCGAGGCGTTGCGCCTCGGCCTGATCGAACGATTTTCCCTGGGGGCTCAGGAGGATGACGCGCGGGCGGGATAAAGTTTTCTTCGCGGCTTCGATCGCCGCGACGAGCGGCTCCGGCTTCATCACCATGCCCTGGCCGCCGCCGTAAGGAGCATCATCCACCGTTCGGTGCTTGTCGGTCGTGAAGTCGCGCGGGTCGATGAAATCGACGGAGATCAACCCATTCTCCTGCGCCCTCTTCAAGATACTGTGGTCCAGCGGTGAATCGAACATCGGCGGAAACAAAGTTATGACGGTGAAGTTCAACATGGAATTTTCGGAGGTAAGTCTAGACGGAAGGCGAGGGGAAGTCTAACGGTGAGCCGACTAACACAAATGATTGTTTACTTAGTAGTCCATTCCTCTAGAGCCTGAGGGAGACTTCCTTCGGCAAGCGCATTCTCAAATGCCGGATCAAGCTTGGCACATTCTTGGGCTAGACGACGACTACTCTTTAGACGGCCCACTTTCTCTTCAATCGCTTCCTGAATCACCTGGCTGCGACTCAGAAATAATTGTTTATGAACCAGTCTGTCGAGTCGGTTAAGGATGGACTCATCTAAAGAGATTACAATTTTGGAGCTGCCCATGGACCTCCTCCTGGTGTGACGATGCTTCATGCCAGGATGGGAGTCAAGTAAGGTTGGCGTGAACGACTCGTCCGTGGAGGTATTCTGGGCCGACGTCGTGAGCGGTTTCTCACCGCTGTGCCACGCTGCCGAGCGTCTCCGCCATGCGCACGAGGCGCACGAACTCCGCGCGGTAGCCTTCAGGGTCGGCGCCGCGCGCGGCGTTCGCCAGCTCGGCGATCTTTGCGTACGTGAATCCGTCGAGAGCGCTCTCGGCGCGGAGCCGCTGGGCGAAGGCGGCGACGGCGATCGCGAAGCGCTGCTCGGCGGGCGCGGTTTCGATCTTTGCCAGCGCATCGACGGCGCGCAGCGGCTGCTCGATCAACCGGCTCGCCGCTTCGCCGGGAAGTTTGTAACGCAATCTAATAAACCCCAGCTCGTCCGCGCCGCTCTTCAGAGACGGCGCGACGCGATCGCGCTCCGTCTGATATCTGAGCGGATCGACGCGGCGCGCTTTCGCGCCGACCGGAGTGATCTCATAGAGCGCCGTCACCGTATGGCCCGCGCCGATGTCGCCGGCATCGACCCTGTCGTCATTAAAGTCCTCGCGCTTGAGCATGCGCGTCTCGTAGCCGATCAGCCGGTACTCGGCGACCAGCGCCGGATTGAATTCGACCTGGATCTTCACGTCGTCGGCGATCGGAAAGAGCGTCGAGGCCAGCTCCTCGCTCATCGCCTTGCGCGCTTCGAGCAGCGAATCGATATATGCCGCGTTGCCGTTGCCGGCCTGCGCGAGGCGCTGCATCAGCGCGTCGTTCAAATTGCCGACGCCGACGCCGAAAATCGAGAGGTAGATGCCGGTTTTGCGTTTCTCGACAATGAAGCGTTCGAGCTGTTTCGGATCGACGATGCCGACGTTGAAGTCGCCGTCGGTGGCGAGAATGAGGCGGTTCACCGCCTGCTTGTCGAAATGGCGCTCGGCCATCGCGTAGGCGCGCTGCAAGCCCTCGCCGCCGGCGGTGGAGCCGTTCGCCCTCAAGTTGTCGATGACTTCGACGATCTTGTGCCTGTCGCGTCCGGCCGTCGGCTCCAGCGCGGTCTGCGCCTGGCCCGCGTAAGTCACGATTGCGACGCGATCGTCGTCGCGGAGCTGCTGCGCGAAGAGGCGAAAGCCTTGTTGCAAGAGCGGCAGGCGGTCGCTCGGCGCCATCGAGCCCGACGTGTCGATCAAGAGAACGATATTCGCGCGCGGCCGCTCGGCGCGCGCGATGTCGTAGCCGCGGATGGCGATGTGCATGAGCTGGTTGTCGGCGTTCCACGGACTCGGCATGACCGTTGTCGTTACGCGGAACGGGCGCGCGCGATCTTCGGGCGCAGGATAGGCGTAGGGAAAATAATTTACCATCTCTTCCACGCGCACCGCCTCGCGCGGCGGCAACTGCCCGCCGGTGAGCGCGCGACGGACAAAAGCATAGGACGCGGTATCGACGTCGATGCTGAAGGTCGAGACCGGATGCTCCGCGACGGCGAGAATGCCGTTCGGCTCCTTGTCCGGGAAACGATCCGCGCCCGGCGGGACGACTGACGGGTGAGGATAGTAAAAGGACTGCGACGGAGAATGACCCAGCGCTGCCGCGCCTGCTCGGGAAGGGTCCAGGCTTCGTTGCCGCGATTCCATTACCATCGGACTTGCCGGCGATTGTTGCTCCGCCTTCGACGCTTGCGCTTGCTTGAGTTGAGCACCGTACTCGCGCTCCGCCGCTGCGGGTGCGGCGGATGAAGACGGCGGTGGGGGAGTCGGCGTTGGGGCGGGCCGATCCAGCTTGTTCGCGCAGGCGCTCAAAAGAAGCAGCGCGACAATGAAAACTCCGAGCCGATTGGATGCAATCCGGCAATGGTATCGCATGAGTATCGCCCTCCTTGATACCCGTTAGACAACGCGGATGGGACTTAGTTCCCGAAAGATCTGGAGGCAGGCTCTATCTAAGAGGTCGCCGCGTTTTTTAACCGAATAAAGCGCAGCTTCATCGCGTCGATCTGATTGAGATAACCGCGCAGGCCATGAGCGCCGCAGCTCTCACGCGCGGATAGCTGAAATCTTTGTCGGACGTAGGCGTCTCCGCGCTTCGAGCCGCACAGGTGAATGACCGCGGCGAGCTTTTCTTTTTGACCGGCGCTAACCTTGACGACGCGATGAGCCGCCAGCGTATTCTCCACCGTCTGGTGCAGATAGGCCGCGGTCATCTCGGTCGCGTGGCTGGCGAGAGTCCGGGTATAGAGGCGGTTGAACCAGCAGGAATGGAGATCGTGCCACGGGCCATCGCTCACAACCTTGTGATCGTGGATGCAATATTTCCGCGCTTCGGCGAAAGTTCCGTCGGTGATTTGAAACATGCCGGCCGCGCTCGACGCGGGCCGATAAATTTCCAGCGGATTCCATGACCAGCGCCAGCGCCAGTAGGTGCGGGCGAGGGGATTTCCCGAACCTTCGAGTTGCGCCAGCGCGGCGAGAAATTCGGGCGACAGCGCGCTCGTCGAATATTTTTCGAACAGCGATCCGTAACTCCGCCAGGTGGCCTCGGGAGTCTTCGACAAGGAATCGCCGACCGGCGCGAAAATCTCGCTGGGTTTGCGAAACGTCTGATAGACCCAGTTGAGCGCGAAGAATCCAAGGATGGCGAGAATGCAGAACCAGACAATGGCTCCTTTCCGTCGGAACCTTGCGATTCCGCCGGCCCATTGCCGAAATCGGAGCGTGGCGCGATGGACCGTAGTCGGCATACGCGTAGTTTAGCGCATGCCTCAGAGGTCGTGAAGAGCGCCGGGCGTTCGGCATCACGAACGAGGGACGGGCGGTCCCAGGAGAAACGGAAGCGCGGCGATAGTGAAAGCAACCAAAATAAGAACCAGCAGGGCGATAAACGGCCACCAACTGGACGTGACCGATTCGAGATCGGCGGTATCTGGATCGTCGCTCAAGTAGCGAACCGTTACCCGTTGGCCCACCACGTAAGGATTCGGCCGCAAGGACGTGGCTGACGTGAAGCGTATCGAATCGCCGTTCTGAGCGGTGAACGTGACGACCGGGGCAAAAAATTTTCGTCGAGCGGGTTCGTTCGTCGGGCTTTTGGACTCGAAACCGACGATCTCACCCAACGCGACGATTCCTTTTTCTTTCCATTCGCGCTGCAGCAAGAACACGCGGCGCGCGGCCCGCGACATGTACACGCCCACGGCCGCGAACAACAGCGAGAAGGCCCAGCGAGCCAATAGCAGCTTAATTCCGGTCATGAAGTCGCTCGCTGCTTTACAACTCCAACAACCCTTCCGGCGGGTTGATGATCATTCGCCCTGCGTCGGCAGATTGTCAGCCAGCCGTCTGGTCTTTTCTTCCAGCAATACGAAGACTTCATGCAAACTCCGAAAGACTTTTACCCGATTCCAGTGCTCCATCTCGGTAAGGCCAGGTCTCGTCCGCAATTTTCGAAGAAGATCCCATTTTGCTCCATCCGCAGTGAAGACGTCCACGTAGGGTACTGCCATAAAACGAGTCAGGTCATTGACGTCGTTCACCGATGCGGACGTTTGTGTGTCGCGGACGAGAGTGTGGTAAGCCTCGAAATTGAGCCGCGTTGCAGGGCACGCATCCGGATGCATCCAAAAAAAATCAAGGAGCGCCTGATTGCTTCGAGCGTCACCGACTATGGATCGCATCGCCTGGTCAAATTTCTGGCGTAGTTTTCTTCGATAGTCGTTTTCGCTTAGCGTGGCGATTATCTGACGATCAGCCTTGACCACTTCGGGAAATCGATCTGCTAAGTTCGGGGTCGGAACGGTGTTGCGTTCACCGTAGACTTGGTCCCACACAATTGCTGCCAGGGGCTTCCCGAGATAATGGTGCCTCGTTTTGTCATCGACGAACCCAGTCTCGAGGTATGAGCTGCGGAATGGGACTGGACGCATTAGCGTGCATTTGGCAGAGACCGCTTCTGAAGCACTACGTAGCTCTGACTGCTCAAGATCCACAGTCCGTAGCCAACAGTGAGGTGTTGCTTCGAGGGTGTTCATCAGGCGGGTTACCGAGCCACCCTCACGGCGACGAAGAGGTTCAAGAAGCTCATCGATAAGCGTAGACGAGAGAACCAGCGTCGCGCGTGCGTTGACAAATACTTCAGGCAACGACTCAGTGATTTTTCTGTCTCGATCGACCTCGATGATGTCTTTCGAGTCGAGATAGACACGAAAGGGTTGCGAAGATGCGACCGCCAGTTCGTCAGTTGTCATCCGAGGTCAACTCCTCACCAGTGTCCAGAACTCTTCGACATCGGAGTCGGGTATCCCAAGCGAGTCAAGTTTTTTGTAAATGTTTCGTATGTAATCAGCGCAAGCTCCTTTATTCCCTCTTGCAGTTTTTGCCATCGCAGCACGTTTTTTAAGGGAGACGTTCCCAATATAAGTAGACTTGCTCCTGTCGTTTACTGGAGTGAGGGCAATGATCTCTCGACCATCGGGCAGAAGTACCGGGAGTTCAATCAAAGCGAAGGACGGACCTTCTCTACGCGTTAGCAGATTCACTACAGCGGTGCGCGTCTTGTCTGGAAAACTGAACGCGGTCCCGATGCACTTACCCGCTTGGCGGGGCTCAAGTCCAAGAGTTGGACCAGGTCCATTAGATGTCCCCCAGTTTGTCACTGACTGTTTGTTGAACGAGCGACGAAAACCTGTAAGAACTGCGCCGTCGATACGCAACCCCCCCAACGGCTGTTCCCAACCATCCCACATCAGCGATCCATACCCGAAAACCCACATACGCTGATTTTCCTACTCCGTTGCTTGTGCGTCCAACTGAAGCTGGGCGGGCAGGGGGGGACTCATTTTCCAACTTGGGCTTTGAGATAGTTAATAAAGGTCGTACAGGAAAGCAAAAAGAACTTGGCATCGGCGGCCGTTAGATTTGGCTCGTCCAACATCGCGTGGCGAATGCCCTGCGCATCGCTCGTATAGCCATAAAGTTTTGAAAACCCCTCTCGTAGGGCCGGATGGAGCGCTTTAGACCGTTCCAACAGTTTCAGCGCGTCACCCAAAGTCGCCTTCTCGTTCTTCGTCAAGATGCGAGCGAGGCTTTCAACGGCCGAGATGGACTCCTTGATGGAATTGCGATAATCGGGATTCTTGCGATCCGCGAGCAATTCCAGTGCTCGCGATAGATGTGCTGAAACCGAGCCGAACTGGTCCTGGCTTATAGCTTCTTCCAGTGCTGCAATTTCTTGAGGGTCTGTGACATCAACAAATTGACGGTTTACCAGCTGATATCCAGCAAGCTCACGCTCTAGTACGTGGTTAATAACCTTCTGCAAGCCTGGATCCGGCCACACGGCGACCACCACCTCTAAGAAATCATAAACTTCATTCCATTGAGACGCAAAATAATAGCGCTCGATCTTATCTAAGATCAACCCGGGCATTGCCGGAATATCACTAAAAGGTTTCTTAAAATGTTGAAACCAGAGAGCCTTCGCGAATTTTCCAATAACCCCCGTTTCGCCGGACGACGACCAGAGGAACCTATCAGTATCCCAAATATGGATGTGCAGGAGGTTCCAGAGTGATGCGCGTAGTGCGTCGTCCATGCTGCCCACTTGCAGCATTGTGCGGACAGGCGTGAGTCCTTTACGTTGGCTGAACGACATAGTCGTGGGCGGGAACGTTAACTATTTAGTGTGCTGTACTATAGCATCTACTATTCCTCATTTAAAAAAATCTTGCCAGTCATTTGCTAGCGGAAAAATACCGCGACTCCGATAGTCGGAGCAATTAGTAAAGGCGGCACTTTCCTGGTTGGCACTCGGTGGTACCTTACAACTCCAACAATCCCTCCGGCGGGTTGATGATCACTCGTCCCGCGTCGAAGTCGATCTTCTGAATGATCTCTTTCGTCACCGGGATCAAATATTCTTTCGCTTCGCTCTCGACGACGTAGAGATCGCCGCCGGGCGTGGGGGTGATGCGCGCGATCTTTCCGAGGAATTTGCCGCCGGTGGTGAAAACTTCGAGGCCGACGACCTGATAGTAGTAATACTCGTCGTCCTGCAGTGGCGGGAGATCGGTTTCGGCGACGGAGACAATCCAGCCGATCCATTTTTGCGCCTGGTTGATTTCCTCGACGCCGGCGAGGCGAATGAGCAATTGCTTCTTGTGCGGCTTGATCGCTTGCAGTCGATGCGTCGCGCGCGCGCCGTCCTTTTCGAGAAAAATTTCCTGCGCGGCAAGAAGGGCGGGGCTGTTGGGATTGTACGGGTTTAACTTCAGCCACCCGTCGATGCCATGAGTGGCGACGATTTCTCCGAGGGCGACGAGTCGCGGTGGTTGGGATTCCGGAGCCGTGGGATTATTTCTCTTCGACGATTTCCAGAACGATTTTGCGGTTGGTCCTGGAAGCGGCGGCGTTGAGAATCGTCCGGATGGAGTTGGCGGTTCTGCCTTGCTTGCCGATAATTCGGCCGAGATCCTCTTTGGCGACTTTCAGCTCGAGAACCGACGTGGTCTCTCCTTCGATCTCTTTGACTTCGACCGCGTCGGGGTTGCTCACCAGCGATTTCGCCAGGTACTGAACTAATTCCTTCACGAGAAGTCGCCCCCTGCGCCTAGGCGTGGTTGCCTTGAGACTTCTTGATCAACTCCGAAACCGTCTGCGACGGCTTGGCCCCTCGCTTGATCCACGAGTCGATTTTTTCCCGGTTGATTTTGAGCCCGCCGGTGACGGCTCTCGGGTCGTAGCTGCCGACCTGCTCGATAAATTTGCCGTCGCGCGGCGAGCGGGAATCACTCACGACGATGCGATAGTGCGGCTTCTTCTTCGCGCCATGCCTGCTCAGTCTAATTTTTACGCTCACAATCTCTCTCCTTTTGTTATTGGAACGGCATCGCCGTGCGGTTGAACAGCCCGCGCATACCCCCGCGGCTCATTCGCTGCATCATTTTTTTCATTTCTAAAAATTGCTTCATCAAGCGATTCACGTCGGTGACGGTGGTGCCGCTGCCCTTGGCGATCCGCTTCCGGCGGCTGCCGTTCAGGACGGCCGGACTGCGCCGCTCCTCCAGCGTCATCGAATTGATGATCGCATCCACGCGCTTGAGTTCCTTCTCCGCCTGGCCGAAATCGACCTGCTGGCCGAGCTTGCGCGCGCCGGGGACCATCTCCAGCAAATCTCCGATCGAGCCCATCTTCTTGATCTGCTTCAACTGCGCCTGAAAGTCTTCGAGGGAAAACTGGTTCTTGCGGATTTGTTTTTCCAGGCGCTCGACTTCCTTGGCTTCGTAGACCTGCTGGGTCTTTTCGATCAACGACAGCACGTCGCCCATGCCGAGAATCCGCGCCGCCAGCCGGTCGGGATAAAAAGGCTCCAGCGCGTCCGGCTTTTCGCCGACGCCGCAGAAGAGAATCGGCTTGCCGACGATCTCGCGCATCGACAATGCGGCGCCGCCGCGCGCGTCGCCATCCATCTTCGTAAGAATGATGCCGGTGAGATCGAGCCGGCGATTGAAGCCCTCGGCCTGGTTGACCGCGTCCTGTCCGGTCATTGCGTCGGCGACGAAAAGGTTGTGCTGGGGATGAACCGCCGCCGCGACGGCATTGAGCTCCTCCATCAGCTCGTCGTCGATGTGCAACCTGCCGGCGGTGTCGATGAGCACCACGTCGCAAAACTGCCGCTTCGCCTGCTCCACCGCATCGCGGCAAATCGCCGGCGCGGATTGATCCGGCTTCGTGTCGTAAACGGGAAGATCGAGGCTGCGGCCGAGCGTTTGAAGCTGCTCGATCGCGGCCGGCCGGTAAATATCCGCGGGAACGAGATAGGGCTTGCGCTTTTTTTCTTGCTTCAAGTAGAGCGCCAGCTTCGCGGCCGTCGTCGTCTTGCCGGAGCCTTGCAAACCCACGAGCATGAGAATCTGCGGCGGCGCGCCCTTCAGCTCCAGCTCGACGCGCTCTCCGCCCAAAAGGCGGGTCAACTCTTCGTGAACGATCTTGATGAACTGCTGGTCGGGACTCAAGCTCGCGAGGACATTCTGGCCTCGGGCCTTTGCCTTGATCGCTTCGAGGAAAGTTTTGACGACTTTGAAGTTGACGTCGGCCTCGAGCAGCGCGAGGCGAACGTCGCGCAGCGCTTCGTCGATATTATTTTCCCGGATTTTTCCCTGACCCCGCAGTTTTTTGAAGGTCAGCTCCAGCTTGTCGGCTAAGGTTTCAAACATGTGCAGGGAATCGACTGAGCGGTGATCTTTTCAACGGATAAAGGGACTTCGCTATGTTGTCAAGGCGGGAAGTACCCGGCCCGTCCAATCTATGGACGGGCCGGGGTGTTCAGAGGTGTAGGATTACATCATGCCGCCCATGCCGCCCATTCCGCCCATGCCGCCGCCGGGAGGCATGGCAGGCATGGCGCCTTTTTCTTCCGGTTTCTCGGCCACCATTGCCTCGGTGGTCAGCATCAAACCGGCCACGGAGGCGGCGTTTTGCAGCGCCGTGCGCACGACCTTGGTCGGGTCGATGATGCCGGCCTTCATGAGATCGGTGTACTCTTCTGTGGCGGCGTTAAATCCGAAAGCGCCCTTGCCGTCTTTGACTCTTTGCAGCGCGATGGCGCCCTCGACGCCCGCGTTCATCGCGATGCGGCGGAGCGGCTCTTCCAGTACGCGGCGCACGATGTTGACGCCCCACTTCTCTTCTTCGGGGACTTTAAGCTTTTCGAGAGCCGACGAGGCTCTCAGCAGCGCGACTCCACCGCCGGGGACGATGCCTTCTTCGACCGCGGCGCGCGTCGCGTGCAGCGCATCTTCGACGCGGGCCTTCTTCTCTTTCATCTCGACTTCGGTGGCCGCGCCGACGTTGATGACGGCGACGCCGCCGATCAGCTTGGCGAGCCGCTCCTGGAGTTTCTCGCGGTCGTAGTCGGAGGTGGTCTCCTCAATTTGCGCGCGGATCTGTTTGATGCGTCCTTCGAGGTCGGCCTTCTTGCCCGCGCCATCGATGATCGTGCTGTTCTCCTTATCGATGACGATTCTCTTGGCGCGGCCGAGATCCTGCAGCGTGATGTTTTCCAGCTTGATGCCCAACTCCTCGGCGATGACTTTGCCGCCGGTGAGAATGGCGAGGTCTTCCAACATGGATTTGCGGCGGTCGCCGAAGCCCGGCGCTTTGACCGCGCAGCACTGGAGCGTGCCGCGGATCTTATTCACGACCAGCGTCGCCAGCGCCTCGCCTTCGATGTCTTCCGCCACGAGCAGGAACGGTTTGCCGGTCTTGGCGATCTGTTCGAGGATCGGCAGCAGCTCTTTCATCGAGCCGATTTTCTTCTCGTTTAAAAGCAGGTAGGCGTCCTGAATGACGCATTCCATTCTTTCCGGATCGGTGACGAAATAGGGGGAGAGATAGCCGCGGTCGAACTGCATGCCTTCGACGACTTCCAGCGTCGTCTCCAGGCCCTTGGCCTCCTCGACGGTGATGACGCCTTCTTTGCCGACTTTGTTCATCGCTTCCGCGATCACGTCGCCGATCGTCGAATCGTTATTCGCCGCGATGGTTCCGACTTGCGCGATTTCTTTGGGGTCCTTGGTGGGTTTCGAGACGTTCTTGAGCTCCTCGACGACGGCCGCGACCGCCTTGTCGATGCCGCGTTTGAGCGCCATCGGGTCATGGCCGGCGACCACCATCTTGACGCCTTCGGCGAAGACCGCCCGCGCCAGCACGGTGGCCGTGGTCGTGCCGTCGCCCGCGACGTCGGAAGTCTTGCTCGCGACTTCCTTCACCATCTGGGCGCCCATGTTCTCGAACTTGTCTTCGAGCTCGATCTCTTTCGCCACCGTGACTCCGTCTTTGGTCACGGTTGGCGCGCCGTAAGATTTGTCCAGAACCACGTTCCGCCCTTTGGGTCCGAGGGTCACCGTCACCGCGTCCGCTAGGAGATTCACTCCCTTGAGAATCGCCTCGCGCGCATCTTGATCAAATTTTATGATCTTTGCTCCCATCGTCTTTGCCTCCTGATTTTTAGGGAATGGTTATTTTTCGATCACGCCGAGAATATCTTCCTCGCGCATGATGAGATGTTCTTCGCCGTCGATGTTGATTTCCGAGCCGGAATATTTGCCGAAGAGAATCCGGTCGTTCACCTTCACGTCCAGCGGCACGACCTTGCCGTCCTCGTTCACCTTCCCTTTACCGACGGCGACCACTTTGCCCTCCTGCGGCTTTTCTTTGGCGGTGTCCGGGATGATGATGCCTCCCTTGGTTTTTTCCTCCTCTTCGATCCTTCTTACGATAACGCGATCCTGCAAAGGTCTGATCTTCACTTCGCTCCTCCTTCAGCTTGACTAGCTGATTTTGAAAAAATATCGCCTTGGCGGCTGTTACGCAGCGGCCATTATTTAAGCACGAAATTTATACTGTCAAGAGACCTGCGGCGCTCTGTGACGGGCCAATCCAACACCTATTACATACGGAACCTGGAAAAGCAAGGCGGCTATTTGCGCTGCTTTCGCGACTCTTCTTCCATGTATTTGCGGTAGAGCACGTCCCATTCACGGGTGCCGGGCGCGACTCGGCGGGAGAGAGATTGGATCTTCTGCCGCACGATTTCATCGAGGCGGTCGTCGCCGCCGAAGAAGTCCGAGACAATTTTTTTGGTCTCGGCGAGAGCGCGCGCCTCGCTCGGAAAGTCCGCCAGATCGCCCTTCCAGACGCCGTCGATAATCAAATGGGCCAGATGCGAAATGCGGCTCTCGGTCAAGCGGCTCATGGTTCGATCTCTCTCACCATGACCCTGAGCAAAGTCGAACGGGTCATAGCACGAAGTCTTTCTTCTCGGCGATCTTCTGCTTGATCAGCAGAAACATTTTGTGTTGATCCATCTCCTCGCCGGCCCGGCGCATCTCGCCGGCGTGCGTGGCGAGCATGGCGCGCGCCTCCTCTTCGATGACTTCCTCTTCGTGAAAGTTCTTGATGACGATGTCTTTGATTTTGTTCCGGACATCGCCCTCCTGGGCCTTGAAGACGATCAGCTCTTTCGAGCGATAGCCGCGCAAAAGCTCGTTCGCCAGTTTCTCGGCCTGATCCGGCTTAATCTTCATGCCTGTGGAAAACCCTGTGGACAGCCTTGTCAAACCCTGTGGGTCGCGCGTGGAAAAAAGACTCAGGCATCCCAGCCACCCTATTACTGTTGGCAGCCGTCGAAGTCAAACTGAGGTCGCCCGGCGGCGACCGCCGATGCCGATCCGCTAAAAATTACTTGTGCTGGACGGGCTTTTTTGTCAATATGCCAAATCATCCGATCTCCGGCAGCGGCGCCTCAAGCACGAACGCGAGCGTTATCCACAGCCGCCACCAGCGCGGGCTGTTGTGCCGGAATCGCATTGTGGATAACTGTGGAGACACAAAAACCCGCTCCGCTCAAAAGAGGCGATAAAATCGCCGTCGCGGCGCCCGCCGGAGCCGTCGATCTCGCCGCTCTCGAAGCCGGCGTGCGGGCGATCGAGCGCGCGGGCTTTGCGGTCGAGCCGGCGGAAAATATTTTCGACCGCAACGGCTATCTCGCCGGCGCGCCGGAAAAGCGCGCTGCCGCGCTCGGCAAGTTTTTCGAGCGCGACGACATCGCGGCGATCTTTGCGGCGCGCGGCGGTTTCGGCTCGGTCCAGTTGCTGCCGTTTCTCGACGCCGCGCGTATTCGCCGCCGGCCGAAAATTGTCGTCGGCTACAGCGATCTCAGCATCCTTTTGAACTGGCTCGTCCAGCGCTGCGGCATGGTCGCGTTTCACGGCCCGATGGCGGCGATGGAACTGGCGCGGGGCTTGAAAGAAAAAAGCGCCGATTTTTTTTGGCGGACGCTCACGGGCGAAAAGCGGCAATGGCGCCTGGCTCTCGGCGCGCCGATCCGACCCGGAACGGTCGAAGGGGAGATGGCCGGCGGCTGTCTATCGACGATCGTCACCACGCTCGGCACGCCATACGAAATCGACACCGCGAATAAAATTCTTCTGCTCGAAGACGTGGGCGAAAAGCCTTATCGCATCGAACGCATGCTCACGCACCTAAAAATGGCCGGCAAGCTCGCCGCTCCGGCGGGCGTCGTCTTCGGCAGCTTCACGGATTGCGAAGGCGAAGGCGAGCGCGGTTTTGAGGAGATCGTCCAGGATATTTTCCGCGATGCTCCCTATCCGGTGGTTTCGGGCCTCGACGCGGGGCACGCGGAAGAGAACCTGCTCATGCCGTTCGGCGTCAAGATGAGACTCGAGGGAAAGGAGCCGGCGTTGACGCTGCTCGAATCGCCGGTGCGATAATTTTTTCCGGTTAAAGCGATGCCGTTTCAAGCCGTCGAGAATGCCTTGAGCGAAGCGGTCGCGCAGGGAGTTTTTCCCGGCGCGGTCGCGCTCGCCGCCAAAGGCGAAGAGGTTCGGTTCGAGGCGGCTTTCGGCTGTCGCTCGCTTGTGCCGGATAAAACCCCGATGCGGATCGACACGATCTTCGATCTCGCCTCGCTTACCAAGCCGCTGGCGACCGCGCCCGCGATCATGCTGCTCGTGGCTGAAAAGAAGTTGCGGCTCGACGATCGCGTGACGCGCTTCTTCCCCAACTTCGGCGTGTTCGGCAAAAATTATGTCACATTCCGCCAATTGCTGGCGCACTGTTCCGGCCTGCCGGCGTGGAAGGCTTATTACGAAGACATCGTCCGGGATCAGAAAAAGGGCAAAGTCAATTACGTCGCCAGCCACGCCGCCAAGCACTACGTCTTCGAGCAGATTCACAGGGAAAAAGCGCTGAGCCCGCCGGGCACGCAGGCGCTCTACAGCGACTTGGGCTACATCCTTCTCGGAGAAGTGGCGGAAGAAATCGCCGGTTGGAGCCTGGATCGCTATTGCCAGGATAAAATTTTCAAGCCGACCGGACTGCGCTCGACTTCGTTTATCGATCTCGCGCAAATCCGCGCGCGGCGGCTGCAACCGGTGCATGAGGTGATCGCGCCGACCGAAGAGTGCCCCTGGCGCAAGCGCATTCTCTGCGGCGAAGTGCACGACGACAATGCCTACGCGATGGGCGGAGTCGCCGGTCACGCGGGTCTCTTCTCGAACGCGCGCGACATCCATCGTCTGCTGCTCCGTTTTCGCAAGTGCGTGTACGGCGACGATCCGCAGTTGCCCGCGCCGCTGGTCCGGGAATTTTTCACGCGCGACTCGGCCGTCGCCGCGTCGACGTTCGCGCTCGGCTGGGACACGCCGTCGGCGGAGGATTCCTCCAGCGGAGCATTTTTTTCTCCAACCTCGATCGGCCATCTGGGCTTCACCGGGACATCTATTTGGTGGGACCTGGAAAAAGATTGTCACGTGATTTTGCTCACCAACCGCGTGCATCCGTCGCGCAATAACGATAAGCTCAAAACGTTTCGCCCGCACATCCACGACCTCATCATGAAAGCGCTGTCTCAATGAGCGAGCTTCCGCGCGGCGGCCACGTTCATCTGATCGCGGTATGCGGCGTCGGCATGGCGCCGCTCGCCGGCCTGTTGCTCTCCCAGGGCTATCGCGTCACCGGCTCGGACCAAAACGTTTATCCGCCGATGAGCGCGTATCTCGCCGATCTCGGCATCGACGTGATGACGGGCTACGCTGCGGAGCATCTTCGCAATGCTCTCGGCGGCCGGCCCGATCTCGTCGTCGTCGGCAACGCCGTGTCGCGAAATAATCCGGAAGTCGAGGAAATGCTCGGCCTCGGCGTGCCGTACGTTTCCTTTCCCCAGGCGCTCGGCCGATTTCTCATCGGCTCGAAAAGGTCGCTGGTCATCGCCGGGACGCACGGCAAGACGACGACCTCGGCGTTAATGGCCTGGGTTCTCGCCAAGGCGGGATGGGAGCCGAGTTTTTTTATCGGCGGCATGCCGCGGAATTTCGGCGGCGGCTTCCGCCAGGGCGGCGGCGACTGGGTCGTGCTGGAAGGAGACGAATACGACAGCGCGTTCTTCGACAAAGGGCCCAAGTTCCTTCACTACCGGCCGGAGAAAGTGATTCTCACCAGTTTGGAATTCGACCACGCGGACATTTATCGCGATCTCGATCATCTCAAGAGCGCGTTTCGCAAGCTCGCGGAAATCATTCCGCCCTCCGGCAGTCTGTTGGTCTGCAACGAGTACGAAGCGGCGAAAGAAGTAGCCGCGTCCGCGCGCTGTCCAATAACTTTCTACGGCGACAAAGAGCCGCAGGGCTGGCAGGCGCTCAACCTCCGCGTCGCGGGCGGCGCGAGCCGGTTCGAGCCGTTCGATGGATTGCATTCGGAAGGCGAAGTGAAAGTCGGTCTCATCGGCCGCCACAACGTAATGAACGCGCTGTCCGTCTATGCGACGGCGCGGGATCTCGGTGTGGCGCCGGAGACGATTCGAGAAGGCATGGCGACGTTCGCCGGCGTCAGCCGGCGACAGGAGCTGAAAGGCGAAGTCGGCGGGATCACCGTTCTCGACGACTTCGCGCATCATCCGACGGCGATCGAAGAGACCATCGGCGCAGTGAGGGCCGCATATTCGGGGAGGAGAATCTGGGCGATCTTCGAGCCGCGCAGCAACACCAGCCGGCGCCGCGTCTTCGCGCGCGAATTCCCCCTCGCGCTCGCGCGCGCCGACCGCGTCGTCGTCGCCGGACTCTACCAGCCGGAGAAAATTCCCGTCGAAGAGCGTTTGCCGGCCGAGGAAGTCGTGGCCGAGATCAACCGCCTGTCCGGCAACGGCAAAGCGTTGCTCATCGAGCAGCCCGACGACATCGCGCGGCACGTCGCGCGCGAGGCCGCGCGCGGCGACGTGATTCTCGTCATGTCCAACGGCGGCTTCGGCGGCGTGCAGGAGAAGATTTTAAAGTTATTGGGAGAGAAGAGCGTTTCGCCGGCGTCGTGATCCTCCCGAGCGGGGCAGAACGCGAAGAGAGATTCTTCGCTTCGCTCAGAATGACAGCCTATTAGCCCATGCCGCGAGCCGACAATATCTACCGACTTCCAGAAGATCTTCCCGTCCCCATCGACGACGGCGCGTGCGATCATCTCGCGGGCATGCGCGTGCCGTCGATAGCGCTGCATTCGACGGCCGGGCGCGTCGTCGATCTCGCGACTCTCCGCGGCCGAACCGTCGTCTATTGTTACCCGCGCACGGGAAGGCCCGATGTGGAACCGCCGAAGGGGTGGAACGAGATTCCCGGCGCGCGCGGCTGCACGCCTGAATCGTGCGCGTTTCGCGATCACTTCAACGAGCTCAAATCTCTCGGCGCGAATGTCTTCGGTCTCAGCGCGCAGACGACGGAAGATCAGCGCGAAGCGGCCGAGCGGCTCCATCTTCCGTTCGAGTTGTTGAGCGACGCTAATCTTACTTTCGCCAAAGCGCTTCGCCTCCCGACCTTCCAAGTCGAATCGACGACGCTGATCAAACGGTTGACGCTCATTCTCGGCGACGGACGCATCGAGAAAGTTTTCTATCCGGTCTTTCCTCCCGATCGGCACGCCGAGGAAGTCGTCGCCTGGCTGGAACAATCCTTAAGGGGCTAGCACGAAAGCGTGTAGTTTCGTGTTTCGGGTCTCGAGTTAAAACCTGAAACCCGAAACCCGGAACTCGCAACCGGGCGGAGCCCGTTTGCATGACCCGGCAGCTTCCGATAGGTTCGAGCAGGGAGAAATTTTTCGTTGTCGTCGGAGAATGTAAAAAAAATATCCGTGGCTGAAGCCGCGAGCGAAGCCGAATCGCCGGCGCGCGACAAAGTCGCGTTCGCGGCGCTGCATCATCGCGACTACCGGATCTATTTCATCACCAACATGTTGTCCATGATGGCCGACAACATCGAGCACGTCATCAGCTACTGGGTCATTTTCCAAGCTTTCCATTCGCCGACCCTGGCGGGCTTCGCGGTGCTTACCCACTGGCTGCCGTTTCTCCTTTTCTCGGTTTATTTCGGCGCGTTCTCCGACCGCTACGATTGTCGGCGGATCATCCAGGCGGCGCAGATCATGTACATGTTGGTGTCGTTGACTTGGGGGCTGCTCTTTCTCACCGGCACGATGCAGATGTGGCACGCGGCGGCGTTGCTCGTCGTCCACGGCCTCGCGGGCGTGCTGTGGCAGCCCGCAAGCCAGCTTCTCATCCACGACATCGTCGGCTCCGAACATCTCCAGAGCGCCGTGCGGCTCAATTCAACGGGTCGCCAGCTCGGAGTTTTTCTTGGGCCTGCCGTCGGCGGCGGACTTATGCTCCTGCTCGGCCCGTCCGTCGGACTTCTTGCGAATGTCCTGATCTATCTCCCGTTGACCGTGTGGTTGCTGAAGGTTCCATACACCGGGCACAGCAAGCATGGGACGCGCGGCGCCAAGGCGCGGGGACTTGGAATGAAGGATGCGGTGGAAGCGCTCAAGCAGGTTTCCGGCAACCGCGTCATCTTGTCCATGGTGCTGCTGGCCGGTTTTTCGTCGCTCTTCGTCGGCAACGCTTTTCAAGCTCAGATGCCCGAGTACGCGCACGACCTTGGAACCGATAAAACAGGCGCAGCCTACAGTCTCTTGCTGACAGCCAATGCCGCCGGCGCGGTGATCGGCGGACTTTTGCTGGAGGGCAGGGGATGGCTGCGCGCGAACATGCGCACGGCGATTATCGCCGGCGCGCTCTGGTGCGTGGCAATCACGGGATTTGCCGCTACGAACAGCTATCCGGTCGCGCTTGTGCTGCTCTTCCTGGCCGGCGTTCTCAATCTCACTTTCGGGTCGATGGCCCAGACGCTCGTCCAGCTCACGGCGCCGGCGAATTTGCGCGGGAGGCTGATCGGTCTCTTCAATATGTCGAGCAACGGCCTTAGAGCCTTCAGCGGTGTGACCGTCGGCATCTTGGGCGGTTTCATCGGCGTGCACTGGTCTCTCGGCTTGAGCGCCATGGCGCTGCTGGCGGTGACCATCGGTCTGTTTGCCTTCGCCATTCCGGGCAGCGCGGATTCTCGTTAATAGTTATTCGTTGATTCGTTATTCGATTCCACCGAGTCAACGAGTAACCAGTGCACGGTATCACTTAATTCGGCAACGCCGTTCTGGTTCGACTAGCTCACCATGAACGGCGTTTTCCTAGTCCGTTCGCACTGAGCTTGTCGAAGTGCGAATGATTCGACCGTGTTTATCCCCGCTTCACCAGCTTCTGCAAACTCCGCATCTCTCGCGGCGGCTTTAAATGCTGCCCGGCGATCGTCCAGGAAACTTCGGCGACGTAAATATCGCCGCGCGAATCGAGCGCAAGGCCGTGCGGCGCGATGAACTGCCCGGGCGCTTCGCCGGGGCGGATGTCGCCCAGGCGCGCGAGCAATTTTCCGTCGCGCGAGAGGATGCTGAGCCGCGGGCCCAAGTTGGGAATATCTTTGTTGACCGGCATGCTGGGTCCCAGCTCGCCGATGTAGCAGAGCGGGTTCGCGCCGCCGTCCATATATAACGCGCACGGCCGGTGCATGTTGTGCCACTGGGTCTCGAACTTCCCGTTCGCGTCGAAGACCTGCACGCGGTGATTCTCCCGGTCGGCGACGTAAACCCAGCCGTCGCGGTCCGTGCAGATGTTGTGCACGATGTTGAACTGTCCCGGATCGCTGCCCGGCTCGCCCCAGGAGAAAAGCAGCTTTCCGTCGGGAGAATATTTGTGCACGCGCGAGTTGCCGTAGCCGTCGGAGACGTAGAATTCGTTTTGCGGCGAGAACGCGACGTGCGTGCAGCGATTGAACGGCTCGCCGCTCTGATACGGCGCGGGCTTGCCGGGGATGCCCAACGTCATCAGGACTTTGCCGTCGAGCGCGCACTTCCGCACCGTATGGTCGCCGTCGTCCGTAAGAAAAATCGTCTCGTCAGGCGCCATCGTGACGCCGTGCGCGCGCTTGAAGAGGCCGTCGCCCCACGAGCGGAGAAAATTTCCTTCGCGATCGAAGACAATGACGGGATGCTCGCCGCGGGTGAAGACATAGACGCGATCTTGCTTGTCCACGCCGACGGCCGCAACCTCGCGGTAAGTCCAGCCGTCGGGCAGCTTGCCCCAGCCTTCGGCGACTTCGTACGTGAATAGTCCGGTGCCGATCACAACGCCCATGGAAGACTCCTTTCCCTCTTTCCGATTTCATCCCTCATCCTTCATCCCTCATCCTTTTCTTCCGCCCGTTCCTCGATAGAGCTTCAGCGGCACGAGCGTTGCGGCGCCCAAGATGAGAAATATTCCGGACAACCAGAAAGCCGAGACCATTCCGTAAATGCCGACGAGATAGCCGGCACCGATCGGTATGGGAAAGACGATGATCTGCGACACGAGCGAGCCGAGTCCGAACGAAGAGGCCTGAATGTTGGCGCCGGCGACGTCCATCGTCGCGGCGTTGGTCACGTTGATCAGCGTGTAGAAAAACAGGCCGATGGCGACGATCACGAGACCGAGCTGTACGCCGGGCGCGGCGACGGCGAGAAGAAAAAACAAGACCCCGAGCGTGATGAACGATGGAAGCAAGACGGCCTTGCGGCCGAAGCGGTCGGATAGAAAACCCATCACGGGCTGCGAGACCGTTCCCATCGCGTGCATCAGGCCGATGTAAACGCCGAGACCGAAAGGCGAGTAGCCGAGATTTTCCTGTATGTAGATCGGCAGGAACGTCATGACGGTGACGCGGCCCATCTGGAGGAAAGCGGTGGCGAGGCAGATGCCGAGAAAAAGTTTGTTTCGGGCCAGATCGTAAACCTCGCGCAACTCGGCGGCGCGCCAGGGGCGCGTCTCCGCTCCGGCGAAAAATCCCGCGATCGCGCGCCAGAGGAGATAGCCGAGGAGGAGCGCGGGCAAGAGTTGCAGCGCCAGCACCGAGTTCCAGCGAAACGCGACCAGCAGCGCGCCGGCCGCGATCGGAGTCAGCGTGTCGCCGATCGTCGCGCCCATGCCGTGCACCGCCAGCGCGGTGGCGCGGCGTTCGGGAAATCGATTCGAGAGAGATGCCGAAGCCGCCGGATGCCAGAGAGAAGTTCCGAGTCCGACCAGACCCGAGGCGACGAGCGCCCAGAAAAGCGACGGCGCGACGCCCATGAGAAAATAGGCCGCGCCCATCGAAGCGAGAGCCGAGGCGAGGATCAGGCCGCGATGGCGCACCATCGCGTCGGACAGCATGCCTAGCGGCAGGTCGAGTGTGCCTTGAGCAAATTGGCGCGCAGAGTTGAGCGCGCCGACTTGCACGTCGTCGAGGCCGAGCCCCGACTTGATCGAGGGAATGACGACTGGATAGAGCTGCTGGAACCAGTGAATGAAAAAATGGCCGCCGGTGATGACGCCGAGGAATTTGAGGCGCTCCGCGCCGATTTCGCGAATCGAGCCGATGACGCCGGCTGTTTTACTCAACGGCCGCTCCGTCCGGGGCGCCGCCGGAGCGAGCCAAGTCCTCCATTTTTATTTTTTCCGGATTGAACTTCGCCGCCGCTTTCGACATGCGCTCGACGATCTCGTCAAAGCCGAGCGGCGCGGCGTCCTTGGGCCGGAAGCGGATCGGATTGATCCGCGCGACGACGAAACTTCGGAGATAGGGACTCGTCATGCCGCGCGCTTTCAAGGCCTCCACCTTTGCGACGACGAGATCGTCGAGCTCAAGCAGCGCCTTGGCGCGCTCGGCCCGCGTCTTGAGCGCCGCCTTGAGCGGCTGCTTGAGGAAAGCATCGGCGCGCCGGAGCACCGGATGATACGCTCCGCCGCTGAAGCGCGGCCGCTCTTCGTAGCAGAGGCCGAGCGTGATGAACGCCGCCTCTTCGAACTCCAGCGCGTAGGCTTCCTCGCTCGCATCGTCGAGCGTTGCCAGCTCGCGGACCATGCGGATCACCTCCAGCGATTTCTCGCGCAGGTTGTGCGCCTTCTCGGTGTTCAGCGCGAGAATCTGGTACGCCGTGGCCTCTTCCGGCACGAGAATCGCAACGATGCACTTCGCGCCCAGCGTCCGCATCGCCGCCAGGCGGTGATTGCCGTTCGGCGTCCAGTAGCGCACTCCGTCTTGGGAACGTTTTGCCCGCACGGCGATGATCGGATCGAGAAAACGGTTGAGCTTGCCGATGACGGTTTCGAGCTTGCGGACGTGCGTCTCGGAAAGATTGCGCTGGTAAGGAGTCGGCTCGATTTGCTCGATCGGCAGCGCGGCGAGCACGAGCCAGTTTCCGGCGTACGGCTCGCGATACGCGCCGAGCACCTTACCGCCGTCGCGCTCGACCTCGCGTCCGACCTCGGCGATCTCCGCCGTCGCCGCGCCGGCCGAAAGCTCCGCGGCGGTGAGGCCGCACGACTGCCCCGCGGGTTTTTTTCTTCGCTTTCCAGCGGTCTTTTTAGTTTTCTTCTCGGCCACAACGAGCCGCCCGCCCGCGTTTTACGGGAAGATTTTTTTGCCGGTCGCTTCATCCGCGAGCAGGATCGCCTGAACCGGACAGAACTTGGCCGCCTTCAGGATATCGGCGTCGTCGTCGCCGTGCGAATCGAGCACGATAGCTTTGAATTCCTCGTCGATATCGAAAACCTTCGGCGCGATCGAAGCGCAGTTCCTGACGCCCTTGCACTTGCTTCGGTCCACGGCGATCTTCATAAAATTCCTTGCGTTGGACTACGCCGCGCTCGCCTGGAGCGACTCGAGCTTCAAGCTCGCGCGTATGAAATCCATCCAAAGGAGAAGATTCTTGTGGGCCGCCGGAATCTCATATTTGACCGCGGTATAAAGATAATGCAGCTGGACGAAAATCGCGATGTCCGCCATCGTCATCCGCCCGAAGATGAATTGCCTGCCGGTGAAAAATTGATCGAGCGTGCGGAAGTGGAGTTCCAGGCCTTTCTCCGCTTCCTTCCGGGCCTCCGGAGTCTCGGCGTGGCGGAACCCGCGTATGGCGAGATTCAAGACCTCGTCCGCCCAATCTTCCAGCATCAGACAGAGCCCCTTATCCGACGGAGTTTTCGGGTAGATGCTGTTCTCGGGATATTTTTCCTCCAAAAAAGCGGAGATGAAAGTCGAGTCGATCACGCACTTGCCGTTGAAGTCCATGACCGGAATCTTTCTCTGGCCGGAGAAATCGATCAGCGGCTGGCGGTTGGGCCGCACGTCGGACACCTCGTAAGGAAGATTTTTCATCTTGAGAACGATCCGGACTTTTTCACAGAACATGGACGTCTCGCTCTGGTACAGTTTGATGCTCATGTCGTCTCCTTTCATCAATTTCGTCTTTTGTCTCTACTCCAAGAACCTATCCGGTGTCCAGCGAGGCCGATTCGAGCCTCTACTTGCTCGCAACCCGCGGGATAACTTCTCCGGCAAGGACTTCCATCTGCTCCATCAAGTCGAACACCGGATTGAGCAGCAGCACGCGCGCGCCGGCGGCGGCGATGTCATTGATCTGCGACGCGCATTCCTCCGCGCTGCCCCAGACCGAAACTTTTTCCGCCAGGTCGGCGGTGCCGTAGTAGAGGCCGAACCACTCTTTTAATCGTTTGGCCGCGCGATCGCGGTCGCGATCGACGGCGATATAGACGCGCTTGGCGATGGTAAAGTCCGCCGGATTTTTGTTCGCCTCGGCGAGCGCCTGCCGCACCGTCTTGACCTGCTCTGTGAAATTCGCCGTCGACGACGAGCCCGCGCCCATGAAGCCGCCGCCGCGGAGCGCCGCGCGCTTGAGCGCGGCCGGCGCGTTACCTCCGAACCAGATCGGCGGATGCGGCTTCTGCAACGGCTTGGGCACGAGCGTGGCGTTCTTGAGCTGCCAGAACTGCCCCTCGAACGTGATGTTGTCCTCGGTCCATAACTTTTGCATCAGCGTCAGCGCTTCGTTAAAACGGGCGATCCGCTTGTCGGGCGAGAGGCCGTAGGCTTGATAGAGCCGCGTCACGGCGCCGAGGCCGACGCCGGCGATGAGACGACCCAGGCTCAATTGATCGAGGCTCGCAAGACTCTTGGCGAGATGGATCGGATTCCTCAAGTTGATCAGAAACACCGCCATGCCGAGCCGCACGCGCCGCGTGACGGCGGCTGCATAGCTCAGCATCGTAATGCCCTCCATGGCGGCTGCGGCCTGTCTGAGCCCCGCCTGCTCCTGCACCCAGATGCTGTGGAAGTTAAGTTCTTCGGCGCGTCTGAGATAACGCTGGATCTCGTCCACGTTCACCGGAAGCTTGGCGTGAATTTGCGGCGCCGCGATGCCGAACTCGAGCTGGTTTTCTACGGGCATGGTTTCTCCGATGCGCTGCGGTTAGTACAACCATAGCAGCGTTCCGTTTCGGTGTTCAAGGCGCGCTTCAGGCGCGGAGATTTCGGAGAGATCCTTCACGGAGTTTACCCTGAGACTCTTCACTTCGTTCAGAGTGACAACCGAAGGGTTCAGGATGACAGTTTCTCTTAGTGTCATTCTGAGCGTAGCGAAGAATCTCTCTTTTTTCGAATTGTCGCCTTAAGCCGTACAAATATTCATTTTGCATCGGCCGATTCCTACTGCTAACTTCGTCTGCGATGAGACTTCTCTGTTTTCAAGCCAAGCGCTTCCGCTGGAAGACGCACTCCAAGACGCTGCCGGACGTTGTCGATCGAGAGGCCGAAGAAGAGATCGCTGAGACGCTCGTCGTCTTCGTCCACGCGGAAGCTGCCGACGAGCCGAGCGCGCGGCGCGCGTCCGTGCTCAGACAAACTCTCAAGCACGTCAAGTGGCTCGCCAACAAGCGCGGGCTAAAAAACATCGTGCTCCATTCTTTCGCCCATCTCGGCGGGGCGAGCGCGTCCGCAGATTTCACGGAAAAATTTATACGCGAAGTCGCCGAGCGCCTCGGCGAGACGGGCTATACGGTTCGCATGACGCCGTTCGGGTATTTCTGCGAATGGGACTTGAGCGTTTACGGCGACAGTCTGGCGAAAGTGTGGAAGGAGATTTGAATCAAGCGGTTTTTCCTGGTCCCTTCGTCATCTGTAGTAACGCCATTTGACACGGTTCACGATAGTAGTTACTCTGCTTGCAGGATGGCTACTATATGAAATCGGTCAGCGCAAAAGAGCTTAAAAACAAGACCGGTGAAGTCCTCTACCGGGTAGAGCGGGGGCAGCGGCTCCTGATTACCAAGAGGGGGAAACCGCTGGCCGTAATATCTCCTTTCGGCGGAGCGGAGCTAAAACCTGCCGGGTTGCGAGACTATAAGGACGCTTGGAAAGACATAGAGCGGGAACTGGGAGCCAAAAATCCCCGCTTTAAAACCTGGCAAGAAGCGATGCGGGAGAGCCGGTGGCGGGGCTGATCGTTATCGATACCTCCGTTTTCGTCATCGACCTCCGATACAAGAGAGACAAGGAGTTCCCTGTCAACCGCGCCTTCTTAGACCGCGCGGCTCAGAGCCGATCCGCCGCGACCACGATCTTCAATTTGCTGGAAGTTTGCGGAATCTTATCCTTCAACCTGAACGAACGGCAGCTCCGCGAGTTACTTCACTACTTTCCTCAGCATTACCAGGTGGAAGTGCTTCCGCATGCCTCGCTCGAAAGTTCTCTTCCTGCTTTCACGACCGGCGAACTCTTTAACATGATCCTTAAGAAGGTCAGCTT
>JBGPTS010000026.1:0-28664 GCA_041490745.1 Binatia bacterium | reverse complement strand
TGGAAGGTCGCCCCGTGCGCCACGCCCCCTTGCACAGCCGTCGAAATATTCCGCATCCAGCCGATGCGAAATAGCGCGGCCCTGGGGGGAGACATCGCGGAACCCGTTACGGTCAACGGCGTAGTTGTCGTCAACGGAGTCGGCCGACAGAACAGAACTTTTCCTACCGGGACCTTAGCCAACACCTTAGGCGGGCAGGACTTAGTGGCCAATGGTTTGGCTTTTAACCAGAGCGGCGACCTCCTTATCGCAGACACGGCGCGTGGAGCGGTCTGGAAGGTTCAATTTGACCGCCAGGGAAATCTCAAGAGCCCGACGAACTGTGATACGACATTTACCGCCAACACCCTTTGTCTCAGCAACATCTTCATCGCCCACCCTCTTCTGGAAGGCACGGATGGTATCGCGCTGGATCGCGCGGGAAATATCTGGAATATCGTCAATGAGCGGAACGCCGTGGTCGTCGTGACGAACAGCAAAAGCGACCCAAGGGTGATAGAGATCTTCCGCAATCCGGCGAACTCGGCCGGTTTCAGAAATTCAGCCGATCCGACCACAGCGCCGGTCGCGGGAGATTCGACCATTCTTGAATTTCCCAACAGCCCGTACTTGACCGGAAAAATCCTCTGTACCTCGAACTCGGACGGCGACAGAAGAGATAACTCTCCGAATGTCGGAGGAGAGATAAAGCCCGGCGCATCTCC
The DNA here is from genome assembly GCA_041490745.1 of Binatia bacterium. Classification (GTDB taxonomy): domain Bacteria; phylum Desulfobacterota; class Binatia; order UBA9968; family UBA9968; genus JAJPJQ01. Next base: position 27,960 of record JBGPTS010000026.1, on the reverse strand, counting down.
GAGGGGCAAAATCTCATGCATGGACCAGGATGTGATTATTCAAGGTTTGCCGCTGCCCATTCACTGATCTCAATCAAAGCGGACAAAGGCCCCTAGACGAACTCTAGGGGCCTTTTTTTTGAACTTTTTTTTCTTTTCTTTGGCGGGGGATTCAACTAGAATCCGCGCAACCGAGCCACGCCCCGAGAGAACGGAAGAGAGAGACGCAGGTGAATCCAACAAGGGCTTGTCCCCGCTTCGCTGAATGATCCAGGCTAACGGAATGGCGCCGCTTCTTTCGGTTCAGCGTGTCAGCCGAGAATTCAACGTTCGCGGAAAGAACGTGGTCGCCCTCGACGCTCTCGACCTCGGCATCGACGAAGGCGAGTTCGTCACGGTGGTCGGCCCCTCCGGCTGCGGCAAATCCACGCTGCTGAATCTCGTTGTCGGGCTGATGCCGCCAAGCACCGGCAAAATTTTGTTTCGCGAGCGCGCGGTCGCCGGCATCAATCCGGAGATCGGCTACGTGACGCAGAAAGACAATCTGCTGCCGTGGCGCACGTTGGTTGAAAACGTCGAGCTCGCGCTGGAGATCCGCGGCACGGCCAAGAACGAGCGAAGAGAACGCGCCGAAAAATTGATCGCGCAAGTCGGGCTCACCGGCTTCGAAGAGCATTACCCGCACGAGCTTTCCGGCGGCATGCGCCAGCGCGCGAACATCATCCGCACGCTCATCTACGATCCCAAGCTGATTTTGATGGACGAGCCGTTCGGCCCGCTCGACGCGCAGACCCGAATCGTGCTACAGGATCAACTCTTGAAACTCTGGCGCGGCTCGAAGAAGACGATTCTTTTCATCACCCACGATCTGGTCGAAGCGATTACGCTGGCCGACCGCGTCGTCGTGATGACCTCGCGCCCCGGCCGCGTCAAGCACATCGCGGCGGTGCCGATACCGCGGCCGCGCGACGTCTATGAGATTCACTCGAGCCCGGCGTTCCGCGAGGTTTACAACCGACTCTGGCACGAACTCAAGCCCGAAGTGAATATGGCGGAAGCATAGAAAGGAGAATTTTCCATGAAGCGATTTCTCATCGCCCTCGCCTTTATGGCCGCACTGTTCGCGCTCGGCCGGCCGTCTCCGGCCGGCGCGCAAGCTCTGCGCAAAGTGAAGATGACGATTCCCGTCGTCGCTCACTCGATGACGCCGGTCTATCTCGCGCAGTCGAAAGGTTTTTTTAAGGAAGAAGGACTGGAGGCGGACATCACCTCGACCGGCGGCGGCGGGCCGGACATTCGCGCGCTCATCGCCGGCGACGTGGACTTCAGCTTCACCACGGGCGACAACGTGATCCTTGCACACCAGGAAGGAAAAACGCTTTTGATGGTGGCGAGCGGCTTGAACAAGCTTTTCATCAACTGGGCGATCCATAAAGAATCCGCGAAGGCGAAAGGCATCACCGATTCCACTCCGCTGGCCGAGCGGCTCAAGGCGCTGAAGGGCCTCACGGTCGGCTTCACCAGCGCCGGAGCCTTGACCCAGCATCTCGCGACCTTCGTTACGCGCAAGGCGGGCTACACGCCGCAGCAGGACGTCAATATAATCGCGATCGGATCGGGACCGACGTGGCTCGCCGCGTTGGAGAACCGTAAAGTCGATGTCGCGCTGACGGCGCCGCCGGTGCCGGAGACTGCGGTGAGCCGCGGCTTCGCCGTGCCGTTTCTGAGCTTCACTGAATACGACAAGCTCTCCATCCCGGAATTTCTGATGGAAAATCTCATCGCCCGACCGGAAACCGTCTCCAAAGATCCGGAGTTGGTTAGAAAAGTGGTCCGCGCGCTGGTCAAGGCGAACAAATGGGCGCTGCAAAGCACGCCCGAGCAAGTCGCCGAGGCGCTGAAACCGTTTCTCGGACAGACCGATCCCGCGCTGCTTCTCGCTGGAGCCAAGGCGGTGCTGCCGGCGTTGAGCCCCGATGGCCGGACGAGCGAGCGCAGCGTGCAGAGCACTCAGGATATGTTGGAGCAGGCCGGGCTGCTGAAGAAGCGCGTCCCCTATTCCGAAGTCGTCACGAACGAGTTCCTGCCCAAATGATTCAGTGCCGTGAGGCGTCAGAGGTAAAAGCGTGAGGCGAGCCTTTTCCCTCACGCCTTACCCCTTACGAAGAAAATGATTTCGCGCGGACGGCTTTTCCTTTACCGCTTCGTTTTTGGCCTCGCGTTGCTCGCGGCGTGGGAACTGAGCTCGGGCCGGATCATCGATCCGTTCTGGGTTTCGAGTCCGTCGCGCGTCTTCGGCTATCTCTGGCAGGTAATCTCGGACGGCTCGGTCTTCGGCCATCTCGCGATTACGCTGTACGAGACTTTCGCCGGCTTTTTTATCGGAGCACTCGCGGGGATCGCTCTGGGCTTCTTTTTGGCGCGCAGAGAAGTGATGGCCCAGATCCTCGACCCGTACATCGTCGCGTTCAACGGGATCCCGCGCATCGCGCTCGCGCCGTTGTTCATCATCTGGTTCGGCATCGGCCCCAACTCCAAGGTCATCCTGGTCGTGACCGTGGTTTTCTTTCTCACCTTCTTTAATACGTATGCCGGCGTGAAGGGCGTGGACCTGGAGCTCAAAAACGTTCTCCGAATCATGGGCGCGACCGAAAGACAGATTCTCTTCAAAGTCACGATTCCAGCGACGGTCCCGTGGATCGCGACGGGGCTCAAGATCAGTCTTCCGTACGCGATCGTCGCCGCCGTCGTGGGAGAATTCATCGCTGCGAGCAAGGGCCTCGGCTATCTCATCAACTACAACACCTCGCTTTTCTCCACGACCGGCGCGCTCGGCGGCATTTTGATCCTCGCGTTTGTCGTCGTGGTCTGCAATGAAATCATCAGCCGCGCCGAGGCGCACCTCTTGCGCTGGCGCCCGCGCGAAGAAGGAAAAAAAGCCAGCGAGCTTTTCTGACGGCGGCACGCCGCAGCGACAAACTTGACAAGATCGCCGTGCGCGCATAAGCATGAATAGTCCCTTTCATTTTTACCAGGAGGTGTCTTTATGATGTGGCGTGCAATTTTTCTCGGCGCGATGGCTCTGCTCTTCATCACGGTGCCCAGCGGCAGCGCGCGGGGACAGACGGCCGGTTACGCCGACTTGCGTGACAAGAGCGGCTCGGTCGTCGGCACCGCAGAATTCCGCGAGAACGAAGAAGGCGTGCTGATCATCGTGCGCGTGAAGAATCTGCCTCCCGGCCTGCACGCGATGCATATACACGCCGTTGGACGCTGCGAAGAGCCGCAGTTCACGAGCGCGGGCGAGCATTTCAACCCCGGACAAAAGAAACACGGGTTGAAAAATCCTCAAGGCCCTCACGCGGGCGACCTGCCGAGCCTCTATGTCGCCAAAAACGGCGCCGGTCGCTTCCAAGTTCTCTACGATAAATTCACGCTCGATCCCGGCGAGAATACTATCTTCGATTCCGACGGCAGTTCGCTCGTCGTTCATGCGGGGCCCGATGACGACACGACGGACCCGTCCGGCAACTCGGGCGACCGGATCGCATGCGGCCCGATCGTGAAGGGCGCAAGATGAGCCCGACGCCGATCCGACTCTCTCGCGCGCGAGCAGCGGCAGATTCTCCAAGGTGACGGCATGAGAATAGATCGCGACAAGTGCGTCGCCTGCGGCAACTGCGTGTCGATCTGCCCGATGGGCGCGATACACATCGACCCCAAGGCCGAGCGCGCCACGGTCGACCAGGACGAATGCGTCGAATGCTTCGCCTGTTATCGCGGCATGTCGAAGGAACACTTGAACCCGACGATGGTGCGCGCGATCCGCAAAGCGGCAAAGTTTTTTCGCTTCCGCTTCGACCCGGAGCCGGACATCTGCCCGACCGATGCGATCGCGCCGCAGGAACTCGCGTGGCCGCGCATCGTGCGCCGCGCTTTCTCCGATCCACAAGTGCCGCACGAATCCACCGGCATCCACGGCCGCGGCACCGCGGAAGTCAAAACCAATGACGTCACCGATCGGGTGAAAGAAGGCGAGGCCGGCTTCGTCGTCGAGTTCGGCCGGCCCGGCGTCGGCGCCCGCTTCCGCGACATCGAGCGGATCACCGCCGCCCTCGCAGAGATCGGTGTCGAGTTCGAGCCGAATAATCCCGTGACTTCGCTGATGCGCGACCGATCGCGCGGGCTCATCCGCGAGGACATTCTGGACGAAAAAATCCTTTCCGCTATCGTCGAAATCAAAACGCCGCTGGGTGAAGCGCCCCGCATTCTGAAGAAGATCGAAAATCTCCGCCGTGAAATCGACACCGTGATCAGCATCGGCGTCTCGACGCGGTGCGACGCGCACGGCGACGACCCGCTCGGCGCAATGCTTGCGCGGGAAGGATACGCGGCGTACCGGGGAAAAACGAATCTGGGGTTGGGACGCGTTACCGTTGAGTGAGCCGTGACCAATACGCTGCACCGCTACAGCGAGCACTACGCCGTCGAGCCGGCGCCGCGCCCGGCGCCCGTTCGCGACGACTACATCGTCTTCGCGATGGCGAGCAAGAATATCAACGACGACAATTTAATAGAGAAATACCGCGCCTTCCTCCGCCTCGCGCTCAAGCACAACCCGGTCAATATCGGCGATGCCACCAAAGGCGGAACCATCCGGCCGCGCTCGGACATGAACCCTGCGGCGCACTGGACGCGAGAGCATCGCTCCGATCCGCAGCAAGTAATCGACGGAGTCGAGGGCCACACGACGGTCGCCGCGGCTTTCGATAACTACCCGGCGATGAAGGCCTTCGTCGAAGAACTCAAGTCGGCCGGACTCGGCATTTCGATCAATATCAGCGCGCCGATGGACGACGCGCGGCGCTGCTGCGACGAGACCGGCATCGCGCGCCACAGCGTGGAATATTCCCTCGGCTTTCGCGGGCGGGTCGATAAGCTGCCGGACGCGACGACGCTGGAGATTTCGACCATGTGCGGCCACGGCATGATCTCGGCGAACTTCGCCAAAAAAATGATCGACTGGGTGAAAGAAAATCGGCGCACGCCGGAAGAGGCGGTCTGCTATATGGCGCGCTTCTGCGCTTGCGGCGTGTTCAATCCGGCGCGCGCCGAGCGGATTATCAGACAGGCTTGCGGGCTCAAAGGCTAGCTCCGCCTCTGGCGGAAGAAAAAGGAGATCACACCATGAAAACAAAACTGACTCTCGCGTTGCTGCTCGGCCTTGCGGGCTTCCTGGTTTTACGCTCCCCGGCGGCGGCTCAACAGCCCGCGACGATCCGGCTCGGCCACGTCGGCTTTCCGGGCTCGCTCTTGGCGATCGTCGCCGACGAGTACGCCAAGCGGGCGAACGCGGAGCTGAAGGGCAAGGTGGACGTCAAAGTTTTCCATTCGAGCCAGCTCGGCAGCGACGAGCAGATGATGCGCGGCGTCAAGGTCGGCGCGCCGGAGATGTTCCAGCCCTCCACGGTGATGAGCACCGCCGACGAGAAGTTCGGCATCTTCGAGATGCCCTATCTGATCGTCAGCCGCGCGCATATGAAAAAAGTCGCCGACAACAAGCAGGTTCAGTCCCAGCTCTTCAACGTGCTCCCCGCCAAGGGGATGAGAGTGTTGGGCGTTTGGGAGAACGGCTTTCGCCACATCACCAACAACATCCGGCCGATCGTCAAGCCCGACGATTTGAAAGGCATCAAGCTGAGAGTGCCGGGCGGCGTGTGGCGCGTCAAAATGTTCAAGGCCTACGGCGGCAACCCGTCGCCCATGCCGTTGGCGGAAGTCTATTCGGCGCTGCAATCGGGCGTCATGGACGGCCAGGAGAATCCATTTCCGCAGATCGCTTCGGCGAAATTTCAAGAGGTGCAAAAATTTCTTTCTCTCTCCGGTCATGTCTACACGCCGGCTTATCTGGTCGTCGGCGAAGACGCCTGGAAAGGATTTTCCAAGGACGTTCAGGCTGCGCTGGCGAAGATCGCCTGGGAAATGGGAGACTTCGCCCGATCCGAGGGCGAGCGCCTGGACAAGGAGCTGATGGGAAAGCTCTCGCCGCCGATGAAGGCCAACGACGTGGACAAAGACGCCTTCATCAAGGCATCGGCGTCGATTTACGAGGAGTTCGGCAAGGAAGTCTCCGGCGGGGCCGATCTGGTCAAGCTGATCCAATCGCTGCGTTAAACGGTTTTGCATCGGGAATGTTAGATTCATTTATGGATCGGTTGCTCCGGCGATTGATCGGCTTGATCGAGTGGTGGGCCGTCCTGCTGCTCGTTCTCATGGTGGCGGTGGTCGTTTTCGGCGTCTTCTTCCGCTACGTCCTCAACGCCTCGCTCGTCTGGTACGACGAGTTCGCCTCCTACCTTTTGGTCTGGCTGACTTTTTACGGCGCCGTCGTGGCCTCCTACCGCAAGCGCCACATCGGATTCGCAGTCGTCATCGAAAAGTTCCATCCCGGGGCCCGGCGGCTCGTCGATTTCATTGGCGAGTGCTTCGTCCTCGCTTTCCAGGTCGTGCTCTTCTACTACGGGTGGGAGCTGGTGAAAAAAATGGGCGACGAGAGCGCGGTTTCGCTCCCGTGGGTGAAAACGGGGTGGGTCTACGGCGCGCTGCCGATTACCGGCGGGCTCATGCTGCTCATCAGCGTGGTGCGGCTCGCCGACATCGCTTGCAGGCGCGAGGGAGGGAAGGGAGAAGAAGTCGCATGGACTGGCTCATCCTCGGAATAGTCGTCGCGCTGACGCTCATCAACGTCCCCATCGGCTTCGCCCTCTCCCTCTCCGTGATCGTCATGCTCGCGTGGAAGGGGACCGCATCGCTCGGCATCGTGCCGCTCAACCTTTTTGCCGGCGCCTCCAGCTTTCCCCTGCTCGCGATCCCGCTCTTCATCCTCGCCGGCGGGCTGATGGAGACTTCCGGAATTTCTTTGCGGCTCGTCAACATGGCCAACAGCTTCGTCGGCTTCATCCGCGGCGGGCTGGCGATGGTGACCATCGTCGCCACCATGATCCAGAGCGAGATCTCCGGCTCTTCGGTGGCGGACGCGGCGGCGATCGGCAACGTCGTCATCCCTGCGATGGAAAAGCGCGGCTATCCCCGGGCGCTGAGCGCGGCGATCGTCTCCAACGCGGCCTCGGCGGCGATTTTGATCCCGCCTTCGATCCCGATGATCATTTACGCCTGGATGGCGCAGGTCTCGGTGGCCAAGCTTTTTTTCGCCGGCTTCCTGCCGGGATTTATCGCCTGCGGCGCGATGATGGTCGTCAGCTACTATTTCGCGCGCAAATACAATCTGCCGGTAGAGGCGCGATTCTCTTTGAAAGAAGTCGGCAAAACGACTCTGCACGCCTTCTGGGCGCTCGCGATTCCGATCGTCATCTGGGGCGGCATTTTCCTCGGCATCGCCACCGCCACCGAAGTCGCCTCGCTCGCGGTCTTGGCGGCATTCATCATCGGCGTCTTCATCTACCGGGAACTGCCGACGAAAGAAACCATTCGCGTCCTTAAAGACTCGGCCGGTCAGACGGCGGTGGTCATGCTGATCGTCGCCTCCTCCGCGGTCCTCGGCTGGTATCTGACCAGCGAGCAGATTCCGCAGAAGTTCGCGCGGGCGATTCTGGAAACCACTTCGAACAAATACTTAATTCTTTTTTTCCTGAACATTTTCTTCTTCATCGCCGGCATGTTCCTGCACTCCGCCGCGGCGATCATCCTCATCGTCCCGATCGTGATGCCGCTGATCCGCCAGATCGGCGTCGATCCGATCCACTTCGGCATCATCGTCACGATCAATTTGGGCGTCGGCCAGCAAACTCCGCCGGTGGCCACCGTGCTATTCACCGTCGCCGCCATCGCCCGGCTCCCCTTCTGGGAAGTTTTCAAATCCGGCTGGCCGTTTACGCTCGTGCTGGCGCTCGTGACTCTGCTCGTGACCTACGTGCCATGGATAAGTTTGGGGTTGGTGAATATGATCAAGTGGTAGAAGTGATTTGCTGGAGCGGAATATCGCCGCAGCTTCCTCCTTTGCACAGGCATACCGTCCGCTCTATAATGTTTGCTGCTGAACGCCAACGTATGAGGTGCATGTCATGTCGAAACCGTTAAGGGCCATCATCCATGACGGGAAAATCGAGCCGCTGGAGCAGGTGGACCTTCCTGAAGGTTCAAAAGTGTTGGTGACGCTCCTGACGGACGATGAGGCCGACTTCTGGCTTCAGGCAAGCCAGCCCTCGCTCGGTGCAATTTGGGACAACCCCGAGGATGATGTTTATGCCCAGCTCCTCAAAGAATGACATCATCTTGGTCCGCTATCCCTTTTCAGATTTGTCCGATTCAAAGGTAAGGCCCGCCGTTATTGTAAGCGCGCCGCACGTGTCTCAAGATATTTTCATCGTTCCCCTAACCAGTAAAACTTCCTCCCTTCTTGCCGGCGAGTTTCTCCTCGCTGATTGGAGAGCAGCCGGACTCAACGTGCCGACAGCAGCGAAGCGGGGGCTGTACACGGTACAACAAACCTTGGTCGCAAAAACTGTCGGACGGCTGACGCAGCGCGATTCTTCCGAGCTTCAGCGTTCCTTGCGGGGATGGTTAGGCTTCTCCTAAGCATCAGCCGGCTGGCCGTTCACCGCAGTGCTGGCGCTGGTGACGCTGCTCGTGACCTACGTTCCGTGGATCAGCTTGGGGCTGGTGAATATGATTAAGTGGTGACAGCACCACGATGATTTACACCCACGTCTTAAATCGCGGCGGACGGGGAGTTAATAGCCCAGCCGATCGCTTATGATGACTGGATCTTAAGCTGGGAAGCGCTGGCCGAGATAGGTTGCGGGTCGTTAGGGAGATAGGCCGCTCAATTCAGCGGTGTTTCGCGGCCAGCACGTTGTTGACAAGTTCGAGTAGCTGACGGATTTTGCAACCGATTCGGATTTAATTGGTTGACCCGTGTCAGGAGATAGGCCGACCGGCATTTCTCGCCTGCTAAAGCGGGTCACTTAATAGTTAAGCATATGCAAGATTTTGCCGCCACGATTTCGATCATTGGCTCCACCTTCCTGCTTGCCGGAATGGTGAAAGGAGTCATCGGGATGGGATTGCCTACGGTAGCGATGGGCCTACTCGCTCTGGTCATGCCGCCTGTCCAAGCAGCAGCGCTTCTGGTTGTTCCTTCGCTGGTCACGAATGTGTGGCAGTTAGTCGCGGGGCCGAGCTTCATTGCCCTGCTCAAGCGCTTTTCCACAATGATGGTCGCGGTATGTGTGGGTACGTCCGCCGGTATCGGGCTGCTCACGGGAAGTGCGGGCGCAATAGCAACCGCAGCGCTGGGCGCAGTGCTTGCGCTCTACGGGGTCATTGGCCTCATCGCCGCTCGCTTCGTCGTTTCACCGCAATCCGAGCGTTGGCTTTCACCGACTGTCGGCTTGATTACCGGAGTTCTCACGGGCGCGACCGGTGTTTTCGTAATTCCAGCGGTGCCGTATTTCAACTCGCTAGGATTGGAGAAGGAAGATCTTATTCAAACGCTCGGCCTGTCGTTTACGGTATCAACGCTGGCGCTTGCCGTTGGCTTGATGGCGACGGGTCAATTCAAGGCGGCTGTGGCAACCAGTTCCTTACTGGCGCTGCTTCCCGCCCTGGGAGGCATGTTTTTCGGGCAACGCGTTCGAAACTGGTTGAAGCCTGAAGTGTTCCGCCGTTGGTTCTTCGTCGGGCTACTCATTCTTGGCACGTACATGGTCGTGCGCGCAACAGGTACGATTTGACATATGCCTAACAAGCGCATCGAGACGGACCATCGCAAGCGTGCTGCGCGCGCTTGCTCGGCCGCTCATGCGCAACGTTAACCTGCCTCAGTGAGGCGAGTGCGACGCTTCGAAAACAACCTTCAATCTCCCTTCAAACACTTCAAAAACTCTTTCAACGGCTTCGTGTTGATCACATCCTTCTTCTCCGCCCATCCTCTTCTAGCTTGAGCGATACCGAATTCCAAAAAGCGGATGTGGTTCACGCTGTGAGCGTCGGAGTCAATGACGAGCTTCACGCCGGCTTGCACGACTTTACGGACGTGCTCGTCTTTGAGATCGAGTCGCTCGGGGTAAGCATCGATCTCTAAAATAGTTCCGGTCTCCTTCGCGGACCGAATGATTGCGTCCATGTCGACGTCATAAGGCTCGCGCTTCTGAATGACGCGGCCCGTCGGGTGAAAGAGAATGTCCGCGTGCGGGTTGCGCATCGCGCGGAGAATGCGTTCGGTCATTTCGCGGCGCGGCAGGTTGAAGTGTGAGTGGACGGCGACACCGACGACGTCGAGCTTGGCCAGTACTTCATCTTTGATATCCAGAGTCCCGTCTTTGTTGATGTTAACTTCGGCGCCTTTTAGAACTTTGATTCCTTTGAGGGACTGATTGATTTTGTCGATGGCGGCCATCTGCTTGAGGAGCTTCTTTTCATCGGAGCCGCCGGTCATCGCCAGGCTCTTGGTGTGATCGGTGATCGCGATGTACTCAAGGCCGAGTCGCTTCGCCTCCGCGGCCATTTCCTCGATCGAGTTGCTGCCGTCTGTCCAGGTCGTCTGCGTCTGCAGGTCTCCCCGCAGATCGTCGTAGCCGATCAGGTTCGGCAGCTTGCCGTTCCTCGCCGCCTCGATCTCTCCCTGATTCTCCCTCAGCTCCGGAGCGATATAAACCAGGCCGAGCGCTTTGTAGAGATCCTCTTCGGTTTTGCCCGCGATTTGTTTAGTGCCGCGGAAGAGCCCGTACTCGTTCAACTTGAGCCCTTTGTTCTGAGCGATTCTCCGGAGCGCGACGTTGTGGTCTTTGCTGCCGGTAAAATAGTTGAGCGCCGCGCCAAAGCTCTCTTTCTCGACGACGCGCAAGTCCACATCCATGCCGTTCGTGAGCTTGATCATCGACTTCGTCGTGCCTTGCCCGTGAATGTGGATAACCTCCGGCATGGAGACGAAAAATTCTATGACCTTCTCCGGCTTTTTCGATATTGCTAGAAGGTCGGCGTCTCCGATGGTCTCCTTGCGCCGGCGTGCCGAGCCGGCCACGACGACCTCGGTTACCTCCGGCAATTTTCGCAGACGCTGCTCGATCTCCAGGATCAAAGGCAGCACGGAGCCTAATGGGAACCGGCCACTCCCCTGCTTCAAAAACTCGATTCCTTTGAGGATCTTCTGCTCCGTTTTCTCGCTGAAATGGGGCAGATTGCGGATCTTACCGGCGCGCGCGGCGCGCTCCAGGTCAGCTACGTTCTTGACTCCGAGTTTCTCGTATAGCACCTTCACGCTCTTGGGGCCGACGCCTTCTACCGCTGTGAGCTCGCCCACATCGACGGGCGTTTCTTTTTTCAGCTCCTCGTAATATCCGAGCTTACCGGTCTTGACGATCTCTTCGATCTTTTCCGCGATGGCTTCACCGACGCCGGGGATTTCGCGCAACGCCTTCACTCCCCCGCGCCGGTAAATCTCCGCAACCGGTTCTTCGAGCGCTTCCAGGGCGTACGCCACTTTCTCATAGGCTCGGGGCTTGAACTGCACCCCCTGCATATCCAGAAAAAGGGCGATCTTCCGGAAAATCTGTGCCAGGTCCGTATTGCGCATCGCAGCTTTTTTTTAACACCCACCCCGGAGATTGACAACGCGGGCGCGGCTAAGTAGCATCCTTCCAGCAAAGGAGAAACCTTGATGAGACTTCAAAGGATCGTCGTTGTTTCTGTTTGTCTCGCGATACTTGCCGCGCTTGTTTCCCCCGCCTCCGCCCAGCTCGTCAAAGTCGCCGTCGGCTACAGCGCCATCAGCGCAGACCAACTGCCCGCTTGGGTCGCGAAAGATACCGGGATTTTTGAGAGAAACGGTCTCGACGTGCAAGTCATTTTCTTCACCGGCGGCAGCACGGCGATCCTGGCTCTGATATCCGGCGACGTTCCCATTACGCAGGTCTCCGGTCCCGGTCTCGTCAACAGCGCGCTCGCCGGCTCGGAAGCCGTTTTTATTGCGGGCGGGATGACGTCGCTGAACTACGTGCTCATGGGAAAGCCGGGCGTCAAGTCGGCGGAGCAACTCAAAGGCGGCACAGTGGCCATCAGCCGGTTCGGCTCGGCTACGGACACCATCGCGCGGTTTGCACTCAAGAAAATTGGCTTGACGCCGGAAAAAGATGTAGCGATCGTGCAAGTCGGTAGTGGGCCGGACCGCCTCGCCGCCGTGCTGACCGGCAGGGTGACCGCGGCCGTGATCAATCCGCCTTCCAGCTTCCAGGCGGAAAAAAAGGGCCTGATCGTCATTGCGGACGTGGCGAAGATGGGGCTTGTCTTTCAGCACACGGCGCCCGCGACTACCCGAAAATATATCCGGGAACATCAGGACGTGGTGCGGAGGTACGTTAAGGCAAACGTCGAAGCCGTGCATAGAATGTGGACCGACCGGGAGACGACCATCAAGATTCTGGGAAAATACATGGGCGGAGGAGTCGAGCGCGAAATCCTGGAGAAAAGCCGGGACAATGTCATGACCGAGGCGCTCTTTCCCAGAAAACAATATCCCACTCTGGAAGGAATCAAATTCGTCCTCGATGACATAGGCGAGCGCGACCCGCGGGCGAAAAGCGCGAAGCCGGAGCAGTTTGTCGATATGACTTTTATCAGGGAACTCGACCAGAGCGGGTTTATCGACGGGCTGTATAAAAAGAAGTAGCGGCCGGCATTTTTCGCACCGACCGCCGGCTACTTTTGTTGCCGGATGCGAAGTTCGATAATAACGGCGGGGTCCTCGCCCTTGAGCGCGAATTTTTCCACCTGACGTCCAGTTCTTTGCAACATCGGAGCATCGTTTTGCGCTTGCCCCTGCAATGGTGGCGGCGCTTCGGCCGATTTCAGCCCGGCGGCGGCATCGGCACGCTCCGCGCGGGTTTCTGCTTGCAACGCGCTGCGGAATTCCACCTCGCGGGACTGAGGCAGCTCGATAGCGAGATCCACGCCGTCATCCAGCGCGCGTTCACCGAGCACTTTCCCGCCCAAATCCGGCACAAGCGCTTTGATTCGATCGCTCAACAATCCGGCATCCTCGGAACTGACTTCCACCCTCTTCGGCGACGGAGAAGACATAGCACCTTGAACCATTCTCTGTCGTTGCTCGGCAACCTGACCACCGGTCGACTTCTCTTCTCTGACACCCCGCGCCGCACTTTCAGCTTGGGTTACAGTTCCCTGAGCGCCGGCGGCAACCTCGCGCGGAGCTGCGGGCGGTTTCGAAATAGTCAACCCAGGCGCAACCTGCGGACGCGCCGCCTCTTTTGCCGGCGCTGCGGACGATGGCGCTTCGCTGTGTTGCTCGGTCCTTTTTCCTTTATCGGCCTCCGGCACAGGCAGGTACTTGCCTATGAGATCTTGAGCGTCTCCCACACGCTGTTGCTGAGTGAGTTCCGCGCGCGGAGTCTTCGCACTGTCCTGCGAGAGATGCGCTTTGTATTGCGGCAACTCGGGTGTTCGGTGATAGACATACAACGCCAGCGTCGTCACCGCCACCAACGCAGCAGCTTCGAGCGGAATCTTGATTCTCCACGGAGCAAAGAGACGGCGGCTGAAACGGCGCAGCCATCCACCGCGGTCGATTTTATTATTTACCCGGACCAAAAAGTCCGGACCGGTCTCGATCTCGTCCAACGAGCCGACGAGCGCGACAGTCTTGCGGAGTTCCTCGACTTCGCCGCGGCAATCGGGGCAAACTTTGAGATGCTCGCGGAACAGCGCCGTCTCGCTCGGTGTCAAGCGCCGGTCGAGGTAATCGGAAGAAAGTTCTTGGATTTCCCGGCAATTCATAAAGCCATGCTCCTTTGCTCTTCCTGCGAGCAAAGCGCCTTGATTCTCGCCTGCGCCTCCCGGCGCGCGCGATGCAGCCTGGAGCGCACGGTTCCCAGCTCGACGTTCAAAGACGCGGCGATTTCCTCATACGAAAGGCCTTCGATGTCGCGCAGTATAAGAACGATTCTTTGCTCTTCGGAGAGTTCCCGGATGATCCTTTCCAAGAGCGCGCCAAGCTGCTTTCTCTCCAGCAGGTTGTGCGGATTGGAAAATGGATCGAGCCCAAGCTGAGCGATGTCCTCCACGTTGTCTCGCAGCCGCCGCTCCCGATTTTGTTTTTTTCTTCGGTTCAGGCACGTGTTGGCGGTGATGCGGTAAAGCCAGGTGGAAAAAAGCGCCTCGCCGTGGAAGCTTCCGAGCGCGTGGTAAACTTTCACGAAAACGTCCTGAGCGAGATCTTCCGCCTCGACGCGATCGCCGAGCATGCGCGCCGCAACTCCGAGGACGCGATTCCGATATTTCAGAACCAACCGATTGAACGCCGACCGGTCCCCGCCGCGGACCTTTCGAACCAGATCAAGGTCCGGGTCCTCCGCCGCTGCCATACCCACGCCATTCCTCCCGATTACTTAGACTCCGCAACAAATAAAAAGTTCCCGGCACATACTCATTGGGAACTCATTGTAGATGAAGGCCCGCGCTGAGAAAAGCGCCATTTTCAACGGTTGACAGTGACCGAGGAATCCACTAAACGGCACATGACCGCAAACTCTTCGAGCGGATGGACTTGTGGATCAAGCAGCGGCATTGATTGTCGTCGAGGTTATTCTGCGCATCGGCCTGGGTCTGCGTTTTCTCAACAGCGGCTTGAGCAACATCCGCCGCTGGCCCAATCCGGTTAAGAATACCGCTATCATCTTTCCGTTCGGCGCGACCTTCTTCGGCGCAATCGCGGTATTCTTGATGGTCGGCGGCGGGATCGGTCTCCTCCTCGGCTTTATGACGCGCGTCGCCGCGCTGATGCTCGCGCTTTTCTTGATTCCGACTCTAAAGATCCAACGTCACTGGCTCAAGAATCTCCCAGCCATGATCGACGAAGTCGATCGCGCCATCGCGCAAGGACCCGCGAAGAGCAAGTTTCAACTCTTGGCCAAGCAGGCGTTCCATTCTCATCAGACCGGCTGGCAAACCAATCTTTTACTGTTGGCCGTCGCGCTATTTTTCGCGCTCCGCGGCTCGGTGGCCTTCGGCCTGGATAATCTTTTCAAATAGGCGGCGGCGCCGAATGATCACAGATAAGCTCGGTGAAGAGGGAAGCGTGGATATCGAACAGTGGGCGAACGTCATTATACGCCCGCTCGACGCCGCGGCCGCAGCTTCGGTTTATTACGACGGCGATTCGAGCACTTACGTTTTGCGGCTGGCGCGGGGAAGCAGGGTTCTCGTCTTTCGCCTCTCCGATGCGCAGGTGCAGACGGCAGAACGGGAAGAGGAATGCGAAAAGGTCCTGAAAAGAAAAATCAGCGACCTCCGAACGGAAAGGATCGGGTGATTATTTCCCCCGCAGCTCACGCGCTGCATCCTTGGCGAAGTACGTGAGAATCATATCCGCGCCGGCGCGGCGGATCGAGAGCAAAAGCTCCATCACGATCCTCTTCTCATCGATCCAGCCGTTTTTCGCCGCGGCTTTGATCATCGAGTATTCGCCGCTAACGTTGTACGCCGCCACCGGATAGCCGAACTTTTGTTTGACGCGATAGACGATGTCGAGATAGGCCATCGCCGGTTTGACCATGACGATGTCCGCGCCTTCGCGGATATCCATCTCGACTTCTCTCAGCGCCTCGTCGCCGTTCGCCGGGTCCATTTGATACGATCGGCGGTCGCCGAATTGCGGCGTTGACTCGGCGGCGTCGCGAAACGGCGCGTAAAATCCCGACGCGTACTTCGCGGCGTAGGCCATGATCGCCACCTGCTCGAAGCCGTTTTCATCCAGCGCCTGGCGGATCGCGCCGACTCTGCCGTCCATCATGTCCGACGGTGCCACGATGTCCGCCCCCGCCCTCGCGTGCGAGAGCGCCTCTTTGACCAAAAGTTTGAGGGTGGCGTCGTTATCGACCTCGCCATTTTTAATGACGCCGCAATGTCCGTGGTCGGTGTATTCGCACAGGCACACGTCCGTGACGACCAGCAATTCGGGAACCCGTTCTTTGATCGCGCGAATCGCCTCTTGAACCCAACCGTTGTCGGAGTACGCCTCCGATCCCACGGCGTCTTTGCCGTCGGGAATGCCGAACAAAATCACCGCCGGAATTCCCAGCGCGAGCGCCTCCTCGCACTCTTTCACCACGCGATCCACGGATAGCTGGCTCACGCCCGGCATCGACGGCACCGGCCGCGCGCTGTTCTTCCCCGAACCGACGAACAACGGATAGATGAGATTGCTCGGCGCGAGCGCCGTCTCGCGCACCATCGCGCGCAGCCGCTCGTTTCGTCTCAGCCTTCTCGGACGATACGTGGGAAATTCCATCTCAACCTCCAGAAGCAGGCATTAGTTCGGAACTCCTTTTTTTTTCTAATGCCGGTTGCCTGATGCCTGTTGCCTCTTAAAATACTCCACGATCGCCTTCGTCAATCCTCCGATCGTGTATTCTTTCGAGACGACATCGACGCGAATCCCCATCTCCTCGGCCGTCTCCTGCGTGATCGGGCCGATGCACGCGATCGCCGTCTGCGCGAGCAGGCGCCGCGCCTCCACGCCGGCGAAAAGAGCCGCGAAATTTTTTACCGTGCTCGAACTCGTAAACGTGACCATGTCCGCCGCGCCGCGCTCGAACAGAGCGCGCATTGAGCCTGCATCGCCGCGCGCCGGAATCGTCCGATAGGCCGCGACCGCATCCACCGTCGCGCCCCACTGCCGGAGCGTCTCAATCAGCACGTCGCGCGCCTCGGCCGCGCGCGGGACCAAAATCTTTTTGCCGCGCATCTCCGCCGGGCGGAGTTTTTCCAGAATCGCCTCGGCGCGAAATTCCTCCGGCACGACCTCGGACTCGACGCCGAGGGACTCCACGGCCTTTGCCGTCTCCGGGCCGATCGCCGCGACGCGAATGTTTTTAAGCGCCGCGAGATCCCGCTTGAGCGCCGTCATGCGCGCGGAAAAATAGCCGACGCCGTTGACGCTGGTAAAGATAATCCAGTCGTAGGCCGCGAGATTTTTGAGCGCCCGATCGAGAGCGTCGTTACTTTCCGGCGGCACGATCTCGATCGTCGGAAACTCGATCGCTTCGGCGCCGAGATTTTCCAGAGCGCGAACAAACGCGCTCGCCTGCGCGCGCGCGCGAGTGACGACGATGCGTCTGCCGGAGAGTGGCTTGCCTGCTTCGATCCGCCCGGCGTTTACACCAACTTGCGTCACGAGTCCGACTCCCAATTCTTCGCGTCTATGAATTTTCCCGCACCGAGCCTCAGCAGCCGTTCAGCCAAGGCTTTTCCTAAATGCGCCGCCTGTGCCGCCGGACCTTCGCACTCTTCTCTGAAGAGTTTTTGCCCGTCAGGCTCGGCGATCACGCCCGCGAGCTTGAGCCTGTCGCCTTCGACCCAGGCGCGCGCGCCGACCGGAAGCTGGCAGCCGCCGCCCAATTGTTCCAGAAACGCTCTTTCGGCCGTAACTTCGAGCACCGTCGGCGCGTGGCCTAAAAACTCCACCACGCTGACGGCGCGATCGCCGGCGCGCGTCTCCAAGCCGAGCGCGCCCTGGCCCGGAGCGGCGAGACAAATTTCCGGGGCGAGAAATTCACTGACACGCTCGCTGAGTCCGAGGCGGTTGAGTCCGGCGGCCGCCATGATCAATCCATCGACCTCGCCCTGATCCATTTTTTTCAGCCGCGTATCGACATTGCCGCGAATCGGCTGAATCGAAAGGTCGAGGCGATGATACAGCAACTGCGCCTTGCGGCGAAGGCTGCCGGTGCCGATCCGCGCGCCCGCCGGCAAATCTTTAAGCGCGGCGTGCGACTTCGATACCAGCGCGTCGCGCGCGTCCTCCCGCTCCGGAATCGCGGCGATGGTAAGGCCGGGCGTCATCTGAGTCGGCAGGTCTTTCAGCGAATGGACGGCCAGATCGATTTCGTTTCCCAGCAGCGCCTCTTCTATTTCCTTGACGAAAATTCCTTTGCCGATCGCTTGGATCGGCGCCGTGAGAAACCGATCGCCGCTCGTCTTGATCGTCACGATCTCCACGCGAAGGTCCGCATAGCGTTCCTCGAGGCTGCGCTTCACCCAATGAGTTTGAGCGAGAGCCAGAGCGCTGCCGCGTGTGCCGATGCGAATTCGATTCATAGCTTTCAGCGGTCCGCATTCAACGATCAGCTAAGAGACGGAGATTTTCGTTCAGCTCCCTTGCGTTCGTCCGAAAGCTGACGGCTGACAGCTATTTTCCCTTCTCCCCCAGGCCAAATAATTCTTTCAACGCCTCGACGTAGAGCGCGTCCTCCGGATCGTCCGACGATCTCTTCAGGCGCGAGATGGGCGAGTGCAATATCTTGCCGATCATCGCGGCGGTCATATCGTCGATCGCCTGCCGCTCCGCTTCCGACAGTCCCTTGAGGCTCGTGCGCAAAGATTTTTCGACCTCGCTCTGCCGAATTTCCTCCAGCCTTTGCCGGAACGCGACGATCGTCGGCACCTGCCCCAACGAATCGAGCCAGCGCAAGAATCCCGCCACCTCTTCATCCACGATCTCCTCGGCCTTCTCGGTTTCCCCTACCCGGCCGTTGAGATTTTCCCGCGCCACGGCTTGCAGGTCGTCAATGTCGTACACATAGACGTTGTCTATCTGATTGATGCGCGGGTCGAAGTTCCGCCGGTCGCCGAGATCGATGAAAAACATCGCCCTCTGCTTTCTCTCCTTCAAAATCTCGTCGACCGTCTCGCGCCGCAGCAAAAACTCCGACGTCCCGGCCGAGCCGACCACGAGATCAGCGAGTTTCAAATAGCGGAGAAACTCCTCGAAACGAATCGGGCTGCCGCGGAACTCCGCCGCGACTTCCACCGCGCGCTCGAAGGTGCGGTTGGTTACCATCAGGCTCCGCACTCCGCTTCGCTGCAAGTGGCGCGCGACGAGATTCCCCGTCTTGCCCGCGCCGATCAGCATGACCGTTTTGTCCTCCAGCCGGTCGAAGATTCGCCTCGCCAACTCGACCGCCACCGAGGCGACCGAAACCACGCGGCTGGCAATGCCGGTTTCCGTGCGCACTCGCTTCGCGACGGAGAACGAGCGATGAAAAAGGCGATGCAAAATCGTCCCGACGCTGGCCGCCTCCTGCGCCGCCACGTAGTAATCCTTGAGCTGTCCTAAAATCTGCGGCTCGCCGACGACCATCGAGTCGAGACTCGCCGCGACGCGAAAGAGATGGCGCACGGCGTCGCCGCCGGCATGGGTGTAGAGATAATCTTCCAGGTTGCTCTCGCCCGCCGCCGCTTCCTGCTCGATGAGAAATCTCTTGATCTCGGCAAACGCGCTTTCTTTGTCCGCGGTCGCTGCGACCACCTCCACCCGGTTGCAGGTGGAGAGCACCACGCTCTCCTGGACCGATCCCAGCGCCCGGAGACGCCGCAGGGTCTCGCGCAACTCCGCCGGGTCGAAGGCGACGCGCTCGCGCACTTCGACGGGCGCGGTGCGGTGATTGAGTCCGACGATGACGATCTCTTTGTTCACGCGTTACTCGAATCGCCCGCCGTGCCGGCTGGGAAAAATCGTGTCGCCCCAGAGAAAGTAGCCGAGCACGACGACGAATCCTACGATGGTCACGAGCGCCGCTCTGCGGCCGCGCCAGCCCGCGGCGATGCGTCCTTGCAGCAGCGAGCCGTAGAGCAGCCAGGTGATCGTCGAGGAAATCTGCCGCGGGTCCCAGGACCAATAGTCGCCCCAATAGACGCCCGCCCAGACGCTGCCGGTGAGAATCCCGAGCGTCATCAAGGGAAAGCCCCAGACCAAAAAAATATAATTCAGCCGGTCGAGCCGCTCGAGCGACGGCAAGAGCTTGTACAGCGCGGTCATCCGCTTGCTTTTGAGGCGCGACTCTTGAACGAGATACATAAGGCTCACGCCGAACGCCAAAGCGAACACGGCGTTTCCTAACAGCGCGAGCGTCACGTGCGCGTAGAGCCACGACGTTTTGAGGCCGGGCGGCAGCTCGCCCGCGCCGCCGAAGGCGATGCCGGCGAGCGCCATGAGGAACGCCAGTGGCGCAACGAAGCAGCCGAGGACGGTCAAGTGGTATTCGAGCTGAACCAGGAGATAGACACCGACGATGAGCCAGCTATAGACGGACAGCGCCTCGCGCAGCTCCGTGACCGCGGGGAATCCGTTGTGCGCGATCTGGTCGGCGAGCGCAGCCGTATGCAGCGCGAATCCGGCCAGCAAAATCCACGGCGACACACGGGAAAAAACATTTTTCAATGAAAGGACGTAAAGAATAAACGTCCCGGTTGCTATGAGATACAGCGCGGCCGCGCTTTTGAGCAGTGCGATGTCCATGACGAGTCACCGATGAACGAACGGGCGGAGATCGCCCTTTCAGGACGGCATTATACCCTAACCCCCGGTCGGCTCAAATGCCAACGGAAGACGCGTGCTGACGCACGTCGGATGGATGTAGAGGCAGGCCTGCGTGTCTGAGCGATTTTCGGGCGACCCCACAGGGTCGCCCCTACAATTTTTGCGAATGAACTCTGCCGGCGGAAAAAGCGTTCAAGCTTTTTTCGGAATCCTGAGTTGCTGGCCGATGGCGAGACGATCGGCGCTCGCCATCCCGTTGGCCTGCTGGATCACATCGACCGTTACTCGGTAATCGCGGGCGATTTTGGAGAGCGTTTCGCCGGGAGCGACGAGATGAAAAATCCATTCGAGCGACGATTTGGAAAGAGACACCATCGCGGAGCTTCCGGAGTTTACCGGCGGCGAGCCGATCATTCGCTGATAGGACGCCGCGAGCGGCGCCAATTTGTCGGCCGGCGCTTTCACGCGATAACCGACGGGAATGTCCCTGGCCTTGGGACTCAGCGCCGGATTCCACTGAAAGAATTCCGCCTGAGAAATCCCGGTCGGCTTGAGCAACGCGGCAATAGTGATACTGCGCCCGATCGGCAACTCCTCCAAAGTCAGCGGCGGATGATAGTCGAGGCCGGGAAAAAACTCCTCGGCCCGGCGCGCGACATCCACGGCGGCGAGGAATTCCGCGTAGAAGCTTTTGGAGGCGAAACCGAAAGCAGGAGCCTGATAGCTCTGGATAATCTCCACCAGGTTGTTCGAGCCGACTTCTCCGACCGCCCGCAGCATTCCTTCACGGCCGTGATTGTACGCCGTGAGCGCGAGCGGCCAGTTGCCGAGTGCGTCGTAGTTCTGCTTCAAAAAGCGCGCGGCGGCGCGCGTCGAATCGAGCGGATCTCTGCGTTCGTCGAGCGCGGGGCCGATGCGCATGAATTTTTTTCCGGTCGCAGGCATGAACTGCCACATCCCCAATGCGCCCGCGCTCGAACGCGCGGTGTGATCGAAGGAAGATTCGACCAGCGGCAGATAGGCGATCTCGGCCGGCAAACCCTCCTCGCGGAAAATTCGCTGCATCTGATCGATGTAGCGCCGGGACAGCGCGAGTCCGGAGGAAAACCGCTCTCTAACGCCGCGCTGCGAGCGCACGCTCTGATCGCCGACGCCCTGCTCTACGGCAATTCTTTCGATTTCGGTCTTGATCGTCTTGCGCGCCGCGGCCTTTTCGTCGATAGTGAGGACTTCGTAAATTTTCAGCGGCTCCTGCCGGTCGTGAAAAATCACGTCCGACGAGCCGTAGCGGGTAAAGACTTGCTTCCAGAACTCGACCGCGTTCTCCAGGCCGGGGAGCATCGGCAATGGATTTTCCTGAGCTTGCGCCGGGCCGATGCGCGCAAATACGATGACGATCGTCAGCGCGCACAACCCAGCGGCACAGAGCTTCGCGAGTCGATTCGTGGCCATGAAATTGACGCATTGTAGCAAAAGAGCTATGTTGCTGTCAAAAACCTTTTCCGGTGAAACTTCCACGCCCGCTTTTCATTCTCGCCGTTTGTCTGCCGGCTTTCTTGCCGGCCTGCCGGTCTTCGGTCGACGCGGATCGGCCGCCCGGCGCGCTGGTCGTCGCGCTGGAGGCCGGCCCGACGCACCTCGATCCGCGTTACGCCATCGACGCCGACTCCGAGCGCATCAGCGCGCTTGTTTTCAACTCGCTCGTCCGCCCCGACAAAAATTCGCGCCTCGAGCCGGAGCTGGCCGAGACCTGGACGGCCATCGACGAGCGGACTTACGTGTTCCGCATCCGCCAGGGAGTTTTTTTTCACGATGGCAAGCCGCTCACCGCGGCGGACGTGAAATACACTTACGAATCCGTTCTCGATCCCGCCAACTATTCTCCTAAGCGCGGCGCGCTCGGATTTCTCGCCGCTGTGGAGCAGCTCGGTCCTTACGAAGTTCGCTTTCGTCTGGCGATTCCCTTCGCGCCTTTTCTCGAAGAGCTGACGTTAGGCATCGTGCCCGCGGGCGCGGCGGCGGGACGAATGCCCGCCGGCAGCGGGCCCTTCGTCCTGGTGGAGTTTTCTCCGGGAGAGAGAGTCGTCCTCAAAGCAAACCCCGCGTACTGGGACGGCGCGCCCGGCCTCTCCGGCGTGTTGTTCAAAGTGATTCCCGATGCGATCGTGCGGGTTTTGGAATTTCGCAAAGGCGGCGTCGATTTCATCCAGAACTATTTCGACCCCGACATGCTGCCGTGGCTCGAAAAGAATACCCGAGCTTCGATCCTGAGCGAGCAGGGAAACATATTTCAATACATCGGGATGAATCTGGAAAACCCGATTCTCAAACACCGCGAGGTGCGCGAAGCGATCGGTTGCGCGATCGATCGTGAGGCGGTTATTCGTCACATCCTGAAAGGGCTCGCCGTTCCCGCCACCGGCCTGCTCTCGCCCGAGCACTGGGCCTACGAGCCGCACGTTCGCGAAATCGTCTACGATCCCGAACGGGCCAAGCGCCTGCTCGACCGAGCCGGCTTCCCCGATCCCGACGGCGACGGCCCGCTGCCGCGCTTTAAGCTCTCGTACAAGACGACCAACCTGGATCTCAGAAAAAGAATCGCCGAAGCGTTCAAAGAGCAGCTCGCCCGCGTCGGCATCGAGCTGGAGGTGCGCGCGTTCGAATGGGGAACTTTTTACAGCGACATCGGCACGGGGAATTTTCATCTCTACTCGCTCGAATGGGTCGGCACGAAGGACCCGGATATTTATCACGATCTCTTTCATTCGAGCCGGATGCCTCCCAACGGGCGCAACCGCGGCCGCTATCGCAATCCGGAATTGGACGCGCTCTTGGAGCGTGGCAGGCAGGCGCTCAATCCGGCCGAGCGCAAGCGCATCTACGGCCGCGTGCAGGAGATCGTCGCGGTCGATCTGCCGTATATCCCGCTCTGGTGGTGGCGGAACGTCGCCGTCATGCAGCCGGCCGTGCGCGGGTTCGAGCTCCGCCCGGACGGAAATTTGATTTCGCTGAAGCAGGTCTCGCTTGCCGCGGCGCAATCGTCCGGCCCGGTAAGCAAATAAGTTTTCATGCTTCGACCCTTCGACTTTCGCTCAGGACAGGCTCCCTCGACTGCGCCTTTAGTCCCGAGCTTGTCGAGGGATCAGCATGAACGGAGAACCATCGCCACTCTGAGATTTCCGTTCACCCTGAGCTAGTCGCAGGGCGAACGGAACAGTTTCTCACATGAACCGCTATCTCCTCCATCGCCTGCTTCTCTTCCTGCCCACGCTCTTCGGCGCGGTCACCCTGGTGTTTCTTTTGATCCACGTCGTTCCGGGCGATCCGGTCGAAGTGATGTTGGGCGAGACGGCGAGCCGCGCCGACAAAGAATCGCTCAGCCGCGCGCTGGGACTCGATCAATCGCTCGCGCGGCAATATTTTCATTTCCTCGCCGGACTGGCGCGGGCGGATCTCGGCCGCTCGCTATACCATGAGGCGACGGTCGCCGGGTTGATCTTGAGGCGCGTCCCGGCGACGCTGGAGCTGACGTTCGCCGCGATGGGAATCGCTCTTTTGATCGCGTTTCCGCTCGGAATTGCGGCGGCGGCCCGGCGCGACGCGTGGATAGATCGGCTCGCGCTCTTTTTTTCCCTGATCGGCTTGGCCGTGCCGAATTTCTGGCTCGGCCCGCTCTTGATGATTTTTTTCTCCATCGAGCTCGGCTGGCTGCCGGTGTCGGGCCGCGGCGGCTTCGACCATCTCGTCCTGCCCGCGCTCACGCTGGGGACGGCGATGGCGGCGATCTTGACGCGCATGATCCGCTCCGGCCTGCTCGCGACGATCCACGAAGACTATATCCGCACCGCGCGCGCTAAAGGGCTCGGCGAGCGCCGCGTCTGGCTCAAGCACGCGCTCCGCAATTCGCTCATCTCGGTCATCACCGTCGTCGGGCTGCAGTTCGGCTCGCTGGTCGCGGGGTCGATTATTACGGAATCGATTTTTAGCTGGCCCGGCGTCGGCCGCTTGACGCTCCAGGCGATTCAGACGCGCGACTATCCGCTGGTGCAGGGCTGCGTGCTCGTGATAGCCGTGTCTTACCTCGCCGTCAATTTGATCACCGACATCTTTTATCGGCTCGCGGACCCGCGAATCGACTATGGCAAATAAATCGGCCATTTTTATCGGTGGCGCGATCCTCGCGCTGCTGCTGTGTGTGGCGACGTTCGCTCCCGCACTCGCGCCGCACAGTCCCACGGCGCAGAACCTCGCCGACGATCTCGCCGGCCCCTCCGGCGCCCATCTCCTCGGCACCGACAAGCTCGGCCGCGACGTGCTCAGCCGAATTGTTTACGGTAGCCGCATCTCGCTCGCGGTCGGCGCGACGACGGTGACCATTTCTATTTTAATCGGTCTAACGCTGGGCGCGCTTTCCGGCTATTTCGGCGGCTGGGTCGATCAGCTTCTCATGCGCCTGGTCGATATCTTGATGGCGTTTCCGGGTATTTTGCTCGCAATCGCATTCACCGCCGTGCTCGGCCCCGGTTTGCATCACGTCGTCCTCGCGCTCAGCCTGATCGGCTGGACCGGCTACGCCCGGCTCGTGCGCGGCGAGATTCTCGCTCTGAGAGAAAAGGAATTTGTTCAGGCGGCGCTCGCTCTCGGCGGCTCACCGGCGCGCGTCGTCGGCGTCCACATGCTGCCGAATCTTCTGCCGTCGCTCTCGATCCAGGCGACTTTCGGCGTGGCCGCGGCGATCATCGCCGAGGGCAGCTTGAGTTTCTTGGGCCTCGGCGCCGAGCCGCCGGCACCGTCGTGGGGCGCGATGCTAAACGAAGGCCGGCAGTTTATTTTAGTCGCGCCGCATCTCACGGCCTATCCCGGCCTGGCGATCGCGGCGACGGTGCTGGCGCTGAATCTCGTCGGCGACGGCCTCAGCGACCGGCTGGAGAAAAAAGGTAAATAATGATAAACGAATCCCATGATCAAACTGTATTCGTGCCACACCTGACCCTACGCTCACAGGACAAGGATTGTCCTGGCGGAGAAAAAGATTCCCTACGAGCTCGTCGAAGTGGATCTTAAAAATAAGCCGAAGGACCTGCTCGCGCTGAATCCCTACGGCAAGGTGCCGGTGCTGGTGGACGACGGCGCGGTCGTCTATGAATCCAACATCATCAGCGAATATCTGGAAGAAAAGTATCCCGAGTTTCCACTCATGCCGAGAGATTTGCGACAACGCGCGCGGGTCAGAATCTGGATGGATTATTGCAACAGCCGGTTGCACGCAGCGGCGCACGAGGTCTTGCACGGGCCGGATCAAGAGAAGGCGAAGGGGCAGTTGAGAAATTATCTTCAAGCGCTCGAGCCGGAAATCGCCGGGCGCGAATATATCGCGGGCGAATTTTCTCTGGCGGACGTCGCCTTCATCCCCTTCTTCGCCCGCCGTGAGCGCTACCAGGTCGCGATCGGCGGCGAGTTGCCGCACGTCAAGCAGTGGATGGACCGCCTGCTGGCAAGGCCCGCAGTAAACCCCACACTTTGAAATCGCGGGAGAGGCGAACATGGCCGAAGAGCAGATGTCGCGCACGGAACGAAGACGCATCGAGCGCCAAGCCAGGAAAGAAAACCGGCACCAGGCTCAGCTTAAGAAACGGACTGCGTCCGCCGCGCAGAGAATCGTGATTTATGTCGTCGGCGCCTTGCTTCTGGCCGGCGCTGCTTATTGGGCCTATGGCCGATTCAGCGAAGGCTCGCCCGGACAGTTCGTCAAGAGTCTCGGCAACCGCCACATTTCTCCGGCGGAACTCGGCATCACGACGTACAACAGCGATCCGCCGTCTTCGGGGCCGCACGTGCCGCAGATCGCCACCTGGGGCATTCACCCGCAACCGATCCCGAAGGAGTACCAGGTTCACAATCTAGAGGACGGCGGCGTCGCCGTGCAGTACAACTGCCCCGCCGGGGAAGCGGCATGCAAGACGCTCGTCGACCAGTTGACCGAGGTCGTCCGCAAATATGACCGCGTGATCATGGCGCCTTATCCGGACATGAGCAACAAGATCGCGCTGACGGCGTGGACTCGGATCGACAAGTTCGACGAGTTCGACGAAAAGAGGATCGTCCGCTTCATCGAGGCGTTTATCCACATCGACCATCATCCGGCGGGCGGTGAAGGCTAGACCGCGGTATTCATCTCGCGCCGCGCTTATCGCAGGTTGAGCGTGGCGCGATTCGGCCCGACTCACCCTTTCGCTTGTTTCCCTTCTCCGCGCGCCGCGGAGACAAAGACCGCGATCAACGCCAGGCCGGCAAAAGCCATCCACGAATTCTGGAACGCGGACACGTACGCCTCCGGCGCGCGCGCCCATGCTTGATAATCGGTCGTGCCGGCGCCGCCGACGCCATTCCAATCGAGCCAGCGGACAAACAGCATGCTCGCCAGCGCCGTGCCGACGGCGTTGGCTGTATTGGCCGCCGTCACCGTCGCGCCGCCGACCGCGCCGAGACGATCCCGCGGCACCGCGCTGAACAGCGCGCTCAGGTTCGGCGACGCGAACAACGACCAGCCGAGACCCATCCCCATCAGCGGAATCATTACGGCGAGACGGCCCGAGTCGAGGCCGATGCGCGCCATCGTGAAAATGCCGACGAACGTGCACGCGCATCCCGCGATGCAGAGCCGCCGCGAGCCGAACCGGTCCGAAAGCGAGCCGCCGACGGGCGCCATGAAGACGATCACCACCGAATAGACGATCAAGGTGAGACCGACTTCGGTGGGAGTGAACGAGAGAATGCCCTGAAGATAGAACGGCAGCAGAAAAAAAGTCGCCGTCTGGCTCGCCGAGATCAGCGCGAGGGCGGCGATCCCGGTCGCAAATAGTCTCTTGCGGAACAGGCCCAGATCGAGAAGCGGCTCCATCGCCCGGCGTTCGACGAAAACAAACGCGGCGAGAAACAGAGCGAACAGGCAAAACAGGCCGGCGGCGGAAACGTCCAGCCCATGCCGGGCCGTGCGGTTGAGACCGAGGATCAGGGAGACCACGGTCGAAACGAGCGTCGCCGTTCCCGGCAGATCGATGCTGTAGCTCGACTTCGCCTCGACGGTTTCCTGGAGAAATTTCCACCCCATGAAGACTCCGGCCAGAGCCGCCGGAAGATTGACGAAAAAAATCCAACGCCAGCCGAGGCTGTCGATCAGAAATCCGCCGAGCGACGGACCGACGATGTAGCCCAGATGGAACGCCATCGAAGTGATGCCCAGCGCTTTACCCCTGCTACCGCCGTCGAAAACCGCCGAGACGATCGCGCGGCCGTTGGCCAGTATCATGGCGCCGCCGATCGCCTCAATCACGCGGTACGACATCATCGGAGCGATGCCGTCCGCCAGGCCGCAGAGCGCCGAACCGGCCATGAAAACAACAAAGCCGAGATTGAAAATTTTTTTTCGGCCGACGCTGTCGCCGAGCCGTCCGAGGCTCAGCACCAGGCCGACCACCGTAAGCTGGTACGAGAGCGGAATCCACTGGATCGCTTCCATCGTCGTGGCAAATTCGCGCGCCAGGGTGGGCAGCGCGACGTTGACCGAGCGCGCATCGACGGCCGCGATAAACTGGCCGAGACAGGCGGTCGTCAGGACCAGCCGGCGCGCG
>JBGPTS010000025.1:0-28683 GCA_041490745.1 Binatia bacterium | reverse complement strand
TGTCGGAGGCGATGCGGGCGATCGATCAGGGGATGCGGGAGACGGTCGTGGGGACGAAGGAGACCAATCGGGCGGCGTCGCAGTTGATGAGCTTAGGACAGTCGCTCGAAATGTTGGTGAAGCGGTTCAGAATCGCCGACGCAAATCACCTCGCCGGCAGCGCAGCGGAGGCGTGAGGGGAATCTAAGTTCAGTGTAAAACCTGAATCTCGATGTCCGTATTCGGGCGCTCAGTAGCCGCTTTTACCTTTCTTCTCTTCTCTCCAGTCTTCTTTCCGCTCTCGCCCTTCATCTTTTCGCTCTCTAAATTCTTCCTGCCGTTCCAATTTCCGGTACTGCCCCGGCGGATAATTACTTTTGATTCTTGCGTGCTGGGTATGCGGTTCGTAGTCCAAATCGAGCTTGACCCGCTCGCGCTCTCTAAGAACGAATCGCGGCGGCGGCTGAGCGCCGTATCTCCACTCTCCGCGCTCGAGCCAGTAATACCTTCGAGCGCTCGGGTAATAATAAACTTCATCGTCCGGATAGTAGTAGTAGGTTTCCTGCCGCGCATAGGCGGGCCGGGGTCTTTCCTCAACGATGCAGCCGGAAGAAAGGGGCAAAAGCGTCGCCAAGGCGACGACCAAGGCCGTTTCTCTTCGTTTCATCAGGGTATCCTCCTTACCTTTTAAATTTACGCATAGACGAAACGAATGTACAAGGGTCCCAGCTGGCAGCGTGGCATGTTTGCGCAACCGCGCGAATGAGCAAGTACGTGCCGGCGAATAGCCGAGATACAAGAGCCGGCAGGCGGCAGTGAATCTTTCGGGGGCGGGGGTTAACGAGAGTTTGCTTACTCCCGCTAATTATTGCTGCTTCATTCCCTTCTTCATGAGATCGTCCATATTCATATTCGGCATGCCTTCGGACATGCCCGGCATCATCACGTCGCCGGGCTTCTGTCCAGGCAGGCAGGCGCCGAGCCATTTTGCTTCGATCACCGACGACGATTCGCGCATGCCGTGCATCGGCGGGTCGTACGTGCTCTTGACGTCGGCTTTGTAAGCGGAATCGAACTTGCCGGTAAACACGGCGTGCGTCGTCGCGGTGGTGCCGCTCATTTTGCAAATCGAATCGGCGACGATCTTATCGCCGTCCTTTCGGACTTCATTCTTGCTGCACGACGCCTTGTCCATACCCGGCGATTGCTTACTCATGAGATCGTCGCTCTTTTGATCGATGCACTGGTGGATCGTGTGTCCGCCCTGCATATGCGGATCCGACATCTTTACCTCCCACAAGCCGGACTTGCGTTTGGGCGCGTCCATAGACGCCGCGGGCGCTGGGGATGCCGCGAGCGCCGGCGCGGCCGCGGCGCTAGTGGCGACGAGCAGAGCGGCGAGTAAAATCAAAGATCGCATGACGGACCTCCGTGGTTGTGGGTTGACGCCCTATGGTTTCAGTGCGACGAATAGCGAATTGGCGCCGCGCCGGACGAGGAAGAGCAGCCGTTGGCCCGACTTGACGCCGGCGACGGCCTTGCGAAAATCGGCAATTTCGCGCATCGGCTTGCGGTCGATCTCCACGATCAGGTCGCCGCGCTGCAGGCCCGCTTCGTCCGCCGGGCTGTCCGGCTCGACCGCTGTGATGACGAGTCCCTGCGCGTTGCCGAGCTCGAGATTCTCGGCCAGCTCGGGCGTGAGCTTCTGCACGGTCAACCCGAGCTCGCCTTTTTCTTTCGCCGAAGCGACGATCTCGGATTCCTTCAGCTCATCGACGGTGACGGTGAGAGTCATCTCCTTCTTATCGCGCAGAAGCTTCACACGCGCTTGCGTTCCGGGACGCGCGCGCGCGACCAGCACGGGGAGGTCGGTCGAATCTTTGATCTCGCCGCCTTCGAATTCGACGATCACGTCGCCGACCTTGACGCCGGCGCGCTCGGCGGGAGCGTCTTTGAGCACCTCCGCGACCAGAGCGCCTTTCGCCCGCTCGAGGCCCATCGAGCCGGCGATGTCCGGGGTGACGCTCTGAATCGAGACGCCGAGCCAGCCGCGCGTGACTTTTCCTTTACCCTTGAGCTCGGGCAGGATGTCCTTCGCCGAATTGATCGGCGTGGCGAAGCCGATGCCGATATTGCCGCCGCTCTGGCTGAAGATCGCCGTGTTGATGCCGACCACCTCGCCGCGCAGATTGATCAGCGGGCCGCCGGAATTTCCCGGGTTGATCGACGCGTCGGTTTGAATGAAGTTGTCATACGGGCCGGCGCCGATGTGCCGTCCCTTGGCGCTCACGATGCCCGAAGTGACGGTGCTGTCGAGACCGAACGGGTTGCCGATCGCCATGACCCATTCCCCGACTTCGAGGCGCTCCGAATCTCCCAGCGGCGCGGCGGGCAGATCGCCTTTGGCGTCGATCTTGATGATCGCAATGTCCGTCCGCGCGTCTTTACCGACGACCTTAGCGTCGAACTCTCTCCCGTCGGCGAGCTTAACGGTAATTTTTTGCGCGTTATCGACCACGTGATTGTTGGTGAGGATCGTGCCATCCCGGTCGATGATAAAACCGGAGCCCAGGCTCTGCTGGCGCGACGGGCCCCGAGAACCCGGACCGCCGAAAAACCTGCGCCAGAATTCTCCGAAGGGATCCTGCTCTCCGCCTCTCGGGCCGCGGCCGGGACGGCCGGGGCCTTCCGCGCCGCCGGCGGTTTGAGTCGTGGAGACGTTGACCACGACGGGCGTCAATTTTTTCGCCAGCGACACGAAGTCCGGCAGGCTTTGAACCTCCGGCGCGGCGGCGTGCGCACTGGGCGTAGCGCCGAGCGGCCGGCCCGGAACAAGACGGTTCAAGTTGCCGGCCGCCGTAAATCCGACGACGGAGATGAAGGCGACGCTTGCGACCCACACGGAAATGTTGAAAACTTTTTTCATACGTTCTCCTTTTGAATTCTTTTCGTTCACTAAAACCCCGCGGCGCGGAGATAGCGGCGGCGCTTGTCTCCCGGCGTTTTGGGCTGGCCGCCGCTCAGCCGATCGAGTTTTGTCCCAGCGGGACGGCTTAGCCATTGTTCCTTCCAGTGTCGCAATTGCTTGCGGACATTCTTCGGCTCGATTCCCAGCAGCTCGCAAATTTCGTTGAACGAGAAGAGCCAGTCGCCGCCGTCCTCCATAAGCCAGGCTTCGGCCTCCTGAGACAAGTCGCGTTTTCTTCTGTCCTTGGCGGCGACGCCGTTTTGGAAACACCACACGGCGTCTTCGAGCACGGCGAGCATGAGCCGTTGTTCCGGCTCGCGTTGCGTTTTGCTTTGGGTCGTCGCCAGATATTGACTCGACATTAGAACGTCCGGCTGGAACAGCGAATACACCTTGTCCTCGACCATCGGATGGCGGGAGCCCTGAACGGCCGCGGAAGGGGAAAATTCATTTCGCATGCGCTGAGAAAAAAGCGAATTTCTTTTTTGAGAGATTGGCATCTGAGTCCTCCTACAATACAACTTGCGCCTCGAGAAATCGACTCCCGGCCCGGACGAGGCGCTGAGCCGTCGGCGGGCGCCGAGAAAACGCGATCGCGCGAGGATCTCAGAGGGTCAGTACGGAATGAAAGGCAAAACTGGAAATTTTTTCGCTGTCGATAAATTCCCGGCTCAAGTGAAGTCCCGGACGATCGGGTTCCGGACCTCCCGGATTTCTGGCCGCCGCGGCGTGTTCCCAAGGAATTCGCACGGGATCCGCTTCGGAAATGAGGTCGCGATCGAAGGCGGCCCTTTGAGTCGGGACGGCTCCCAATTGCGGAAAGGAAGCGACGCTTAGAGTGTGGTGCAGCCTCTTCGCATGGTGAAAAAGCCTCGTCGTGATCGGCGCGCACACGGTCAAGCTGACCGGTAGCAGCGCCAGGCTGACAAAACAGATGAAGCCAAGAGCCGCGACCGTTTTTCGCAAATTTTTCATGAAATCACTGACAATTCAGCCTAGCATCTCACTTTCCGATGTCAATAGCTGTCTAAGGCGCGTTCGTGTCACTTCGACGTGGTCCTTCAAAATTTCGTGCTCGTTCCCATCCCCACGAGCACGAGCCACGATCACGATCATCGTTTTTCTCCTCACACGAGCCTAATCCAGCGTCTGGCGATAACGTTTGACGCCGATCGTGAGCGCGACGGCGGTAAACAGCGCGATCGGCCAGATTTCCGGGGCGATGTCCGCGAGGCCGTTGCCCTTGAGCAGGATGCCGCGGACGATGCGCAGAAAATGCGTGAGCGGCAGCATTTCGCCGATCGCCTGCGCCCAGAAGGGCATGCCGCGAAACGGAAACATGAATCCGGACAGCAGCATCGACGGCAAAAAGAAAAAAAACGACATCTGCATGGCCTGGAGCTGGTTTTCGGCGACGGTGGAGAACGTGATGCCGACCGCCAGGTTGGCCGCGACAAAAATCAGCGCGACCGCGAGGAGCAGGGCGAGATTCCCGACCATAGGCACGCCGAAGAGCAGGCGCGCCGTGAACAAGATCAGCCCCGCCTGGATATAGCCGACCAAAACATAAGGGACGATTTTGCCGATCATCACTTCCAGCGGGCGCGTCGGCATGGAAAGCAGATTCTCCATGGTGCCGCGCTCGCGCTCGCGCGTAATCGCCAGCGCGGTGATGACGATCATGGTCATCGTGAGCACGACGCCCATCAGGCCCGGAACGATGTTGTATTGCGTGACGGCTTCGGGATTGTAGAGCGCGTGAACGCGCAGCTCGATCGGCGCCTCGGCGCCGGCGAGAAATCCGATCGGGCCCTTGGCGTCGTTTGCGAGCGCCGTGTTGAGAAGACCGCGCAGCGAGCCGACGGCGTTGCTCGTCGCCGACGGGTCGGTGGCGTCCGCTTCGACGAGAATCGCGGGCGTCTGCCCACGCAGCAGGTCGCGCGTGAAATTTTCCGGGATGCTGATCACGAACTGGACCTCGCCGCGCGCGAGCGCTTGGCGCCCTTCGGCCTCGGTCTTGATCCGCCGGACCAATTCGAAGTAACCGCTGTTCTGAATCGCGTAGAGCAGCGTGCGCCCCTGAGGTCCGTTGTCGGCGAGCACGACGGCGGCGGGCAGGCGCTTGGGATCGGAATTGATCGCGTAGCCGAACAGCACGAGTTGCATCAGCGGAATGCCGACCACCATCCCGAAAGTCAATCGGTCGCGGCGCATCTGGATGAATTCTTTGACGACGATCGCCCAGAAACGCTCAAACGAAAATTCGCGGCGCTTTTTCATGGCGTAAAGTTTTTTCCGAAGTTATCTTTGGACCGGTTCATCAGGTGAATGAAAACATCTTCCAGGCCGGAGTCGATGCGCTGCCACTCGTACTCGCGCGTCCGGAACGGCGCGATCGCCTGTTCGAGCGCGCGCTCGTTGTCGCCGCTCACGTGGAGCGCGTTGCCGAACGGCACGGCCTGCTCGACGCCCGCCCGTCGGCGCAGCTCTTCGGCGAGCCGCGTCGCATTTGGCCCGGTGACCGCCCAGGTTATCAAATGCGCCTGAGCGACGACTTCATCCACTGCGCCGTTCGTGAGCAGATTGCCGTAAGAAATAAATGCGAGGCGATGGCAGCGCTCCGCCTCGTCCATATAATGCGTCGCGATCAGGAACGTGAGACCTTGAGCGGCGAGTCGATGAATCTCCTCCCAGAATTCGCGCCGCGCCTTCGGATCGACGCCCGCGGTCGGCTCGTCGAGCAGCAAGAGCTTCGGATCGTGAATCATGCAGGCGGCGAGCGCGAGGCGCTGCTTCCAGCCGCCGGAGAGCTCGCCGGCGACCTGATCCCGTCTCCCCGCGAGGCCGAGCCGCTCGATCGAGTTGCCGACCGCTTCGCGCCGGTTTTTTATCGAATACATCCGCGCGACGAAGTCGAGATTCTCGGCGATGCTCAGATCTTCGTAGAAGCTGAACCGCTGGGTCATGTAGCCGACTTGTCGCTTGATGCTCTCGCTTTCCTCGATGACATCGTAACCGAGACACGTGCCGTTCCCCGCGTCCGCCCGAAGCAGACCGCAGAGCATGCGGATAAACGTCGTCTTGCCGCTGCCGTTCGGGCCTAGAAAGCCGCAGATCTCGCCCGTGCGGACCTGAAGGTCGACGCGATTGACGGCGGTGAGGTCGCCGAACCGCTTGGTCATGCCGCGCACGTCGATGGCAAAGTTATCGGTCATGGTCTCGATCCCAATCGCACATCCACCGGCTGGCCCGGATGTAATTTGGCTCCAACGTCGGCGTCGAAGACGATCTCGATCATGAAGACGAGCTTCTCGCGGCTCTCGCGGCTATAAATGACCGGCGGCGTGTATTCCGCCTGCGGCGAAATGAAGCTCACCTTGCCGAGGAAAAGTTCACTCGCGCCGTCCACGGCGACGCGGACGGGGTCGCCGGGATGAATCGCGCCGATCTCGGTCTCCGGCGCGAACGCGCGCACTTTGACATTTTGCGGCGGCAGGAGCGCGACGACCGGACGGCCGGCTGCGACCCATTCGCCGACGCGGTAGAGCGTATCGAACACGAGGCCCGTTTGCGGCGCGAGCTGGCGTTTTTGCGCGAGGTCCCATTCGGCCTTGACGAGCCGCTCGCGGTCCTGGTCGCGCGTGGAACGGGCGCGGTCGGCGTCTTGCATCGCAATCATATTGGCCTTGACGAGTTGCTCCATCCGGGCGAAATCTTTTTCGGAAAGGACGAGCGCCGCCCGCGCCTGGTCGCGCGCGGCTTTTTCCGCCGCGCTGTCGAGAACGAAGAGGGGATCGCCCGCTTTCACTTGCGCGCCCCGGCTGACGAAGAGAGATTCCAGCGCGCCTCCGAGCGGCGCCGCGACATAAACGAATTCGCCTTCGACGTAGCCCTGCAATTGGCGCTCGTCCGAGCGTTGGCAGCCCGCCGAAGCGAGCGCCGCCGCCAGGCCGAACGCGACGACGACAAGAAGCCGCGCGCGCTTCGTGTCCGAACCGATCATCGCTTCAACCTGCTTCGGCCGGTGACGACGCCCTCGAGCACGACCGAGATGACGCTCGTGTAACCGCTTGTAGGCGTAAGGCCGAGCTCGGCCATCTTCGCCGGATTGACCACCGCCTCGGTGGCGCCCAAAAGAATCTCGATCATCACCCTGGCGGGAATGTCTCTACGGATAATTCCTTGCCGGCGTCCTTCATCGAAGAGCCGGCCGAAATAGCGCTGGATCAAATCGCGGCGCTTCTTTTCCACCAGCTTGAACATTTCCGGCGCGGCGCGCCGGATGTCGCGCACGAACGGCGGACGAATCTCCTCCGTGTGATGCTGCACGCAGGCGAGCAGTCGATGCAGGCTCTTGAGAGCGTCGCCGGAGTGCTCCAGGGCGATACGCTTGAGATCGGCCTCGACGGCGCGGAACTTGTCCTCGAGCACGGCTTCGAGAAGCGCGGACTTGCCGGGGAAGCAGGCGTAGAGCGTTTTTTTGCTCATGCCGAGATCTTCTGCGAGGTCGTCCATGGTGACGTTGCGAAAGCCGTGGGAGAGAAAATAGCGGCGCGCGGCCCCGACGATGCGGGTCGAGGCGGAATGCTCAATCGGCTGCGTTCGATGATGACGCCGTGATATTGTGGCGGCCATATACTTAGGAAACTGTTACGGTATTACCAGTTTCCAAAGCGTCGTGCAAGACAAAACGTATTCGTTTCGGTGGCGGTCTTGTCGCGGCGATATTGTTGCCAAGGTGTCATCCTGAGCCCTTCGACTGCGCTCAGGATAAACTCCGCGAAGGATCTCTCTTCGGAGAAATTCTTCGGCCTGCGGCCTCAGAATGACAAGAAAGTCTATGGACTGCGCGACTGCGGATCGTTGGCCGCTATTGCCACAATTTCTGGATGAAACCCTCGCGCTCCAGCTCCTGAAAAAAGCGCGCGTCGATGAACTGTTCCGGCTTCGCCGCCGCGGCGCGGGAATCCGTCGCAGCCATCTGGTCGAGAACGGTCTTCATGGCTTCCGGGGAAGGATAGGGAATCTTGGGAACGTAGCGCAGGATATAGAGATCGTAAATCGCGTTCAGATATTCGCGGTCGTCGTTTCTCAAGTATTTTTTAAACACGTCGACGCTGAAGGCGCGCTGGGTCTTGGCGTAGTGGACTCCTTCGACGAAGCCGCGGACGAATTTCCGCACGGTGTTTTCGTTTCGCTTGATGAAGGAGCGGGTCGTGACGATCGCGGAAGTCGGGAAGTTGAGGCCCAGGGCGGACATGTCGATCAGCTCCCTGAAGTTTTCCTTCCGCGCCAGGAGGGTGAATTCGACGTTGAGCGTCGCCGCGTCCAGCGCTCCGCTTTTCAGCCCCTGCATCATCTCGGGCATCCCGCCCATCTGCATCACCGCGAAGTCGCGCCCGCGCTTGATCGGCCATTTTCCCTCGCCGTAGCTGAGCGCGAAGTCGGTCGCCGAGCCGAAGCGGGTGATGCCGATCCGCTTGCCTTTGAGGTCCTCGATCTGTTTTATCTCCGGACGAGCGACCAGAAAAAAAGTGATGACGTTCATGGTGCTGGCGACAACGACGAGATCGCCCCCGGCTAAATCCGCGTTCACCACGGCGCCGCCGGTGAACACCCCCATCGGCACTTCGCCCGACTGCACCACCTGCGCCGCGCGCCCGCCGCCGCCGACGTAAAGCAGCTCGGTGTCGAGCCCGTGCTTCTTGAAAATTCCCGCCTCGTGCGGAATCCATATCGAACTCTGCGACCCTCCGACAGCGCTGTAGATGAAGCGCATCTTCTCCAGGGAAGGTTTAGGTTGGGCAGACGACGATTGGGCTGTCAGTAACAACAGGAGACATGAGGCGATGGTGAACAGGTTAGGTCGCATAGGTCCCCCTCGTAGGAGAACCCAGCATATTTCCCGGACGGTCCGGCGGTCAAGCCGATTCCGCCCTCGCCGGATTGTCCTAACATTGACGCAGCGCGGCCCGATCGGCTACGCTTCACGGCTAAAGCATGGCACCGGCAAAAATCATCTTGCGTGGAATGCTCGCGGCTGCGCTTCTCGCTGTGTCCACAGCGTCGGCGCTTGCCGCTGCGGAGCCGCCTCTGCCGCGGCCGGCGTTCGAAGTTTCGTCCGCGCGCTCCGACGTCAACCGGCCGGCGCGGCGGTTTCGAGAACCTTATAAGGCAGACGTGATCGACGCGCTGGCGCACGTGTCGCCGCCTTCCGGCGGCGGCAAGGGAAGGGCGACGGACCCCAACGCCGTGCTCGCTCAGATCGCGGAGGCCGGCGTCGCCATTGCGTACCTCATGCCGACTCCCAACGAAGGCGGCAACCCAAGACGCGAAGACGGCACGGAGAACAAGATCGCTCTGGCCAAGCGCGGCGGCGGCCGCATCCGCATCTTTTGCGGCGGCGATTACCTGACCACTTGGTTGTACGTCGCGCAGAGCGGCGGCTACCGCGAGGACGAGCTGCAATCGCGCTTGCGGCGAATGGAGGCGGACCTCGACGGGGGCGTGTGCGCGGGCATCGGCGAATTAGGCCTGCTGCATTTCAACAAAACCGGCGACCAGCCGGAGATCCGCCTTCGTTCCACTTTTCCGCCGGTGCTTGAGGTGATCTCTCTGGCGGCGCGGAAGGGCGCCTGGATCGACGTCCACGCCGAGCCGATGGAGCCCGACGGTGTTTCCCACGAAGTGGAAGTCTTCGGCGCGCTCGCCCTATGGTTTGGGCGCGATCCGAATCTCAAGCTCATGCTGTCGCACACCGCCATGACCAACGCCGTCAACGCGCGCCGTCTTCTGACCGCCTATCCCAACGTGATGCTGACCGTGAAGCTGGTGAAGAGCACGGACAAACACTGGCAGAATCTCGAGCCGGTGATCAATCATCGCGGCGAGTTATATGAAGCCTGGGCGCAATTGTTCGAGGAGATGCCCGGTCGTTTCATGGTCGGCAGCGACACCAAATTCGCCAACGAGAAGCACGGCAGCGGCGACAAATACGACGAGATAATTGCGCTCTTCCGCAACGTCCTGGGAAGCCTCGCGCCGCCCGCGGCGGACGCCATCGCCCACGACAACGCCCGTCGCCTGTTGGGCGGATCGCGATAGGGGCGGCGATGATATGCTGACAATACACGCAGTCTTTGTCGTGGACGACGAATGTGGATTTTATGAGTTAAGGAACGGGAACTAAATGTGAATTAGGTTTTATGCCGAGAGTTCGGTAACCGTGATATACTGCCATAAACCCGAAATATGCCGACCGGTATATTACTGGTTAGACCGCAATGAGAACAGTGAAGACAGTCCTCCTCGACGGCAACGTATACGATAAACTTCAGGTAAACGTTGAAACGCGAGGAGCGCTTCAAACGCTGGTCGCTCGTGGCTTGGTCAGGGTAATCGCGACACCCATCGTGCGTGACGAACTCAAGGCAAGTCCTTTCAATGGGTTTCCCGATTGGTTCCCTATTGTGCTTGAAGCGGAGAACGTGACGGTTCTCGACTACGCGTACCTTGGGATGACACGGCTCGGTGAAGGAGAGGTGTACAACGGGCACCGTGGTGAATCGAAAAAGATTCCGGACGCGATCATCGCCGATTCAGCAGATGGTCTTGCCGATATCCTCGTATCAGAGGATCGCCGGTGTCGTGAACGGCTGAAGAGGATCAGCACTCGCTGCAGAGGTATGGACTATCAAGAGTTTTCCGAGTGGCTGCAAACGTCATTCGTTGAGCGTGAGTAACGGTCTAACATCTGGCTTGAGACGGATCTTTGGACCAGATCGCTTTGGCTCGCTGGCCTCGTCCGCTCAGCCTTGGCGTTAGACGGTTGGCGTTTGCGTTGGTGTTTGTTTCCCAGACATGACCACGAACAACGATCAGGTTATCGACTCCCACGAATGGCGCGAACAAATGGAGTTTAGGCTTCAAGTGTGCTTGCAGCAGACTGAGACTTTGCACAAGGCAGCCCCCGACTTGGCGCACACGTGGCGTTTTGCGGTGGGGGCTATTTATGCCCTACTGCAGCGCGTACGTATCGGCAAAAGTGATGAGGACCAAATCACGTCTGACCAGTCGTTTGTCCCTCGTACCACCGATCTCTTCAATGCCTTGCGAGACAATAACTTTCCTGAACCCGAATGGTTGGCTGGTTTATGGTACAACACAGCGGTGATGCGGCTGGATGCCCTCTATGAACGTTGTGTTCGTGCACTTCTGCTCAATAAGGAATATGCGAAAGCCGAAAAGCTGTACAAGAAGCTTTTAGTTGCGTTGCCTTCCGCAAAGATTCACTTAGGAAAGTCATACAACGAGGCTTTATGGTCCCAAGTGCGAGACGAAGTTAATGGCCTCAAACATTACACTTTCGGAGCCAGAGCTAAGTCGCGAATGGAAACTGAACGTACCGCCAAGGCTTTAGAGCAGCTACTTCGATTTTTGTTGGAACCACGGCCTAGGGCGAAGCTGGTCGCAAATCATGCATCAGGAACTGTTCGCTCTGGAACGGATTGACGTCTTTAAACCGTCTAACAAGCGGCTTGAGCCGATTCCGGCTCAGTCTTGCGTTAGGCGCCAGTACCGGAAATTGAAGTGAGGTTAATGGATTTGTTTTGTCGACGACGGGAGTTTTTAATTTCGTACTAGGAAGTATCTTGTCAGATGCCAACCAAAGTTGACAGGTCGGCGCGCCATCGGATAGTCTCCGGCCCAAAATCAGGTCCGGCTCCGGCCCGGCATTTTTAACAGCCACATCGGAATCTTAAAGCTGGCGCGGCGCCCGCTGTTGAGCTTAGCGTTAGGCAGCCTTGAGACCGCGACGGGATGGTTTCAGAACCAGCCGAACACGGACACCCAGGCGGGCGAGTATGTCGATGAGCGCGTCAGTACTGAACAGATCGATCCGGCCTCGAAGCAGGTCACTTACCCGAGGCTGCGTTACGCGGAGAATTTTGGCCAGGTCGGTTTGCTTGAGGCCTCGGGACGCGATCAGTTTCTGGACCTTGATCATCAAATCCGACCGAACGAGTAAGTGCTCGGCCTCGTGGGGAGCGAAGCCCAGATCCCGGAATACGTTGCCGCTCGATCGAGTCACCTTGAGTTTCATCTTGAACCTACCTCTCCGTGGGATTCTCTGTCCGTCGCTTGATAACCAGGGCACGAAACCTGTCTCGCGCGAGTTCCAGCTCACGTCTCGGCGTTTTCCTGGTTCGCTTCTCGAAGGCATGGAGCACGTACACGCCCTCCGTGAATTTGGCCACATAGAAGACTCGATGTTCGAGTCCGGTGTGGATGCGGATTTCCTGAACACCGGGTCCGAGACTGGGCATCGGCTTCCAGTCGTTCGGTTCGAGTCCCTGCTGGACACGCCGCAGTTGGAAACCCGCGACTCGGCGCGCATCCGGAGGGAAAGTCTTGAGGTCGCCCCGCGAAGATCCGAGCCAGAACAGAGACTTATCCGGCACGGTTCAATATGTAAGTATTGGTATATCTTGTCAAGCCTGGATTCCGGGGACACAATACTAAATTCTTCTTGACGGCTTCGCAGGTGATCTAATACGCTTCACCCATGGCTCGGATTTCCAGACTCGTGGTGCCTGATTATCCACATCATGTAACGCAGAGGGGCGTACGCTCAATCCCCATCTTCAGCAGCGACAAGGATCGTAGCGGGTACGCCGATATCATGGCGAGGCAGTTGCATCAGACACTTCGACGATTCATCGTCCTCACCGTTGCGGTTTTCGTTACGGCGCTGCCGCTTGCGGTGGCGGATGATGCAGTCTCATCGAAAATCGGTATTGTAATCATGCATGGCAAGGGCGGATCGCCGACGAGATATGTTTCCGATTTGGCGTCTTCGCTTGAGAAAAAAGAGTACCTTGTCGCGAACCTGGAAATGCCTTGGTCGGGGAGGCGAAACTACGACGTTAGCGTCAGCGCCGCGGAAAGGGAAGTCGAATCAGCCCTCGCCGGTTTACGAAGTAAGGGCGCACAAAAGTTGTTCGTTGCGGGACATAGCCAGGGAGGGATGTTTGCGCTGCATTTCGGGGGAAAGCAGCCGCTTGCCGGCGTGATCGCGATCGCTCCGGGTGGAAGCACTGATGGCCCGGACTATCGGACCAAGCTCGGCGAGTCTGTGGCGCGCGCCCGTAAGCTCGTCGCGGAGGGAAAAGGGGACGAAAAGACCACGTTCCTCGATTTCGAGGCATCCAAAGGCGCATACCCGATTGTCTCCATCCCCGCCGCCTACCTCAGTTGGTTCGAGCCTGACGGCCCGATGAACATACTCGTGGCGGCGAAAGGAATGAACCCGCAGGTTCCGGTTCTTTTCATTGTTCCCACAAATGACTACCCAGGTTTGCTAAGAATGAAACAACGCCACTTCAATTCCCTTCCCAGTAACCGGCTTACCAAACTTTACGAGCCGGATTCGAGTCACCTAAATGCGCCTTTCGCGTCGCGCGACGAGATCGTGCGATGGACTACGGAAGTGGCAGGCAAGACTAACCCGGCGCTCCAGGGGGCACGCGATGAAACTGCGCGCCCCTGAGGTTCGACGTTAGGGGCTGGGATCGGAGATTGAAGTGAGGTTAATGGAATTGTTTTGTCGACGACGGGAGTTTTTAATTTTGTACTAGGAAGTATCCTGTCAGATCCCAACCAAAGTCGACAGGTCGTCGCGCTATCGGATACTCTCCGGCCCAAAATCACAGTCGGGGCCGGCCCAGCATTTTTAACAGCCGCATCGCGCTAGCGTTGTCGGTACACAAAGAAAATGGATTTCTTCAAGTCGCCGCTTGTGCTCAGCCTCTTTTTGGCCTGGGTCGTCCTCTTTGCGTGGCTCATCATCAAACAACGCCGATCGAAAAAATGCCCGCGCTGCCGAAAGCTCATCGGATTGACAGCGCGAAAATGTCCGAAGTGCGGTTTTGAGTTCCCCGATCAAGAGATTCCGTGGTCCAAGCCGTTCTACGAGCCGTAATCTGAGAATCGGCGGCGCACTATGCCAATTCGCGCAATCGCGTTCGACCTCGGCAACACGCTGGTCGACTATTATCAGCGCGAAGAGTTTTCCTCCGTTCTCGTCGGCGCGATCCGCAACGCTCATGCCGCGCTGTCCGGCTTCACCGCGGTTAGACTCGACGAGGCCCAAACCTTCGCGCTGACTGAAAACACCGAGCGGGATGACGGTAAGGTACGCCCGCTTCAAGAACGTTTTGACCGGATCTTCGGTCTCGCGGATCAATTGCCAGCGGAGTTGCGCGACCGCGCCGCGCGCGCATTCCTGCAGCCGATCTTCGACCGCGCTCGCAAGTATCAAGATTCCGACCCGACGCTTCGAACGCTGCGCCGGCAGGGTTATAAGCTCGCCATCGTATCCAACGCGCCGTGGGGAAGCCCGG
This sequence comes from Binatia bacterium, assembly GCA_041490745.1. Taxonomy (GTDB): domain Bacteria; phylum Desulfobacterota; class Binatia; order UBA9968; family UBA9968; genus JAJPJQ01. The sequence goes on along the minus strand of JBGPTS010000025.1, from coordinate 14,334 downwards.
GCCACTTGTGGCGCGAAGAGCTGAAGCGTCTCGAACTTGCGGACGCAATCGACTTTTCCTTCTTTTGTGTCGATTGCGGCTGGCGGAAGCCCGCGCCGCCGGTCTTCGACCGAGTCCTTCAGCAGTTGGAGGTGAAAGCCGGTGAATGTCTTTTCATAGGCGACGAGCCCTTGTGGGACATCGAAGGCGCGCGCGCTGCCGGAATGCCCGCTGTCTTAATCGACCGAGCCGACCGGCATTCCTCGCATCAAGGAGCGCGCGTTCAAAACCTTGGGCAAATCGCCCCATTCTTGCGAGGTTCACTGTGAATGGAAGAGGGCAACCCGGCGAACCGGAAGGGGGACGTGGCCGCAGCGCTCAAATAATCAGGATTGCGAAAGCGTTACCTCGAACGCTCCCGTCGCAAACTGCACGACACCGAGCGCCGCGAGCAGCCGCCACAACGCGATCATCGGCAAGTACATCCAATATTTTCGCGCAACTATCGACAGCACCCGGTCCCGCTCGCGCGCTTCCGAGATGAAACGCGCCTCGCCGTCAAATATCTCGCCGCCGATGGATAGCTTCACGCGCGGCGTCTGCTTCACGTTCAGAACCCATTGACGGTTTACGTTGCCCGTGCCAAGAAAAACTTTGTCGCTCGTGGCGACGAACCAGATCGTGACTTCGTAAGGCTTGCCCGACTTGCGGCCGTAGTGCGTTAGTCGTAGCGTGTGCTTGCCTGTGATGCGCTTCAATTTCTCGGCTATCGGGGATTCCATCGCGGCATTTATTTCTTCTGCTCTTGCCCCAGCCGTCTCAGCAGCGCGCCGAACTGCCGCTGCATGGCGATCATCTGCTCGCGCATGTGGAGGGCCACTTCGGCGCCTTCGAGGTTGACGCCCATCTCTTCGATGAGCAGGCGGGCGACGCGAATGCGATCGACGTCAACCGGCGGGTAAACTTTTTCTTTCCGCCGGACGACGGGGGAGATCAATTGCTCCCGCTCCAGGCGAAGAATGAATGCTTTATCGACGCCGTAAATCCGGACGACTTCCGTGAGGCGCAGATATTTCCGTGCCATCGTTCCGCTCTCTTAAAGCCGCAAATTTTTGCGCACGTCTTCGCCGTAAGCCTGCTCGATCTTTTCGACGGCGTCCTGCGCGACGCCGTCCTGTGGCACGCGCACCATCAGCTTCAGATAAAAATCTCCCGCCGGCGTATTTCCGTGCGCGGGAACTCCCTTGCCTTTGACGCGCAGGAGCCGGCCGCTCTGCGCGCCCGGCGGAATCTTCACTTTTACCGATCCGCTCGGCGTCGGGACTTCGACCGTCGCGCCGGAAACCGCTTCGCCGAAGGTGATCGGCAGCTCCATTTCGAGATCTCTGCCGTCGCGCGTGAGTAAGGGATGCGGCCGGATGCGCGGCGATATGTAAAGGTCGCCGGACGGTCCTCCACGAACTCCGGCTTCGCCTTTGCCCGGCACGTGAATCCGTTTTCCCGGCTCGGCCCCGGGCGGGATGTTCACTCGAATCGTATCCGGCCGCATGACTCGGCCCGCGCCGCGGCAGGTAGGGCACGGGTCTCCCGGTAATTTTCCGGCGCCGCCGCAGCGTGCGCAGGTCTGGCGGAATTGCAGCGGCCCTTGGGCCATCGATTTGGCGCCGGTTCCTTTGCATTCGGGACAAACTTTCGGCGTCGAGCCGGGTTTGGCGCCGCTGCCGTGGCACGCGTCGCACTGGACTGGACGCTCGAGCACCAGCGCGGTCTGGAAGCCGCGCACGGCGTCGAGGAAATCGATGTCCATCGCCGCTTCGATGTCCCGGCCGCGCGTCGGCCCGGATCGCGTCGCGCGCCGACCGCCGCCGAACATTCTTCCCAGATCGCCCAAGTCTCCAAAGACGTCGCCGAGATCGCCCACGTCGAATCCCTGCGCATAGTCGCCGCCACCCGCGCCGCCACGGGACGCCTGCCCTTGCCACTGCCGGTAGCCGCGCGCCTGATCGGCGTTGAAGCCCGACGCAAGTCCGGCCTCGCCGAATTCGTCGTAGAGCTTGCGCTTCGCCGGATCGCTCAAGACCTCGTTGGCGACCGAAATGTCTTTGAACTTGTTCTCGGCCTCTTTGTTTCCCGGATTGATGTCGGGATGGTGCTTGCGCGCGAGCTTGCGGTAGGCCTTGCGGATTTGGTCCTGTGATGCACCGCGCTCGACGCCGAGAATTTTGTAGTAATCGCGTACTTCCATGTGATTCTCTAAGATGATAACTACGGAACCGCCAGTTGCAAGAGGAAGAGCTAGCCGTTCCTTTTCGGCAGCAGCAAAGCCATCAAAGCGACGCTGATAATGGAGAGAATGCCGAGCATCCAGAAAATATCGGCGATGCTCGTGGCGACGAGCAGGAGACCGACGACGGTGGTGGAGACCGTCTTCGAGACTTGTTGGATCAAGCGGTCGAAGGAGATGATGCCGCCGCGCAGCTCGGCCGGCGCATTCTGCGTCAGCAGGCTCTTCTGCATCGGCGAGATCACGCCGTTGGCCACGCCGTAGAAAAATAGCGCGCCGCCGACGAGCCAGAGTCCCGGCAAGAAAGGCACGGCGATCATGGCGCCGCCGCTGATCACAAACGCGATGAAAAGCAGCGTCGCCTTGTCCCGCCCGTTCGCGATTCTTCCGGCCTGGCTCGACGTCAACATCGCGCCGATGGAGAAAAAAACGTAGAGCAGCCCCGCGGTCGCGGTCGAGATGTGATGCGTGCGCACGAGTAAGAGAGGAAAGTAGGTGAGAAAGCCGTAATCGAGAAAAAAACGCAGGAAGCCGGCGGTGAACGCGACCATCAGGCGCGGATGGCGCGTCAGACGCAGGATATCTTTCAGATACTTCCAACTGTCGGCGTGCTCCGTTCCTTTGGTCTCCGGCATCCAGATTAGGGCGCAAAGGCCGACGGGGACGACGACAATGTAGCCGAGAAACGGCCAGAACCAGGCGACGGCCGCGAGCATGCCGCCGAGCGGAGGCAGAATGAGATAACCTATGCGGTCGAGGAAAACTTTCAGTCCCTGCCCGCCGATTTCATTCTCTCCTTCGAGCAGGTCGCCGATGAGGACGATCGTGAGCGGAATCACCGCGCTGAAGCCGATTCCTTGAATCGCGCGGAACGCGAGCAGCCAGCCGAAAGTCGGCGCGAACGCCATGGCGCCGCCGGCGAAGCCGAAAAGAATCAGCCCCCACGCGAGCAAGTGACGGCGGCCGTAGAGGTCGGCGACGACGCCGAAGATCGGCGCCAGCACGATCGCCGGCCCGGTATAAACGGTCATGATCAGGGCCAACGCGGAGTCGCTGACGCCGAACGGCTCGGTCAGGGCCGGCAGCGCCGGCTGGATGAAATTGACTCCCATCATCAGCGCGACGCTCGAGCCGTAAACCAGAGCGAGCGCCCTCTGCTTGTCCGGCGCGAGATCGCCCAGCCCGAAAGCCGCGGTGATGGAAAGTGCGCGCATGAAGGGAAAACTAGACCGGCGGCGCCGGGGAGTCAATCGAGAACAGAAAAGGCCGCCGCGCGCAGCTCGGCCCGCCCCTTGACAGCGTTTACCTGTGTTATAAATAAACCCTTGTTCCGTACCGGGTTCAAACCGTCGCCCGCAGAGGAGGTGTTCCGATGGCAAAATATCTGATCATCGAGTCGCGCGATCCGTTCGACAGCGCGGATTCGGAATACTTCGCCGAGCTGGTCCAGGGGATCGCCAAAAGAGGCAACGAGACGACGATCTTTTTTATCCAAAACGGCGTCCTGCCTGCGCGCAAGGGATCGAAGTACAACCGCGTCATCGCCGATCTCGTCAAGGGCAAGGTGAAGGTCATGGCCGACCGGTTTTCGCTTAACGAGCGCGGCATACGACAGCTTGCCGACGGAATTGAAACGGCGGACACGGATCGGCTGGTGGACCTCCTTTTGGAACCGGGGACGAAAGCCATATGGCACTAGAATGATAAATTCCGTGCTCGTGATCGTGGCTCGTGCTCGTTCCGCGGACACGGGCACGAACACGACACCCGCGTAGCTCGCTTCGAAGTTACACGAACACGATATTGGAGGTGAATCATGGCTTCCGGAAAAACCATCACGGTGGCGATCATGGACGCGCCTTACGAGTCGGCGAATTCCACCACGGCGCTGCGCATCGTGCAGTCGGCGCTGCAGAAGGGCCACAACGTGACCGTCTTCGCCTATGAGGGCGCGGTGAATTTGACGATGAAGGCGCAGGCGCCGCATCCCAATCCCGTCAAAGGCACGAACGTCGAGCAGGAGGCGCATCCGACGACCAAAGATTGGGTCTCGTCGTTATTCAAGCTCGCCAAAGACAAGGGAGCGAAGCTCGATTGGGTGAATTGCGGCCTTTGCGTGGACGAGCGCGGCGCGGGCGACTGGGTCGAGGGACCGCGGCGCGGCGGGCCGAAGGATTTTCTCGACGCATCGAACGCGAGCAACGCCACGCTCGTGATTCCCACCAAGTAGAGGAGAAGAACATGGCAAAAATTTTAAATATCGTGGAGACGGCCTACCGCGGGACGTTGGAAGAGCAGGATGACACGGTGCTCTGGCTCACGCACATGTTGAAGAACGCCGGCGCGGACATTTCCGTTCTACTCCGGGCGAATGCCGTCAATTATGCCGTCAAGGGACAGGACGCCTCGGGGCTGCAATTCGGCGACGCGAAAATGACCCACCCGCCGGAGATCGACAAGGACGTCGAGAAGATGATCGAAAAAGGCGTGTCGATTTATATCGTCGAAGAGGATGCGCAGGAACGCGGGCTGACCGACGACGATCTCCTCAGGGGACTCAGGAGAATCAGGCGGCAGGGGATTCCTCAGCTCATCGACGAGCACGAACAGGTCTGGCACTGGTAGCGGCAACGTTCGCGATGTTCGCGGCGCCGAATTTCGGTTAGGTCCGCGGGCGCCGTCACTTCTCTTTTTTTTGGAAAGCTTTTGCAAGCCCTCTTGCATGGACAGCGCGCATTTGGCCGGCCGGGAATCGCGCCGGCCTGGACGCACAGCACCAAAGAAGGCGTCGGGACAGCTTATCACACGGCAAGCCGCGTCTGGTTCACTCTATCTCACGGGATACTGAACGAGGTTTATTACCCGACCGTCGATTCTCCGCAGACCCGCGACCTCCAATATCTGATCACGGACGGAGAGACGTTCTTTCACGAGGAGAAGCGGGATCTCGTGAGCGAATTGGAATACGTCGACCTTCACGCCCCGGCGTTTCGTATCACCAACCGGGATCCTCTGGGACGTTATCGAATCGTTAAAGAGGTCCTCGCCGACCCGCATCTCCCGTGCGTGCTCGTGCAGACGCGGCTCGAAGGGGACAGCGACTTTCTCGCCAGACTCCGTCTCTACGTTCTCCTCGCCCCGCATCTCGAGAGCAGAGGCCGGGGTAACAACGCCGCTAAAGCGGAAGTCGGCGGCAAGACCATTCTCGTTGCCTTTCGCGGCGAGACCTATCTCGCTTTGGGCGCGACGGTTCCCTTCAAAAAAACTTCTTGCGGCTACGTCGGCACAAGCGACGGCTGGATCGATCTGCGCGATAATCTGCGCATGGATTGGGAATTCGATTTCGCCGACGACGGCAACCTGGCGCTCACCGGCGAGATCGACCTTTCGCAATCCCGAACCTTCACGCTGGGTCTCGGCTTCGGCCCCGGGTTTCAGGCGGCGGCAATCACGTTGTTGCAGTCGTTGGGCATCCGTTACGAAGAGCAGTGCAAGCGCTATCAAGAGCAGTGGCGCCGCGCGCGCTGCCATGTCCTGCCGTTGGAGAAGGTGTCCGGCGACGACGGCCGCCTTTACTGCGTGAGCCATACGCTTCTCCACGCGCACGAAGATAAAACATTTCCCGGAGCGATGATCGCCTCGCTCAGCATTCCGTGGGGAGAGGAACGCAGCGACGAGGACGGTCTCGGAGGTTACCACCTGGTATGGACCCGGGACCTGTGCCAGAGCGCCATAGCGCTCCTCACCACGGGCGATCTGGAGACGCCGCTGCGCGCGCTGATCTATTTAGCGGCGGCGCAGCGGCCCGACGGCGGCTTCAACCAAAATTTCTGGATCAACGGCGAGCCTTATTGGCAAGGGATACAGCTCGACGAAGTCTCGTTTCCGGTGTTGCTCGCCTGGCGGCTCAAGGAGTTCGGCGCGCTGCAAGATTTCGATCCTTACCCGATGGTTCTCAAAGCCGCGCGCTTTCTCGTACAGCAGGGCCCGGTGACGCCGCAGGAGCGATGGGAAGAAAACAGCGGCTATTCTCCCTCGACGCTCGCGGCCAATATCGCCGCGTTGATTTGCGCCGCGGAGTTCGCGCGTCTTCGTCGCGACGCCGACAGCGCGCGTTTCCTCGAAGAGTACGCCGACTTTCTCGAGGCGCGCGTGGAGCGCTGGACGGTGACCACGCAGGGATCTTTGGTTTCCGGGATTCCCCGCCATTACATCCGCATCAATCCGATCGATCCCCACAATACGCAGCCGGTGGAGGACCCGAACCGGGGAATCGTTGCGATTCGCAATCGTCCTCCGGGAAAGCCGTTCGAGTTTCCGGCCAAAGACATCGTCGACGCCGGCTTTCTGGAGCTGGTTCGCTATGGAATTCGAAGGCCGCGCGATCCTCTGGTCGAGGATTCGCTTCAAGTCGTGGACGCGATTCTCAAGGTAGAAACCCCCTTCGGCCCGTGTTGGCGGCGCTACAATCACGACGGCTACGGCCAGCGGGAGGACGGCGGCGGCTTTACCGACTGGGGCAAGGGTAGGCCGTGGCCGTTGCTTACGGGAGAGCGGGCCCACTATGAATTCGCCGCGGGCCGGAAGGTGAAGCATTTGATCCGCGCGATCGAAGGTTTCGCCTCGAAGGGCGGCATGCTCCCCGAGCAGATCTGGGACCAGGCGGATAGGCCGGACCTCGAGCTCTACTTCGGCAAGCCCACCGGATCTGCGATGCCGCTCATGTGGGCGCACTCCGAGTACATGAAGCTCCTGCGCTCGGTCTGGGACGAAGCGGTGTTCGATCGCGTCGCTCCGGTGGAAAGACGTTACTTGAGCGGAAGCGGCCGCAAAGATCTGGAGATGTGGAAATTCAATCGGCAGGTAAAAACGGCGGCGGCGGGAAGCACGCTGCGGATCCAGGCCGCTTCGTCTTTCCGTCTCCGCTGGACGCTGGACGAGTGGACGACGCTGAAAGACACCGACGCGCTTGCCACCGCGATCGGCGTCTATTATTTCGACGTACCGATTTCGAGAACTCAGAGGGCGCCGCTCCGCTTCACGTTCTATTGGACGGACAGCGATCGGTGGGAAGGTAAAAACTTCACCGTGGAAATCGGGCCGAGCGAGTAGGAGAAGACGGAAGCCCGATGAAGATCCGGCCGCTGCTTCAGTGCGTATTCTTTTTGCTGGAGCGCTGGTGTAATGGAGTGTCGGAGTATTGGGTAGGGAGGGGAGGCCATGACTCCGTCAGCCGGTACTCCAATCCCTGGGGGTATTTCAGTCTTCCGAGTCGCCGAAGTAATCTCTTAAAATTCTTTCCTTCACATATTCCAGCGAGCCGAGATCCTGGATGATATCGCCGCCGCTGTCGTAGAAAATAATATCGCCGTCGCGGGTGCGTCCCACGGCGACGAGCCAATCCAGCTCGTGCCGGTCCTCCAGTAGATAATTGATCGCCTGGTCCGCCCCCTTGCTGCCGATGATCCTGACTTTGGGCAGCGGGGTTTTTCTTGCCTGTGACATTGCAGTCCTCCTGTGCGGAGAGAAACTATATCAGAGGCGGATTCAAGATCATAGAGCGATTTTCGGGCGCCGGTTTTACGCCCGCGCCAGCTCTGCCAGCGTCTCGACGTGAAAGGTCTGGGGAAATAAATCCACCGGCCGGACGCGTCGGGTCCGATAGCCTTTCTTCTCCAGCGCGGCGAGATCGCGCGCGAGCGTCGAAGGATTGCACGAGACGTAAAGAATTTTCTCCGCGCCGAACGCAGCAAGATCGGCTTCCAGGCCTTTCGCCCCGGAGCGCGGGGGATTCAAAATAATTTTGGTAAACTTCTCGCCCGCGGCGCGCAAGCGCCCGGCCGCCATGGGCACGTGAGCGTCGATCCAGCGAATATTCTTAAGGCCGTTCGCCGCGGCGTTCCGCCTGCCGTTCTCGACCGCGTGCTTGTCACCCTCGACGGCGACGACGGCTTGGACTCTTTGGGCGATCGGCAAGGTGAAATTTCCCGCGCCGCCGTACAGCTCCAGCACGCGGTCGTCGCCGCCGAATGCGCCCCAAACGAGAAGCTCCTCGGCGAGCCGGCGGTTGGCTTCCCGATTGACCTGGATGAAGACCTCGGCGTCCACTTCCATTTTCAAATCGCCGCAGCCATCCAGCGAAAGTTTTCCGTCGCCCCACGAGCGGCGGAAATTTCGGCCGAAGACAACCAGCCCGTTAACGTCGCCGTGCGCTTTGAGAAAACGCGCGCTCGCGGCGTCGTCTTTGACGGCGAATTGGCCGTCGAGCTTGCCCACGAGCGCGACGCGCCCGGCGCGATCGCTTTCGACGATTTCCACCTCGACGACTTTCGACGCCAGGCCTTCAATCCACTCGCGCGCTGCGCCGAGGCGGCGGTCCGTCTCCGGCGTCGCGATCAAGCAGGAATCGATTTCGATCAACTCGCGGCTGAAGGCGCGGTGAAAGCCGAGCCGCTTGCGCGCATCGACGTGCAGGCGAACGCGGCGGCGGTAGCGATACTCTTCGGGCGAGGCGACGATCGGCAGCAGCTCGTAGCCTCCGAGCTTGCCGATGCGCCGGAGCGCGTCATCGACGCTTTTTGCCTTGGCGTCGAGCTGCGCTTCGTAGCGGATCATCTGCCACGGGCAGCCGCCGCACGTCCCGACGTATGGGCACGGCGCCTCGCGCCGGTCGGCCGACGGCTTGACGACCGCTACCAGCTCGCCGGTCGCGTAATTCTTCTTCTCCTCGACAATCCGGATCTCGGCTTCGTCTCCCGGCACGGTCATCGGCACGAAGATCGCGCGTCCCTCGTGCCGGCCGATGCCGTAGGGCCCGTAAGCGAGCGCATCGATGGTCAGTCGGACATTGTCCGTGGTATTCGCCACAAATCGCATGTTATAAGAAAAGAGCCGAAACATGAAACCTTCTCTGGATCCGCGCCTGGTCAAGGGCGTCGAAGAGTTCAACAATCATCGATTCTTCGAGTGTCACGAGACGCTGGAAGAAATATGGCTCGAAGAGCACGGCGAAGACCGCCTATTCTATCAGGGGCTGATCCAGGTCGCGGCCGGTTATCTCAAGTGGGAGCAGGGAGTTCTCATCGGCGCGATCAAGCTGTGGCAAAGAGGATTGGAAAAGCTCGAAGGCTATCCGGGCGTTCACCTCGGCGTCGATCTCGCCTCGCTCGTCGCCGCGACGAGAGTTAATTTAAACGCCGTCCAAGTCGCTGAGGCGCGTGGAGGAGACGCCGTGGAGCTGGCAGTGCCGGTTCTGTTATGGGTCGACTCGCATTCCACATGATCCGTCTCATCGACGTTCACAAGACATTCAAGCAGGGCGCGAGCGACGTGGTCGCGCTCGACGGCGTGTCGTTGCACATCGCCGCCGGCGAATTCGTCGCGGTCATGGGGCCGAGCGGCTCGGGCAAGAGCACGCTGCTCCATCTGGTCGGCGGTCTGGACCGGCCGAGCCGCGGCGACGTGATGGTCGACGGCAAAATCATCTCGCAGATGGAAGACGATCAGGTGACGCTGTTCCGGCGCGCGCGCGTCGGTTTCGTCTTCCAGTTTTTCAATCTGCTGCCGACGCTGAACGCGATCGAGAACACGGCACTGCCGCTGATGCTCGACGGCAGAAGCGAGAGCGAGGCGCGCGCGCGGGCGGAAGCGCTGTTGGAGCGCGTCGGCCTCTCGGCGCGAAAAAATCATCTGCCGGAGGCGCTCTCCGGCGGCGAGATCCAGCGGTTGGCGATCGCCCGCGCGCTCGTCTTCAAGCCGCCGATCCTTCTCGCCGACGAGCCGACGGGAAATCTCGACTCAAAAACCGGCGCCGCGATTCTCGCGACGATCCGAGAGATCAACCGCAGTGAACATTGCACCGTCGTCATGGTCACGCACGACCGCGAGGCGGCGGCGACGGCCGACCGGGTCATCCGCCTCAAGGACGGATTGCTGGACGAGGGGCGAGGCTGATGTTGCGGCTGCTACGGCTGCTCACCTGGCGTCATTTTCTTCGCCATCGGCTGCGCACGCTGCTCACTTTTCTCGGCATCGTCCTCGGCGTCGCCGCGATCGTCGCCATCGCCATTGTCAACCGCGCGCTCGTCGGCGCCTTCCAGAACACGATCGATCTCGTCGCCGGCAAAGCAGTCTTGCAGGTGGAAAACGGCGAGAGCGGCTTCAAGGAATCGCTCTTCCCGATCGTTAGGGACACGGCGGGAGTGCGCGACGCCGCGCCGGCGGTGCAGGGCTTTCTTCCGCTAGCGGGCGTCAAAGGCGAGAAGCTCTACATTTACGGCGTCGATCTGCTCGCCGACGCATCCATTCGCGAGCACGAATTCGTCGGCGGCGCGTTCGATCTCGACGGCGCGCTCGATTTCATCGCCCGGCCCGATTCGATCGCGCTGACGGAGACTTTCGCCCGCCGTCTCGGTCTACGCGCGGGCTCCACGATCCGGCTGGCGACGAGCCGGGGCGCGCGGGCCTACACGGTGCGCGCGCTTTTGCGCGAGCAGGGCGCGGCAAAAGTTTTCGGCGGCAGCTTCGCCTTGATGGATTTGCCGGCGGCGCAAATTGCGCTCGGCAAAGACGGCAAGCTCGACGTCGTCGATCTGACGTTGGACGACGGTGAAAATATCGACGCGTCGCGCCGGCGAATCGCCGGCCGTCTCGGCGGCGCGGCCGAGGTCGAACGCCCACGAAATCGGGGAGAGCAGGTCGAGTCGCTGATGACGTCGTTCCGCGTCGGGCTTTTTTTCGTCAGCCTCATCGCGCTTTTCGTCGGCTTCTTTCTCATCTTCAACACGATCTCCGTCTCGGTCGTTCAGCGCAAGCGCGAGATCGGCACGCTCCGCTGCCTCGGGGTTTTGCGGCGGCAAGTTCTTTTTCTATTTATCATGGAGGCGCTGGCGCTCGCCGTCGCCGGATCGGTCACGGGAATTCTGGCCGGCGTTTTTCTCGCCAAAGGGGCGCTCCTCTTCGCCGGCCGGACGGTCAATAGTTTATTTTTCCAAGTCGATCTGGCCGGGATCGGGCCGACGGCAAGAGAGATCTGGATCGGTCTGGCCGGCGGCATCGGAGTTTCCATCTTGGCCGCCGTTTATCCGGCGTGGCAGGCGGCGCGCGTGACGCCGCTGGAAAGTTCGCGGCAGGCGGTGTGGCGGTCGCGCGCGCGCGGCGTATCGAGAGCTTCGATTACGGGCCTGATCCTGCTGGGCGCCTCTCCGCTGCTTGCGTTCTGGTCGCCGGCGGCGGCCGGCGGCGTCGAACGTTTCACGCTCGGAGTCGTGGCGATGATGCTTTTCTTGCTCGGCCTTTGTTTCCTTTCGCCGCTCTTGGTGTTCTGGTGGGCGGGACTTTTTTGGCGCGCGCTTTCCCGGCTTCCCTCGATCCCGGGATTTCTGCGCAACGAAGCGCGGCTTGCCTGCGACAGTCTGCGCCGCGTGCCGGGCCGCTCGGGAATGACCATTGCGACTCTTATGATCAGCCTCGCGGCGATTGTTACCGTCGCGGCGTTCGTTGCCAGCGTCCGCGAGTCGTTACTCTTGTGGGTGGATCGAATGATCACGGCGGATCTGGTCGTCCATTCGGGCGCGCGGACCGCCGGCCCGCTCAATGTTCCGCTGCAAGAGGAGGTGGGAGAGAAGTTCGCCGCCGTGCCGGGCGTCGAGGTTCTCGATTTTTATCGCCTGATCCGATCGAACTATGAAGGCAAGCCGATCATGATCGAATCTTTCTCCGCGCGGCGCTCGGCGCGTGTGCGCACGCTGCCGATGCTCGTGGGAGACGCGCCAGCCGCGTTGCGGCGGATGGCGGCGGAAGAGGGCGCGCTCGTGAGCGAGAGCTTCCGTGAAAAATTCGGCAAAACGACCGGCGATACGATTCGTCTGGCGACGCCGTCGGGATTCGCGTCGTTTAAGATCATCGGCATCTACGTCGATTATTCGTCGGACGCGGGCAGCGTTTTGATCGAGCGCGAATGGTACAAACGGCTCTGGGGCGACGACCTGGTCGACGCGTTCGATCTCTGGCTCGCGCGCGGCGCGGACCCGCAGGCGGCGATCCGCGAAATCAACGAGCGTTACGGTGACGACTACCAGCTCTTCGTCAGCACGCATCGGGAGCTGAAGGAGAACGTCGTCCGTCTTATGGAGCAGTCGTTCAGCGTCAACTACGCCGTCGAGATCGTCGCGGTGGTCGTGGCGATCTTCAGCGTCGTCAACACGCTGCTCGCCTCGGTGCTCGACCGCAGGCGCGAGATCGGCGTGTTGCGCGCGATCGGCGCGACGAAGAAGCAATTGCGCGGAATGATTATGGCCGAGGCGGGTTGGATCGGACTGTTAGGAGGAGTTCTCGGCCTCGGCGCGGGCGCGATCATGTCTTATCACCATGTCGTCTATAACACGAAGTTTCTCACCGGCTGGAGCTTTAGTTATTTTTATCCCGTGGAAGTCGCCGTGATCTCGCTCGTCGCGTCGGTGATTTTATGCCTGCTCGCCGGTTACTTTCCGGCCAAACGCGCGGCTTCGATTCCGATCGTCTCGGCGATCGGGTATGAGTGAGGGCCGCGAGTTTATTTCCCGACTTTTTTTCCGAGCGTGTCGGCGGCGAAGATCGCCAGAGAACAACCGACCGGAAACAGAACCTCGTTGACTCCCTGAGTCACCAGAGCCGGCGTCGGCGTATCGGCATAGAACCGCAGGAGGCCTATCAACGCGCCGCCGAAAATCGTCCCGACAAAAAGTCCGATGCCCAGGTGCGCAGTCGCGCCGCCCCAGCGCTGTTTGCCGATCCACGTCAGCAAGATACCGAGAAGGGCGTACTCCAGACCTTTCAAAGTGGCGAGGAGAAACGGTGAAACCGCGGCGGCCGCCCCGGCGACGCCGAGCGCGTAGGCGACGGTTTTTTGAAGTGTGCGGGCGATGTTAAAGGCAGCGGGGGCGGCGAGCAGCCCCGACACTCCGGTCCACGCCGCCTGACTTCCGGAGGCGGCCTTGCCAAAGGCGAGTCCCACGCACACGATCATCGACCACGAGATTTTTCCTACGAGGTCGGCAATCACTGAATTGGCGCCCGGTGTATTTTTCAAAGCCGCGGCGAGGCCGAGGACGATGACTTCAATAACGATGCCGAGCGCGATCGCGAGCCAGGCGACATGCAGCACCGTCGCGCGCGCGTCTTTGGCGGTTTGATTCATATTGGCTCCCGTTACGGTCGATTATCCAAATCGTCGCCACGATGTCAAACTAGCAGGTTGTTGAAAAACGCACCATTCACCCTTCGACACGCTCAGGGCGAACGGCGCAAATATTGAAATCGTTGAAGAAGTCCGTTCGTGCTGAGCCTGGTCGAAGCACGAAAAATCTTTTTTCAGCGGCCTGCTTGCCGATCCATTAGATTCTCGCCCAGCGACGGGGGACGCGCGACCATCGCATAGAGGCAGCCGGTCAGTAAAAGTACCGCCACCAGGCCCCAGAGCAAATAATGATAGCTGTGGGTCGCGTCGTAAACCGCGCCGGCCACGACCGGTCCGATCACGCTGCCCCAAGTTTGCACGAAGCTCATCGTGCCGCGGATCTTGGCGAAGTTCTTGCGGCCGAAAAATTCTCCGACGGTGGACCAATTGGCGGGAAAAGTCGATTCGACGACCGTGAACAGTGGAAGAAAGATCCAGATCTGCCACTCGTGCTCCGCGTAAATAAGAAAAAGGATCCCGACGACGGCGGCGACCATGGACACGGCCATGAGCTTGGACTTGTCGACGCGATCCGCCATCCAGCCGAACATCATGTGCGACGGCAAACTCATGAGCGCCTGCGCTCCCAGAAGAAACGCGGCGTGCTGCTCGCTCATTCCCTTCCAGACCATCATGGGAATATAGTGAACGTTGATCGCGCTGAGCGCGACGATCCGGAGTCCGGTCGCCGCCGTCAGCAGCCAGAACGCGCTCGTGCGCATCGCCTCCGCCAGCGTGTAGTTCATTTCTTCGGCGGGTGGGCGGTGGTCCGTCGTGAAACCGTTTGCCGGCGGATACGGCGCGTCGCCGTCGGGGCGAAGCCCCATGCTTTCCGGCGAGCGGCGCACGAACAGCG
>JBGPTS010000024.1:0-28775 GCA_041490745.1 Binatia bacterium | reverse complement strand
GGCGTTATTCTTTTGAGTCTAGGCGCGCGATACGCCTGGCCCTCGGCGCGGAAAAAGTTTTATCGCACACTGCCGCCGTGACGGATTCTTTCGGTTTCTTCGGGCGAGAGCTGCTTGATGTCCTTGCGCAGCTCGTAGTTGATGTGCTGGATTGCCTCGCTCGACCCGGAGCGATTGCCCATCATCACCATCGGCCCGTCGCCGCTGTTCTCCAGTTGATAAAAAGATCCGCCGGTAATGAGCGCCGCCATGCCTGGTTTCATGACGGCGTTGCCGCCGTCGGGAAAATGCATCGTGCACTCGCCTTCGATCACGTAAAAAGTCTGATCGGCGTTGTGGCAGTGCATGTCGTCCTTGTCTCCGGGGTTGGGATAATAATGGACCCAGGCGTGGAATCTCGGCGTGTTCAGCACGACTTTTCTCTTCTTGAGATCGTGCGCTAGCTTGACGGTGTCGATAATTTCGATCGGCATAATCTCACCTCCGCGATGGCTGACAACGAGCCTAGCAATCTCGGCCCGACGGTGTCAAATACCGTTTCACTTTCTTGGGAAATTTATGATAGTTTGCTTCGATCAGAATCACGTAAAAGGAGGGCGCAGATCACATGGATTGGGGAATGAAAAACAGGCTGGCGAGAATCATCAAGCCCGCGGACGGCCGGGCGGTTATGCTCGCGGTGGATCACGGCTATTTCCTCGGACCCACGAGCGGCTTGGAAGAGCCGCGCAAGACTATCGAGCCGCTGCTGCCGCATGCCGATTCGATCATGCTCACGCGCGGCGTGCTCCGAACTTCGGTCGATCCGAACGCGAATGTCCCGGTGGTGCTCAGAGTTTCCGGCGGGACCAGCATCCTGAAAGAACTCTCCAACGAGGACATCACGGTTTCCATCGAAGACGCCGTTCGCCTGAACGTGTCGGCGATGGCGCTCTCGATTTTTATCGGATCGGAATTCGAGAAGCAGACGCTGGTGAGCCTCGCCAAACTCGTCGATGAAGGCGAGCGCTGCGGCATCCCGGTGTTGGCCGTGACCGCCGTGGGAAAGGACATGGCGCGCGACGTTCGTTATCTCGGTCTCGCCTGCCGCATCGCCGCGGAGATGGGCGCCCACATCGTGAAGACTTATTACTGCGAGGAGTTCGACAAGCTGGTCGAGAGCTGCCCGATTCCGGTGATCGTCGCCGGCGGGAAGAAGACTCCCGAAGTGGAAGCGTTGGAGCTGGCTTTCAATTCGGTTCGTGGCGGCGCGGTCGGTGTCGACATGGGGCGGAATATTTTTCAATCCGACAGCCCGGTCGGCATGATCCGCGCGGTGCGCGCCATCGTGCATGAAAAGGCTTCCGTCAAGCAGGCATTGGAAATTTACGAAAGCTCCAAGGGCGGCAAGGCGAGAAGGGCGGCGGGATAACTGGGCCGTGTTCGTGGCTCGTGCTCGTGTTCGTAGCAGGAGCTTTGGGTGCCGAGCACGAGGGACGAGTACGAGAAACGATCTCATGCGCGTCGCGATGTACTACAACAACCGGGACGTGCGCCTCCAGGAGATGGCAGTACCGGCGATCGGCCCCGGCGAATTGCTCGTGCGCGTGCGCGCCAGCGGCATCTGCGGCACGGACGTGCTGGAATGGTACCGCATCCAAAAAGCGCCGCTCGTCTTAGGCCACGAGATCGCCGGTGAGATCGCCACGGTCGGCGACGGCGTCAAGGACTATCGCGCCGGCGACCGCGTCTTTGTCTCGCACCACGTTCCCTGCATGAAATGCCGCTATTGCCTCGCCGGCCATCATTCGGTCTGCGATACGCTGCGGAGCACGCACTTCGATCCCGGCGGCTTCGCCGAATATATCCGCGTGCCGAAGATCAATGTCGAGCTGGGTACGTTTCGCTTGCCCGACGAGATCTCGTTCGAAGACGGTTCGTTCATTGAGCCCGTCGGCTGCACCGTGCGCGCGCAGAGATTCGCGCGCATGAGTCGCGGTCAGAGCGTGCTCGTCGTCGGCAGCGGCATCTCCGGGCTGCTTCACGTGCAGTTGGCGCGCGCTTCGGGCGCTTCTCTGATCGTAGCCACGGACGTCAACGATTTTCGCCTTAACGCTGCGCGCGAACTCGGCGCGGACGCGGCGCTGCGCGCGAGCGAAGACGTGCCTCGGCGCTTGCGGGAGTTGAACGACGGGCGATTGGCCGATCTGGTTATCGTTTGCACCGGCGCCGCGCCCGCAGTGGAGCAGGCGTTGAGATCGGTGGAAAGAGGCGGGACAATTCTATTTTTCGCGCCGAGCGCGGCAGGCGTCAACGTGCCAATCCCGCTTTACGAGCTGTGGCGCGATGAGATCACGATCACGACTTCCTACGCCGCGAGCCCCGCCGATATCAAGGAATCGATCGAACTCATCCGCAGCCGCCGTTTGCAGGTCGGCCAGATGATCACTCACCGTTTGAGTTTGGCGGAGGCGGGGCTCGGCTTCGAGCTGGTGGCAAACGCCAAGGACTCCATCAAAGTCATCATTAACCCGCAACTGGATACGCAGCAGCTGTGACGTCCGCCGCTATTTCCCGTAAAGTTTGCTGATATAGCCGCTCTTCTGGATTTCCTCGAGCAAGCTCGTGTCTATATAATCTTTGGCCTGCGCGCCGCGCGCCTTGGGAGTGCCGATGGAATCGAGCGCGGACTGAATGCCCTTCGCTTCCGGCGTCGGAACTTCCCGGAGACTCTTGGCAATTCTCTCGTAAATCGTTCGAGCGATTTGCGGGTCGGTGATTCCCTCTTCTTTTTGCAAAATCTCGATCGCCATGTCGGGCCGGGTTTTGAAGACGTGAATGCCTTCGACGTAGGATTCGAGAAATTTGCGTGCCGTTTCGCGCTGCGTCTTCACGAAAGCCGTCGGTACGACGAGGCCGAAGCGCGCGTAGTCGAGCGGTATCTCCGCGAGATCGGCAAAAACGCGGCAACATCCGGTGGCGAGAATCTTGTGCAGAGAGTCGGGGCTGACCAGCGCCGCGTCCACGTGGCCGGCGACGAGCGCCGCGATACGCGTCGGCGTGTTGCCGGATTGGATAAAGGCGAGGTCCTTGTCCGGATCGACTTTCCAGAAGCGCGTGACCATGCGCGTGGTGAGATCCGACGCCGAGCCGAAGCGGCTGATGGCAACCTTTTTGCCTTTGAGATCTTCGGCCGATTTGATCGACGAGCGGACAACGAAGTAATGCTCCAGACGGTTGATCGTCACGGCGATGACGCTGACGTCCATCATGCCGGCGACTTTCAGATTGAGTTGCGCCGGGACGTCGGAGTCCGACGCGATGATGTTCCCGCCGAGCATCGCCTGCGTCAATGTGGCGCCGCTGTTGAAATAGACCGGTCGCACGTCGAGACCGCGCTTGGGCCAGAGCTTCGCCTTTTCGATGACGCGACGCAAATCGGTGCTGATGCCGCTGCCGCTGTAGCCCATCGAGATGACGGGCTGGGCTTCGGCCGCGAATGCCGCCGGACTTGACCACAATAGAATCCCGCCGAGTAGCGCCGCGATGCGTCTCGCCATGCTCCCCCTCCGTGTTCTAATAGAACTGAAAAAATCTTCCGGCGCGGCCGGATGATTTTGCCGATGCCCGCGCAGCTTTATCCCTTGGCATCATTCGCCGTTCCTGTCAATCGTCCTCGCATTCCCTTACCCCAGGGGCCTTTGATAGCAACTTTTGTCAGTTCGTTTGCCATAGATTGTCGCCATAGGGCGGAATCCTCCCTTCGTGGCCTAGCCTGAGATGTTTGAAAACAACCGGTTACGCGAGTTGACCTCTTCTGGCATATAGCTTGCTCGTTTTTCCGCCCCGTTGGAGGTGAAAAGGCATGAATGACGAGCAAACCGAACTCAGATTCCTGACCCTGGCCGAAGCGGCGACCATCCTGCAGGTGTCCAAACGGACTATTTTACGGATGATCCAGAAAAAGGACGTGCCGGCGCTCAAAGTCGGCGGTCAATGGCGGCTGCGCGAAAGCCAGTTGAAGCGATGGGCGGAGCAAAAAGAAAATTTGCTCTCCGCATTCGAATAAAACGGCTCGAAAAAACGGCATCAGCCGACGATTTGAGCTGTTTCTAAACGAAAAGCAAACCGCTGCCGGAAATGATCGACAAAAATTTGAAAAATGTTTCCTCCCCGAGTCCTGTCGAATCGAGGCCGTCCGCGCCGGCGTCTGAAACGCTGAAAGATTCGCATCAACGCCTAGAAAACAGGATCACCGAGCGCACGCGGGAGCTCTCAGACCTGTATGCGGCCATGGCCCCGTTGATCTCTTCGGACGCCGGCCAACTGGTGCAACAAATCGTCGAGCGGCTGAAAGAAGCAACCGGCGCCGACGCGGCGCTGATTCGCATCCTCGATGCCGAGGCGAATGCTTTTTTACATCCCGCTCACGTCGGGTTCTCCGCCGCCTTTCTCGAAGCGACCCGGCAGCTTCGCCAAGGCTCTGCCATCGGTGCCGCCTTTGTATCGGGCCAACCGATCATTACCACCGATATCGCGCGAGATCCCCGGCTAAAAGGCAAACGACAACTCGAAGAAGGTTTCCGCTCGTGCGCCTTTCTGCCGTTCAAGGTGGCGGGGAAACTTCGCGGCATCATCCATCTCGCCAGCCGTGAGATCGGCCACTTCACCGAGGATAAGACCGATCACCTCATGGCGATCGCTCGCCAAATGGGCGTGGCGCTGGAGAACCGCGAGCTGTTCGAGGAAAGTAGAAAACGAACGCAAGAACAGGCGGCTCTTAGCGCCGTCGCCACGGCCGTCAGCCGGTCGCTCGACGTCGCGGAGATTCTAAATATCGCCGTCGACAAGGTGCTCGAGGTGACCGGGCGCGATCGCGGCTACATCCGGCTAAAAGATCCGGTCACGGGCGAGATCGTGCTCTCGGTGCACAGAGGAATTTCTCAAAATTACGTTGAAAAGCTTCTCCAGCGCAAGATTCCCGGGCCGAACCTCGATCAGGTCTTTGCGACCGGCGAGCCTTTGGTTTTCAATGACCCCGACAAGATTCCGCTGAGCGAAGAGACGGCCGCCGAGGGACGGCGCGTCATGGCATCGATTCCTTTGAATGCGCGCGGCAAAGTCGTGGGGATTCTCAACCTTTCTTCAACGCATCTGGTTCCTTTCTCCACTCGGGAAGTGGATCTGCTCCAGGCGATAGGGAATGTGATCGGAGTTTCGGTCGAAAACGGCCGGCTCTATAAGGAGTCCCGGCAGCAACAGGAAATTCAAAAGCTTCTAAAGGAGCTGAGCCAGGATATCACGGTTCTTGATCTCGACCCCTTGCTGACGAAGATTGCGGGGAAGGTGCGAGATGTGTTTCGAGTCGATATCGCGGATTTCAGGATCATAAAGGAGGGGGCCGTGAAGTTTTTCGGCCGGTCGGGAGAAGGATCCGAGCGCCTCATCGGCACCGGCAAGATGATGGGGCGGATGAAATGGATTTTAGAGCATGGAGAGCCGCTTATGATTCCGGATGCCACCAGGGAGACAAGTATTCCGAGTGGAGAATCCATTCGGCGACTTGGAATCCGGGGTTTTCTTGCGGTGCCCCTGTTCTCCAGGAGCGATGAGATCATCGGCATTCTCAGGATATTGACGTATCAACGGAGAGAGTTCAGCCGATCTGAAATCGAACTCCTCCAGCAGCTTGCGAACGGCGCAGCGATCGTTATCGAGAATGCGCGGCTATTCGAAGAGACCGAGCGTCGGGCGCAAGAGCAGGCCACGGTTAATGCGATAGCGATTGCGGTGAGCCAGTCGCTCAAGATCGAGGAGATCCTGACGCTCGCCCTCGATAAGCTGCTGGAAGTCACGAAACGTGAACGAGGGTACGTCAGGCTGAAGGATCCCGTGAGCGGCGAATTCTTGCTGGTCGCATATCGAGGGGTCTCAAACGGCTTTCTTGAGATCCTGAGGCGTGGCGCCAGAGCTGGAGGGATAAGCGACCAAGTCTTTGCCTCCGGTGAACCGGTCATCGTCAATGATGTCGACGACTCACCCATGTGGGCCGAGACTCGCCGCGAAGGGTTTCGGTCTATGGCCTGGATGCCGTTAAAGACGCGCGGCAAGGTCGTCGGGATTTTGAACCTTGGCACCGATCAGCCGATCTCTTTCACTATTCGGGAAGTGGAGCTCTTGCGGACGATCGGAAACGTGATCGGCGTCGCAGTCCAAAATGCTTGGCTCTATCGTGAGTCGCGGCAGCAGCAAGAGGTGCAGAAGCTCTTGAAAGAATTGAGCCAGGATATCACCGCGCTCGACATCAATGCGCTATTCCAAAAAGTCACGAACAAAGTCCGCGAATTTTTCAAGGTCGACATCTCGGATATCCGCCTCTTGGAGGCAGGGGGACGACGGCGCACCGTCGGCTCGTCGGGGATCGAGTCGGAGCGTTTATATAAGTTGGGAACAAGCAGGGGGCGATCGGGATGGATGCGGCAGAACCGTCGGGCGCTGGTCATCCCTGATCTTACCAAAGACACCAGCGGCATCCCAGCCGGAGATACGACAAACGAACTCGGCGTGCGCGGCTATCTCGCGGTTCCGCTCTTCTCTCGTAGCGGCGAGGTCATCGGAATCTTGAGAGCGCTTACCTATCAGCCGCGGGAGTTCACGGAGTCGGAAGTCGATCTCCTCCAGCAGTTGGCGAATGGAACGGCGATCGCGCTTAGCAACGCCAAGCTGTTTGAAAAGACCCAAAGACAGGAGGAGATCCAGAAGCTCCTGAAGGAGCTCAGCCAGGACATCACCACACTAGACATTGATAACTTGCTAAAGAAGCTAACAGGGAAGGTCCGGGAATTTTTCACGGTCGATGTGTGCGATGTCAGAGTCGTCGAAAAAGGTGTCTGGCGTGTCATGGGCGTTTCGGGCACGGAGGCGGAACGGGTGCAATCCGACAGCACAGGCACGGCCCGCGGGAGATCGAAATGGATCCTCGAGAACCGCAAGCCGCTTTTAATTTCGGATATCACGCAGGAAACAGGCTTCTCAGGTGGAGAGAGTATCCGTCGGGCCAGTATCCGAGGCTATATCGGCATTCCCCTGTTCTCAAGGAGCGGCGAGGTCATCGGCATTTTAAGAGCGCTGACCTACGAGCCGCGGGGGTTCGCGCAATCGGAAGTCGATCTCTTGCAGCAACTGGCGAACGGAACGGCGATCGCGCTCATGAATGCCAGGCTTTTTGAAGAGACGGAGCAACGCGCCCACGAGCAGGCCGTACTGAACGACATCGCCCGAGCTACCAGTCAATCGCTCCATCTCGACGACCTGCTTCAGATCGCATTGGACAAAGTATTGGAAGTCACCGGACGGGAAAAAGGCTACATCAGACTAAAAGACCCACTGAGCGGCGAGCTTACATTAGCCGCGCACCGCAACGTCTCTGAAGAGTACGTCGAGACGTTGTTGCATCGCCGGACTCCCGGCGGCAAAACCGATCAGGTTTTCAAAACCGGCGAGCCTCTGGTGATCAACGACCCCGAAGGCGCTCTGCTCAAGGAAGAAACTCGCCGTGAAGGGAGCCGTTCCATTGCCTGGATCCCTTTGAAGGCCCAAGGCGGGGTCGTCGGCGTTCTCAATGTCTCGACGGTCCGGCCCGTCTCTTTCGCGGCTCGCGAAGTCGAACTCTTGCAGGCGATCGGCAATATCATCGGCGTTGCGCTGGAAAATGCCCGTCTCTTTGAAGAGACGGAGCATCGCGCCAGCGAATTGTCCGCGCTCTATGCGGTGACCGCGGCGGTGAGCGCCTCTTTCGATCTCGAACGGATCCTCCTCCAAGGTCTCGAAGCGGTCCTTGGCGTGACCGGTATGGACGGAGGATACATCCAGTTACTCGAAGGAGAGCCTCCCCAACTCGCGTTCAAGGCGCACAGCGGCATGTCTCCTTTTATTATCGGCAAGCTCCGCCACGAACTTCGCCCCGGCGGGAAAACCGAGCAGATCATCGCGACCAAACAGCCTATCGTGCTCGAAGATATCCCCCCCGATCACGCGGGAAAATTTTCCGGCGAGAACATCACCGCGGCCGCGTGGGTGCCGATCATGTCCAAAGAGAAAGTGATCGGAGTTCTCACGACAAGCAGCAAAACCAAGAGGACCTTTCCGCAGGATCAACTTCCCCTGCTCGTCTCGATCGGCAACGCGCTCGGTGTGGCGCTGGAAAACGCCCGGCTTTTCGACGATGCCAAGCGCCTGGTGGAAAATCTCAAAGCGACGACCAGCAAGCTCGACGCCAAAAACAAAGAGCTGAATACGTTCGTCTATACGGTTTCGCACGATCTCAAGGCGCCGTTGGTCTCGCTCCAGGGCATGACCGAGCTGATCCTGCAAGACTACGGCGACAAGCTCGACGGCGACGGCCATCACTATCTCGAACGGCTTAAATTCAACGTCTGCCACATGGAGCGCCTGGTGCTCGATCTTTTGGCCCTCTCGCGCATCGGGCGCGAGGGCCGGCCTTCGGAAAAAGTCCCGCTCAACGAAGTGGTAGAAGGCTTTTTGCTGGAGCACGGCGGGGAGATTCGGAGCCGCAAGATCCGCGTCGAGCGCCGACCGCTTCCCGTTCTGTGGGGCATACGCGTTCAGATCGAGCAGGTTATGTCCAATCTTCTCGGCAACGCCGTCAAATATCTCGGGGAGACGTCCGCGCCCGCGATCGAAATCGGCGCCGAAGACGAAGGCGAGACTTTGCGCTGCTACATCAAGGACAACGGCATAGGCATCGCCCCAGCGTATCATGAAAAAGTTTTCGAAATTTTCCAGCGCCTGAAAGACGCGGAAGTCGAAGGCAGCGGCGTCGGCCTCACGATCGTAAAGAAAATCGTCGAAGGTGCCGGCGGCCGCGTCTGGGTCGAATCGGCCAAGGGCGAAGGCGCGACGTTTTATTTCACCTGGCCCAAACAGCCTACCGAGTGCGAGAACGATCTAAAGAAAGATACCTAAAAGAATACCCAGGGGGAGGTTATTCAATGATGTGTGCTCCAATGCCGATTTTGTTGGCCGAAGATAACCCGGACCACGCCGAGTTGACCAAAAAGGCGCTCCAGCGGGCGAATCTGGCGAACGAGATCTTTCACGTTAAGGACGGCGAAGAGGCGCTCCAGTTCCTTTTTAACGAGGGCCCGTACGCCGGGCGGAAAGACGGCGTCAAGCCGGCGCTGATCATCCTCGACTTGAGGATGCCCAAGGTCGACGGCCTCGGCGTGCTGCGCCGGATCAAGCAGGACCCTGATTTGAAATCGATCCCGACGGTGATGCTGACGACCATCGAGGACAAAGAGGAGATGAACGAAGCCTACGCGCTCGGCGCCAACAGTTACGTCACCAAGCCGGTCCAGTTCACCGAGTTCGCCGAAAAGGTGAAGCTCGTCGGACTCTACTGGCTGCTCACCAATGCGCGGCCGAAAGATTAGGAGTCGGCCGGCCAATATTTTTAAGGTGCGCCGATGACGTCAGAGACACTCAAAATTTTGCTGGTCGAGGATAACCCGGATCATGCCGAGTTGATCCGCCGCGTCCTCGCCCGCCAATCGCGTCCGATCGAGGTTGCGACGGTGGCCGGCGGCGCCGAGTGCCTCGACTTGCTCGAGCGGCATTCCTATTCCGCTGTCCTACTCGACAATACTTTACCGGGCATGGACGGGCTCACCGTGCTCAAAGAAATTCGCCGGCAGGGCAACCCCGTGCCGGTCATCATGGTGACGGGCCAGGGCGACGAAGCGGTGGTCGTGAAAGCCATGGAAGAAGGCGCGTCGGATTATCTCATCAAAGCGACCGGCTATCTCACGACGCTTCCCGCCATGCTTTTCAAAGTGCTCAAACAGCAAGACCTTGCGCTGGACAACGCCCGGCTCTACGAGGGAAGCAAGCAGCGCGCCCAGGAGCAGGCGGCGCTCAACGCCGTCGCCATGGCGATCAGCCAGTCGCTGCGTCAAGACGAGCTGCTGGAGATCGCGCTCGACAAGGTGCTCGAAGTCACGGAACGCGAGCGTGCGTCCATCCGACTCAAAGATGCCACGACGAACGAGATTGTGCTGGCCGCGCACCGCGGATTCACGGAACGTGAAGTTGAGACCCTTCGTGGCAATCTATCGCATGAAATAAGCCGGCAAGTCCTGGAGTCCGGACAACCGCGCATCATCAACGATAGAGCCAATCTCCAAGGTTCCGAATCTTTGCTTCCGGAAAGTCGCTCCGTTGCATGGATTCCGATCAGGGCGCGCCGGCAAGTCATCGGAGTGCTCGGCGTCTCGGCGGCGCGGCCGATTCCTTTCATCGACCGCGAAGTGGAATTTCTCCAGGCGATCGGCAACATCATCGGCGTCGCGCTCGAAAACGCGCGTCTCTACGACAAGGAGCGCAGCCAGGTCAAGTCGCTCCGGCTGCTCGTCGAAGCCTCGCAAAAGCTCGTCGAGCGCGTCACTATCGGCACCCTGGCGCAGGACATTTTGGACACTGTGGTGACCGCTTTCGAAGTGAAGCTCGCCTGGATCGGAAGCGCGGAAGACGACGGCCTGGTGCGGCCGCTTTATTGGGCCGGTGACGTCGCGGACTATCTTCGAAAAGTCGAAATCCACTGGGACGATTCTCCGCTGGGACAAGGTCCCGCCGGGCGGGCCATTCGCACGGGGCGGCCCGTGATCATGGACGTGGCCAACGACCCGGGTTTCGCGCCGTGGCGCGAGCCCGCCCTCGCGCATGGGTACCGTGAAGTCGCCGCGTTCCCGCTGATGCGTGGCGCAAAACCGTTCGGACATCTGATTCTCTACAGCGCCGAGTTGAATTTTTTCACTGTAGAGCGTGTGGAATTGTTGCAAACCTACGCGAACATCGCTACTGCGGCATTGGAAGGCGCCCGCCTGTTCGAGGAGACGGAGCGGCGCGCTCACGAGCAGGCGGTCTTAAGCTCCATTGCCATGGCGACCAGCCAATCGCTGCATCGCGATGAATTGCTGGAGATCACTTTGGACAAGGTGCTGGAGGCGACCGGGCGAAAGCGGGTTAACATCCGGCTCAAAGACTCGCGCACGGGCGACATATCTATGGCTTCCCACCGAGGTTTCTCGGAAGCGGAGATCGAAGAACTGCGTCGCAGGACCACGCATCCGGCGAGCGACAAAGTTTTCGTTTCCGGCGAGCCGTTCATCCTGAATGAGACCGAGAGCAATGGCGTTCAGGGCTTTTTGCAAGAAACTCAATCGGTCGCTTGGATTCCGATAAAGGCAGAGTCGGAAGTCATCGGCGTCTTGGGGATTTCCGATAATCAATCGAAACCCTTTGCGCCAGGCGAAGTCAAGCTCCTCGAGGCCATCGGAAGCGTTATCGGCGTGTCTATCGAAAACGCGCGTCTGTTCGAGGAGACCGAGCGGCGCGGCCGCGAGCAGGCGGCGCTCTATGCCGTGACCGCAGCGGTGAGCGGCTCGTTCGATCTGGAGCAGATTCTTCTCAAAGGGCTCGATGCCGTGCTCGAAGCGACCGGCTTGGACGGCGGGTACATTCAGTACGTCGAAGAGAATCCGGCTAGAATCACGCTCCGGGCGCATCGGGGCATGTCCGAAGCTTTTATCGAGCGCATTCGCAATCGGCAACGACCCGGTACCAATGCCAGCCGCGTTGTCGCCACGGGAGAAGCCCTGGTCCTCGACAACATTCCCAGCCGACACAGCGGCAGATTTCAGGGCGAGAACATCACCGCAGCCGCGTGGGTGCCGATTATCTCGAAGGAGAAAACGATCGGCATCATCGTCGTCGGCAGCCGGACCATGCCGGCCTTTCCCCGCCGACAGCTTCCTTTGCTGAGTTCGATCGGAAACGCTCTCGGCGTCGCGCTGGAGAACGCGCGGCTGTTTCAGGAAACCAAGCGCAGCCTCGACCGCATAGGGGCGATGCAGGAGATCGACCGGGCGATTTCCTCGACCCTGGACCTGCGCCAAGTACTCGACATTTTGCTGGAAAAAATCGACGTGACTCTCCCTTATGCGAGCGCCACCATCAGGCTCTTCAACAAGGACAGCTCAAGGCTCGAGCCGGTGGCGTGCCGGAATCTCGATGAAAAGGAATGGATGGCGGATCGATGGAAATCGGGACGCGGCATCGCCAACGTCGTATTCGAGACCAAGGCTCCCCTGATCATCCGCAACGTTCAGACCGACGCGCGGGTGTTGGATATCGAGTTTTACCGCAAGCACAAGCTGACTTCTTATCTGGGAGTCCCATTGATCGTCAAAGACGAGGTGCTGGGAGCGCTCAGCTTTTACACCAAGGAAGAACACGATTTCAGAGCCGATGAAATCGATTTTCTCGCCACTTTGGCGGGACAGGCCGCGATCGCGATTCAGAATTCGCAGCTCTACGAGAACGCGCGCTTGCGCGAGACCCAACTGCAGGAAACCAACCGCATGCTGGCGGCGCTCCACGGCGTGGCGGCCGCCGCGAGCCAATCGTTCGATCTGGATCGGGTCCTCAAGGTGACGATCGAAAAGATCACCGAGCTATTCAGATTCGACGCCACGCAAGTTCATATTTACAACGAGCACACCGATGAGTTGGTTTTGGGCGCTTTTTTCGAAAGCGAGCCGAACCGGTTCACCTCGGTTCAATCGTTTCGCAGAGGGCACGGAGTCGTCGGCAAAGTGGCGGAAAGCGGGACGCCGCTGATCTTCGAAGATGTCCAGACCGACCCGCTGTACCAGCGGCTGACCCGAACCCGCGTATCGGACCGGTTCGGCTATCACTTTTTTGCCGTGTTTCCGGTCCGAGGCAAGCGCAAAATTTTGGGCACAGTGGCGTGCGCCGGCGCGGCTCTTCGCAAGCTCGCCCCAAGCGAGATTCAGCTCCTGGAGTCGATGACGGATCAGATTGCAGTCGCCATAGAAAACAACCAGCTTTACGAGCAGCTAAAACAAAAGGTCGAAGAGCTGGAACGCGCGAACAAGATCAAAGACGAATTCTTAAGCGTCATGTCGCACGAGCTGAGAACGCCGCTGAACGTCGTCATCGGGTACGCCGGCTTGATCCGCGAAGGCATGTTGGGCGAGACCAATCCCGATCAAAACAAAGCGCTCGACAAGCTCGTCAGCCGCACCAACGACCTGCTCGGCATGATCGTCAGCATGCTTAACGCGACCAGCATCGAGGCCAACGAGATCCGCATCGAAAGCAGCGACTTTGCCTTGAGCGAGCTGCTTGACGAGATCAAAACGGGTTGCGAGAGATCGCTCGCCAAACCGCTCAAGATCAACTGGGTTTATGCGGCCGATTTACCGGTGATCGCCTCCGACCGCGACAAGCTCAAAAGCATTCTGCAAAATCTCATCAACAACGCGGTCAAGTTCACCGAAAGCGGCCAGGTGACGATCTCGACCACGTTGATGGAAAATGGCAAGCAAATTTCGGCAAGCGTCAAGCCGGAAGAACGTCGCCAGTCGGCCCTCCGCTGGGTCGAGTTGAAAGTCGCCGACACGGGAGTCGGTATTGCCAAGGAAAAGCTGCCGATCATCTTCGAGAAATTTCGCCAGGCCGACAGCTCCGAGACGCGGCCGTACGGCGGTATCGGGCTGGGACTTTACATCGCCAAGAACTTCACCGAGTTGCTCGGCGGCCGGATCGAGCTCGAAACCGAAGTCGGCAAAGGATCGACGTTTACGGTTAAGCTCCCGTGCCTGTGCTATTCATCGGCGGCGACGGATCGACGGGACGACCCATCGGCGGCGCCGAGCGCGGCGCATCAGCTTCACTAACGGACGGCTAAAAGTAGGAGATGATCATGGCGACTCTAATGGGAACGGGAGTCGGAAAAGGCAAATCGGCCT
Source organism: Binatia bacterium (assembly GCA_041490745.1). Classification (GTDB taxonomy): domain Bacteria; phylum Desulfobacterota; class Binatia; order UBA9968; family UBA9968; genus JAJPJQ01. The sequence continues at coordinate 14,943 of JBGPTS010000024.1, read as the reverse complement.
GGGAGTCGGGACAGGATGCGGCTCGGGCGGCGCTCGCCGGGATCGGCGCCGCTTCGCCCGACCTGGTGATCGTCTTCATTTCGCCTGAGTACGATTACCAGGAGGCGCTCAAGGGAATTCTGAGCTTAACCGGCGGCGCGCCGCTGATCGGCTGTTCCTCCGCCGGAGAGTTCACCGAGCGCGGCGTGCAGAGCCAATCCGTGGTCGTGGCCGCGATCGCTTCCGACGCGATGCGCTTCGCCATCGGCCGCGGCGACAAGCGTTTCGAAGCGGACCGGGCGGGCGGCGCGGGTTCATCTCCGGTCCGGCCTGGAAGGATTTAACGAGGAATCGATGGCTTGCAACTGGATGGTGAAACGATGAAACGACTGCACTTATCGGATTTGCGCGTTCGCTTGGTGCTGCTCGTTCTGCTCGCCGTGATTCCGGCGCTCGGCCTGATCTTGTATGCGGCCGAGGAGCAGCGAACTTCGACGGCGATAGAGGCGCAGCAGAACGCGCTCAGGCTGGCGCGCCTGGTGTCGGCGAATCAGGACGGCCTGATCGAAGGAGCGCGCCAGCTTCTCACGGCGTTGGCGCGGACTCCGTTCGTTCGCAGCGGCACCGCCGCCGCGTGCAGCTCCTTTATGAAAGATCTGCTGGAAAAATATCCACACTATGCGAACCTCGCGGTGGCGGATCTCGACGGCCGGCAAACGTGCAGCGCGGTGCCGCCGAAGACGCCCGTCAACATCGCGGACCGCGCTTACTTCCGCGGCGCGATCGCAAAGCGCGATTTCGCCATCGGCGACTATCAGATCGGCCGCGTTACGGGCAAAGCGACGATCAATTTCGGTTATCCGCTGTCGGATTCTCGCGGCGAAGTGAGGGGCGTGGTTTACGCGGGGCTGGACTTGGCTTGGCTCAATCGATTGGCGTCGACCATGCATCTGCCTCCCGGCACCACGGTCACGGTGGTCGATCGCAACGAAGTCGTTTTCGTGCGTTATCCAGAGCCGGGAAAATGGATCGGTCAGGCGATGCCCGACGGACCTCTTCGCAACGCGATCAAGGCGCAAAACGGCGAGGGTGTCGCCGAAGCCACCGGCATGGACGGGATCGAGCGCCTGTACGGCTTTACTCCGCTCGGCGGCGCCACCGGGGCGATGGTCATCGTCGGCATCGCAAAGGACGTGGCGTTTGCGCCGGCCGACCGCGTCATGGCCAACAGTCTCGTCTGGCTCGCGCTCGTTTCGCTCTTGGCGTTTGCCGGCGCGTGGTGGGGAGGCAAATGGCTCGTCGTGCGGCCGGTCGATCGGCTGATCGCGGCGACCGAACAGCTCGGCACCGGCGATCTCGCGGCGCGGGTCGGCTCGTCCAACGGCGGGGACGAATTACAGAAGTTGGCCTCGGCGTTCAATCGCATGGCCCAGGCGCTCGAACGACGCGCGCTCGAAGCCCAGTGCGCCACCGCGGAGCTCGAGCGCCATCTCAAGCAGAGCACGGCGCTGCACGAAATCAATCTGGCGGTGACCTCGACGCTCGATCTCGGCGCCGTGCTGAGAGTCCTGATGGAAAAAATCGACGTGCTTCTGCCTTACACCGTCGTGCTGGTCTGGCTCAAGAACCGAGAGACCGGCGTTTGGTCGCGCACCGCGTGCTGGAATCTCGACGAAGCCGAGTGGAAGCGGCGGTCGATGAAAGACGCGCCGCCGATCGTCAAAGCGGCGATCGACAGCAAGAACCCGATCGTTATCGCCGACGTCACGGCGGACGCGCGCACGCGCAATCCGGAGTTTTACCGCCGCCAGGGGCTGGTTTCGTATCTGGGCGTGCCGCTGATCGTCAAAGGCGAGGTGCTGGGGCTGTTGAGTTTTCTCACCAAAGAGCGCCATGAATTCACGGCCGAGGAGGTCGAATATTTGTCCACGATCGCCGGGCAAGCGGCGGTGGCGATTCACAATTCGCAGCTCCACGAGCAGACGAAAAGACAGGCGGCCGAGCTGGAAAAGGCGAACGACGATCTCAAGCGCAAAGAGGCGATCCAGGCGCTGCTTAAAGAGCTGAGCCAGGACATCGCCTCGCAGGACGTCAACGCGCTGTTCAAGAGACTGACCGACAAAGTGCGCGAATTTTTCAAGGTCGATGTGGCCGACGTGCGGATTTTCGAGAATGGAACGCCGCGCATCCTCGGCATCTCCGGCATCGACGACGCGCGGCTGCGCCGCGGCAGCGTCGGCAGCCGCCGGGGCGCGGCGCAGTGGGTGGAGAAAAACCGCCGCCCGCTCGTCATCGCCGACCTCGCGAACGTCACCGAGCCTCCGATCGGCGAGAACACCCGCCGCCTCGGCATACGAGGCTATATCGCCGTGCCGTTTTTCTCGCGCCGCGGCGAAGTCGTGGGCGTGCTCCGGGCCTTAAGCTTTCAGCCGCGGGATTTTCTCCAGGAGGAAATCGACCTCTTGCAGCAGATGGCGAACGGCGCCTCGATCGCGCTGGAGAACGCCCGCCTCCTGGAACAGACGCAAAAGCAGGCGGCGGCGCTGACGCAGGCCAACAAAGTCAAAAACGAGTTTCTCGGTTTCGTTTCGCACGAGCTGCGTACGCCGGTGAACGTCATCATGGGCTACGCGGCCCTGATTCAGGGCAGGATGGTCGGCGATATCACCGAGGACCAGGAAAAATATTTAGAAAAGATGAGCTCAAGCTCCAGGGATCTGTTGAGCATGATCGAGCAACTTCTGGAGGCGAGCAAAATCGAGGCGGGCGCCGTGCAGGCGGAGATTCACGAGATCGGCTTGCGGGCTTTCGTCGAAGATTTGAAGCTCGCCTATCCGGCGCCCGTGGAGAAAGAGGTCGAGATCGTCTGGGATTGCCCCTGCGAGACGCCGAGGGTGCTGACCGACGGCGAAAAACTCAGGCACATTTTGCAAAACATCATCAACAACGCGATCAAGTACACCGAAAAAGGCCGCATCACCGTATCGTCCCGTTATCTCGCCGAGCTCGGCCGACTGGAATTTCGCGTCGCCGACACGGGTATCGGGATTGCGGCGGAGGAGCTGCCGCATATCTTCGATATGTTCGCGCAGGTGAAGGCCGCCCGGCCCAAATCCCGCGGCGGCGTCGGCCTCGGCCTCCACATCGTCAAGAAATTTACCGAACTGCTCGGCGGAACGATCGAGGTCGCGAGCGAGCAGGGCAAGGGATCGACTTTTACGCTCACGATCCCCTGCGCGCTCGAAACGCCGAAGCCGACCAACGGCCGCACGGCCGTCGTCTAGCGGGCTGCTCGCAGCGTGCGCTTCACACCGGCATGACGCCGTGTTTTTTTCGCGGCCGCTCTTCTTTTTTGTCGCGTAAAATTTCCAGCGCTTGAATCAGCCGCCGGCGCGTCTCGGCGGGCCGGACCACCGCGTTGGCGAATTGTTTTTCCAGCGCCTCGAACGGGCCGCTGAAGCGCTCGGCGTATTCCGCGAGTTTTTCCCGCCGGGTCTCTTCCGGCGCTTTCGACTGCTCGATCTCTTTTTTGTAGAGCACGTTGACCGCGCCGCCGCCGCCCATCACGGCCAGCTCCACGCCCGGCCAGACGAGCACCTGGTCGGCGCCCATCTCGCGCGTGCACATCGCCTGCTTCGCCCCGCCGTAGCCTTTGCGGAGAACGAGCGTGATCTTCGCCACCGTCGCCTCCGCGTAGGCGTAGAGCAGCTTCGCGCCGTGGCGGATGATGCCTTTTTCTTCCTGCTGCCGGCCGGGAAAAAATCCCGGCACGTCCATCAGCGTGACGATCGGAATATTAAACGCGTCGCAAAATCGGATGAAGCGCGCGCCCTTGTCCGACGCGTCGACGTCGAGGCTGCCGGCCAGAAACATCGGCTGGTTGGCGACAAAACCTACCGGATAGCCGTCGAGCCGCCCGAGCCCGATCACGAGATTGCGCGCGAACTTCACCTTGAGCTCGAGAAAATCGCCGTCATCGACGATCGCTTTGATGACCTGAGCGACGTTGTACGCCTTGCGCATGTCCTCCGGCACGATCTTTTCGATCTCGCCGAGAAGCCGCGCCGGATCGTCCGTCGATTTTTTGCGCGGCGGCGCGGACTCGAAATTGGCCGGCAGAAAACTCACGAGCCGGCGGATCGCCGCTAGGCACTCCTCGTCGTTTTTCGCAATGAGGTCGGACACGCCGGAAACTTCCGAATGGACCTTGGCGCCGCCCAACTGCTCCATCGTCACCTCTTCGCCGAGGACTTCTTTAATCACGGCCGGGCCGGTGATGAACATCTGGCTCGAGCCCTGGACCATGACGATGAAATCGGTCAGCGCCGGCGAGTACGCTGCGACGCCGATGCACGGCCCCATGATCGCCGAGATTTGGGGCACGACGCCGGAAGTGACGCTGTTCTCGAAAAAGATTTTGCCGATCGCGGCGGTGACGGTGAGGCCTTCTTGGATGCGCGCGCCGGGCGAGTCGTAGAGTCCGATGAGCGGAACGCCGAGCCGGCGCGCGGTCTGGATCACGTAGGCGATTTTTTCCGCGTGCGCGCTGCCGACGGTGCCGGCGAGAACGGAGCGGTCCTGAGCGAAAACGTAAACCGGCCGGCCGTCGATCTTGCCGTGGCCGGTGACAACGCCGTCGCCCGGCTGGCGCTTCTCGGCCATGCCGAAGTCAGTAACCTGAGTGGTCGCCAGCATGAACTCCTCGACGAAACTCCCGGCGTCCAGCAATTTGTCAATACGCTCGCGCGCGGTGAGCTTGCCCTCGGCGCGCTGCTTCTCGACCGCCTTCGATTCGCCTTCGACGGCGCGCTGCTCCAATGCCGCAAGCTTCTTCTCAAGATGTTCATTCATTGCAGTAAAAACGAGGTTGAAGGGCGTGAGGGTTGCAGGGTTTAAGGGTTAAGCCGCAGAATTTTTTCATCCTTCAACTTTTGAACCCTGCATCCCTTCGACTCTTTGGGTCATCCGCCGATGATGCCCATTCCTTGCAGCACCGAGAGCATCACCGCAGCGGCGATGACCGAGCCGATCTGCCCGCCCGCGTTCGCGCTCATGGCGTGCATCAGGAGATAACTTTTCTTATTGTATTTTTGTCCTTCGACTTGCACGACGCGGGCCGACATTGGAAAGGCGGAAATTCCCGCCGCGCCGATAAGCGGATTGATCTTGCCGCCCGTCAAGAGGCACATGAGTTTGCCGAAAAGAAGGCCGACGGCGGTATCCAGTCCGATGGCGACAAAACCGAGAGCCAGGACCAGCAAGGTCTGTCCGCGCAAAAACTGGCCGGCTTCCATGGTCGCGCCGATGCAAAGCCCCAGCAGCAGCGTGACGATGTTGGCGATCTCATTTTCCGAGGCGCTTTTCAAACGCTCGACGACGCCGCTCTCCCGCATCAGATTCCCCAGCATGACGGTGCCGATCAGCGGCGCGCCCTTGGGGGCGAGAATGGAAGCGAAGATCGTCACCACGATCGGAAACAAAATCTTGGTCGTCTTCGACACCGGCTGCTTCACCACCCCCATGACGATCTTTCTTTCTTTTTCCGTGGTGAGCGCGCGCATGATCGGCGGTTGGATGAGCGGCACCAGAGACATGTACGAATACGCCGCCACCGACACCGCGCCGAGCATATGCGGGGCGAATTTCGAGCTGACGTAGATCGCGGTCGGCCCGTCGCAAGCGCCGATGATGGCGACCGCGACGGCGTCGAGCTTGTCGAAGCCGAGCGCAAGCGCCAGCAGCAGCGTGAGAAAAATGCCGAACTGGCCGGCGGCGCCGAGCAAAATAATTTTGGGATTTTCCAGGAGCGGCTGGAAATCGGTCATGGCGCCGATGCCGATGAAAATCAGCAGAGGAAAAACTTCGGTGAGCACGCCGGCGTCGTAAAAAAAACGGAGGAAGCCTTCCTTACCCATCATGTCCGCCAGCGGAATATTGACCAGAATGGCGCCGAAGCCGATCGGCAGCAGGAGCAGCGGTTCGTAGCCTTTGCGGATGCCGAGGTAGAGGAGGCCCGAACCGATCAGAATCATGATCACCTGACCCAAGCCGATATTGGCAATTCCGAGGAAGAGGCCTTGCAGGCCGGAGACAAGCGCGGATTCCATGAGTGAAATTACCCTTTCAATGATTCGGGCCGGTAGGGAAAGATTTTCTTAAGCAGCAGGATGAGCAGGCTCAAAATCCAGAGCACGAACATGGTTCCCGCCATGCCGATCAGCGCCAGCGTCCAACCGAACGTCCAAGTGTCCATGAGATTTCCTTTTTTATGATGCGATGAGCGTGATGAAAGGCTTACTCGATAACAGCCAGCTCTTGCTCGGCCTCGACCGCCTGTCCCGGCGCGACTTTGATCTCTTTAATTGTTCCTGAAACCGGCGCGACAACTGGAATCTCCATCTTCATCGCTTCCAAGACGACGACCACGTCGTCTTCCTCGACGCGCTCGCCGGCTTGCTTCTCGACCTTAAGAACCTTTCCCACCATGGGTGCCAGAACCTGTGTCGCCAAGTTTGTCTCCTTTACCGATCCAACGAGTTTGCTTTTCCCGCCATTTAGTAGAGTTTCCGCCCGGTTGTCAATGCTCGCTTCGCATTCGCGCTCCGCTCCTCGCAAAAAACGACACTGACAATTCATAAAAAATCTCATAAGTTTTGCTTGACAGGAAGATTGAGCGGGGCTATTGAGCCATCAGGTAAATGCTTCGAATTATCGCTATTGATAAGCGTTACGGACAAAAGCCGTTTCCAGGTTTTTCCTTTCTTGTTTATTTCTCGCGTTGTCTCCGCCTGTCCTTGGTCCTTCTCCTTCTTGGCGCCTTGCCGGTTGCGGCCGAGCAAGGAGACATCGTCGCCGAGGTGGGAAGTGAAGCGATCAAAGCCGGGGAATTGGAAGGGGATCTCGCCTTGCAACTCGGCAAGCTTCACGAGCAGATATATGAATTGAAGCGGAAGAAACTCGAGGAGCTGATCGCGGATTCGCTTCTAAGGCAGGAAGCCGAGAATCGTGGCGTCACGGTGCAAGCTCTGCTGGATGCCGAGGTGGCGGCGAAAGTCGCCCCGGTGACCGAGCGAGAATTCGAAAGCCTCTATCAGCAGAAGAAAAATATGTTCCGCGGGCCGGAAAAAAAAATCCGGGAACAACTGGAGAGCGAGATCCTGGCTCAGCGAACCGCGGCGCGGAAGGAGACGTTTATCCAGCAGCTCAGAGCCGAGCGCGGCGTCGTGGTTCATCTTCAACCGCCGTCGCTAGTCAGGGTTGCAATAGATGGAGGGGACAAGGCGGCGTTCAAAGGTTTTCCTGAGGCGCCGGTCGTAATCATCGAGTTCGCCGATTTTCAGTGCCCGTTCTGTCGAAAGGCCCTAAGCGCGTTAGAGAAAGTGCGGGCTGCATATCCTAAACAGGTGAGACTTGTTTATCGTCACTTCCCCATAGACGTTCTTCATCCGCAAGCGCGTCTGGCGGCGCAAGCGGCGGAATGCGCCGGCGCTCAGGGCCGTTTTTGGGAGTACCATGACCGGCTCTTCACCAACGTGGATCTTTTCCCTGCACAGCTCCGGGAGCTCGCCAAAGGATTGAATCTGGATGTTGCCGCATTTGAAGAGTGCCTGAACGGCGAGTGGGCGCGCGGCAAGGTGGCTCAAGACGTGGAGGCGGGGAATCGCGCCGGCGTCTCCGGGACTCCGACCTTTTTCATCAACGGCCGGCAGCTTGTCGGCGCTCAACCTTTCGACGCATTTAGGGGAATCATCGAGCAGGAATTGGCCGGCTATCGGCGCGAGTCCATGAACCAGAAGTGAAGATCGCGGCACGGCCGTAAGGAGGTGTGCGATGGTTATCTTCTCCCGTTCGGTTCATCGTGCGAGGACGATGCGGAGTCCGACCCGAATCGCGGCCTTGCTTGGGGCCGCTAGCGCAGTCTGCATCGCTTGCATCGGGCTGCCTCTCACGGGCGCGGCTCAGACTTCTCCGCTTCCCAACGTTCTAAATGTTCAACCCTCCGGCATCAGCCTTCGCTACCCGGACGGCTGGTCCGCGGCGCCGAAACGATACGCCAATTTAGATGAGCTGATCAATGTGCCGGCCGACCAGCAGGGCATCGCGGGGGAAACCGCCAGGATAAAAATCCGTGTCCAAAGCAGAACCGACCACAGCGAAGCGCTCGGCGAGCTACAAGACATCGTGACCGAAGTAAGCACGCCCTCGACTTTTCTCGTTATCGACGGCTGGCCGGCGCTTCAGCGCCGGCACGTTGAACGGAGACAGCAGCCGGGCGTGGGGCCGAGGAATATCGACCCATGGATACTAAAAACTACGACCGCCGTCGCCGCCGGGAACCTTCTCGTGCGCCTGGAAGGCGCGCTGCCATCGGACGCCGACCAGGCGCTCGTCGAACAGGTCGAAGCGATCGGACGCAGCCTGGTCTTCGCCTCGTCGGGCGATCCTGATATTGCACAGCAGGAGTTGCAAAATCTCCACAACGCCCCGGGGCCGCAGGGCGCGCTTTTCACCCCGGCGCCTTCCGCAGCGGGCTTGCCGACTTTCTTCGGCGCTCCGACCTCTTTAGGCGGCTCTCCGGGTGATGAAGACGACGAATCGGGCGTAACTCTGCCTACGGTGCCCGGTCCGCCCGAAATATCGCCGGGCGCGCCCGGATTTACGCAGCGGCTGTTCTCGTCGAACAACGGCGAGCTCGAGATCGTTGCCACGCCGGACGCCCAGACTATCGTGTTCGCCAGGCAAAACAACTGGCGGACCTCCAACGACGGTGGCCAGACCTTTCCCTTCGCGGGCAACATAGGCCTCGGCGATGGCGACCCGTCGCTCGCTTATGGACAAAGTGGGAACTTCTATCTCGCGGGCATCAGCATCAACTGCTTGCCGGCGGATGGTACCGGTCCCAACGGTTATGACTGCACCGGTATTCTCCGCTCGACGAACAACGGCCAGACTTTTCCTTTCCTGAGCAATGCCGTCGCCTGTCCCAAAGACAACCCGAGTCCGCCTCCCAATCTTCCAAACCGCTGTTTCCCGGACCAGGAGCACATCGGAGCCGATCGCTTCAACTCAGGTTCCGGCGGGGATCAGGTTTATTCGGTCTGGAGAAATTTCGACGCGACCGACCAGGATCCCGCGATCGTTTGTTCCCAGGACAGCGGCGCGACCTGGACCGGCGCGGTTACCGTAGATAGTGGCTTTATCCCCAGAGTCGGCGTCGGCCAGGACGGGTTCGTTTACGTGGTGTATCGCAACGGCGGCAATATCAGGATCAACAAGTACAGCTCCTGCGCCAACGGCCTGGTATCGCAGCCAACCTTCCCGAAGACCATCGTAGCGGTGACCGATGTCACCTGTCCGGTTCCCGGGCTCGACCGCTGTAACGACGGCAACAATCTCTCCAGCATCATGGTTGCGGTTGACGACACGAATCAGAACCACGTTTACGTGGCCTATGCCAACGAAACAGCGGCCGGGAATCAGGACATCGTGGTGCAGGATTCATTGGACGGCGGCGTTACCTGGCCCGGTGGCAGAGTTGCGACGGTCAACACCGTGGTGCCGGGTGTGCGTTTCATGCCGTGGGTTTGCTCGACAGGAGGCGACGCCTTCGTGACGTGGTACGATCGGCGCTCCGCCACTCCCTGTCCCGCGCCCCCGTGCCAGGCGAGAAACGATTTGACCGATTTCTACGCGGGGAGCGCCGGCCTCGACGCGGGCGGCAATCTTACCGCTCTCAGCGAATTCAAGATCACTACCGCATCAGATCCGCAGTGCGGTCTCGGCACCGGCTATTGGCCCTGCGCGCCTCGCTCCACAGGCGATTCGGAGTCGTGCTCCGCCCAGCCGCAGTTGGCGGGCGTTTGCTGCGTTGACGATGGCAGCGGCGGCTGCCTCGCCGGCGGATCGGGGAACCGGTGCGACTTTTCCTCAGGCCCCGCTTGCCCTGGGGCGGAAACCTGTCACGGCGGCGGCGGTTGCCCCAAATACGGCGACTATAACGGCAACGCCTGCGTCGCGGGACGGCTCTTGACGGGTTGGGCGTCGGCCGTCCCGCCTTCAGGTATCGCGTCCTCTGGCGGTATCGACGCCTATTTCGCGCAGTTTCTTGTCGGCGACGTGCCGCAGATTCAAGTGCCCGGCGATCTGGTGTTTGGAAACGCCTGCGTCGCGAGCACCGGCATCCAGACACTCCAGGTGTGCAACACGGGGAACGCTAACCTCGACGTGGCCAGTATCTTTTCTTCCAATTCGCAGTTTGCCGTGACAACACCATCCGCGGGTTTCCCCGTGGTGGTGAGCCCGGACTTTTGCTTCCCATTCCATGTCCGTTTCACGCCGGTGAGCACGGGCGCCAAGAGTTCTACGCTGACAATTACGACCAATGATCCAGCGCATTCGACTCTCACGGTCGCGGCAGCGGGTACCGGCGGCTCGGGGCAAATTCTCGTAAGCCCGAACCCCTTAACGTTTGGCAGTGTCGCGGTAAACCCGACGGGCGGAGAGGTCGGTTTCAGCGATCTCCTCTTCAAAGTCCATAACCAGGGAACCTGCGATCTGAAAATTCATAACGTTTCTGCAACGGGCGGTAATGCAGCGGACTTTACCGTTCTGGCGACCAATCCGGGATTTGACATTACTTTGAGCGCGGATGCCGATTTCTTCTTCACGGTCCGCTTCGATCCGAGCGCTGCGGGCGCGCGTTCATCCACGCTCCGGACGGTGAGCGATTCCGGTCAAAGCCCAGGGACCTTCACCACCAACACCGACGTTACGGTCGAGGGTAACACGGCCGCGGGCGGCGGCGGTGGAACCGGCCTCATCAGCGCAAATCCTTCTACGTTGGATTTCGGTCTCGTATCGAGCACGCCGTCAAGGGATGCTACCTTGAGCGTGTGCAACGGCGGCCAGGCGAACCTGTCGATCACCGGCATTACCATCGCCGGAACCAATGCCGGCGACTTTACAGTGAATCCACCGGTGCCCGGCTTCCCGGTGACCATCACGCCGGATGACTGCCATGACTTCACGATCACATTTACTCCTTCCGAAGCGGGGACCCGCACGGCGATCGCTCAGATTGCCCACAACGCCGGGAATACCGCCTCACCGCTGGTTGTGAATCTGGTTGGCCAGAGGGCAGCCGGCCCCGACTTCATCGGTTCATGGACAAGTCTCACCCAGAGGTGCACAGGAGCAGGGCCGACGTTGAGGTGCTTTCTCACCGGCAAATTGCTTGTGACCAACCACGGGACAGGGAATGCGCCCACCTCGACGGTGGCAATTTTCTTGTCGGGCGATAACAGTCTTGAGCCGAGCGACGGTTTCCTCATTAACCGGGCGATAGGCACGCTCAGACCGGGAAGGGCAAAAACGGTGACGTGGACCAAAAGACTTCCCATCGGCACGAGCGCCACAGGGATGTTTGTTTTCGCAGTGCTCGATTCTAAAAGCAAAGTCTCGGAGATCGATGAAACGAACGATGTAATAGTTTTTGGGCCTATCCCATAGGGCGATATCTCGTGGAAGAAAACAATTCCTCCGGGGGACTCGAGCCGAAGGGGAAGAGGAATAATTTTATATATTGACTCTATCGGAAGAATCTTTCTTGAAACGACAAAATAGTTTTCCCTACTTAGTGGTCTAAGGGTCGGCTAGATCCTTCATTCTCCCAACCTGGTTAAGGCGCTGTCATGTGGAGTTTGCGAGGCGCCTTGGGCCCGGTACACGCGTTTGACAGAAGAAGCGCCGTTACATAATCATGACGAAATGAAGTTCGGCGCGCATTACCTTCCCACGTACGTTCCCAATCTCGACGGGCCGGCGACGGAATTTTATCGGCGTATGTTCGAGCAGATCGAAGAGCTCGACCGTCTCGGCTTCGATCACGCCTGGGTAACCGAGCACCACTTCGGCGAATACGGCGGAACCGTCCCACACCCGCCGACTTTTCTCGCCGCCGTCGCGCGCACGACGAAGCGGATTCGCCTCGGCGTCGCCATCAACGTGCTGCCGCTGCATAATCCCATCGACGTCGCAGAGTCCTACGCAATGGTGGACGTCATCTCCAACGGCCGGCTCGATCTCGGCCTCGGAAAAGGCAGCGAGCCGAGCGAGTACAAACGGTTCGGCATGCGCCAGGAAGAGGCGACGGCGCGGATGAAAGAGGGGACGGAGGTTTTGCTCCAGGCGTGGTCCGACAAGCCGGTCGATTTTCGCGGCGAATACTTTCATTTTGACAACGTCCGCGTACTCCCCAAGCCCGTCCAGCGGCCGCACCCGCCGGTGTGGGTCGGCTGCGCGCGCACGGAAGATTCGTTTCGCTGGGCGGGCGAGCAGGGCTTTCACCTGATGACACTTCCCTACTTATACAAAGATCCGGCGATGCTGCCCGCACTCGTCAATACTTACCGCGACGCGCTTGAGCGCGCGGGCCACGACGCCTCGAAGCGGCAGGTGCTGGGAAAATTCCACGTCTACGTCGCCGACAGTCTCGACCGGGCCGCCGACGAGGCGGGTCCGTATCTGGAAAATTATTTCGCCGTGCACGCGGCACACGATCCCGAGCGCAAGGTCGGCGGCTTCTTGAAACTCCGCGACGTGCGCACGCAGCTCGCCGAGGGCTTTGCGATCGCCGGCGACCCGGCGCGCTGCATCGACACGATTCAACACTGGCGCGACGCGGTCAGGCTTACGACGATGTCGCTCACGTTTCACTTCGGCGGCATGCCGCAGGAGATGGCGCTGAAAAATATTCGGCGGTTTGCGGAGAAGGTCATGCCGAAGTTACAGGGATGAGGGACGAGGGCGGAGGGATGAAATAACATGTCGGGTCGTCTTGCCGGAAAAGTTGCGATCATCACAGGCGCCGCCAGGGGGCAGGGGAGAGTCGCGGCGGAAACGTTCGCGCGCGAGGGCGCGCGGCTCGTCTTGAGCGACCTGGACGCGCCGGGCCTGGAAGAAGCCGCGGCGCTCGCGCGCGAGGCGGGCGCCGAGGTCGCGATCCATTGCGGCGATCTCACGCACGAAGAAGCCAATCGCGAGCTGGTCGCTCTCGCGGTCCAGCGCTTCGGGCGTCTCGACGTGATGTACAACAACGCCGGGCGCATTCGCTTCGCGTCGATTCACGAGGCCACGCTCGAAGATTGGGAATTCAATCTCGCCAACGAGCTGACGCTGGTTTTTCTCGGCTGCAAGCACGCGCTCAAGGTGATGATCGCGGCCGGCTCGGGCTCGATCGTCAACACCGCTTCGGTGTCGGGCCTGTACGGCGTCGTCGGACACGGCGCTCACGCTGCAACCAAGGCCGGAGTGATCGGCTTGACGCGGCAGATCGCCGTCGAGTACGGGCCGAAAGGAATTCGCTGCAACGCGATCGCGCCGAGCTACATCGACTACGGAGAGGAGCGCTCGCGCATGCGCGCCAATACGACGGAGGCCTACCCGCTCGGCCGTTTCGCACAGGCGCAGGATCCGGTGAACGCCGCTCTGTTTCTCGCCTCGGACGAGGCGAGTTTCGTTACCGGGCAGGTGTTGATCGTCGATGGCGGCAAGTCGGCGCGTTAAATCAAAAGCCGTGGTCGTGTTCGTGACTCGTGCTCGTGGGAAAGGGGACGAGCACGAACACGAGGGTTCAGAGGACCGCTTCGAAGTGACACGAGCACGTTATTTGTGCCGCGTCGGGAACGCCGGCGGATTAATCTCCTCCACCGACCTTCCCGCCCAGTCGCGCTTGGACCAATTGTCCCACGCTTTCTTAGCCGCGGCGTCGGCGCGCGCGTAAAGCTCGGCCTCGTCGATGCGCGTCGAGCGGCCGGCTTCGATCACAACTTCTCCGTTCACCAAAACCGTGTCCACGTCCGCGCCGCAACCATACTCCACCAGCGCATTGATCGGATCGCGCGCCGGGCCGTAGCGCGTGGTGCGCAGATCGACGATGACGATGTCCGCCTTCGCGCCCGGCGCGATTTTTCCAAGATCGTCGCGCCCGAGCGCTTTCGCGCCCCAAACCGTCGCGGCGTTGAAGACCCGGTCGGCGCGCGCGCCGTAATATTTTTTATCCATCAGCCGCGAGATCAAAGACGCGTAGCGCATCTCGGCGACGATATCGAGCGGGTAGGTGTCGGTGCCGAGGCCCATGTTGACGCCGGCATCGACGTAGCGATCGAAAGATTCCGCCGCGTTCGCCATCTTGGCGTACTTGTGCGGGCAATGACCCACGGAAGTTCCGGAGTCGGCGAGGAGCTTCAGCTCGTCGCCGAACGGATAGTCCAGCTTCGAGTGGCCGGCGATAAAAACCGTGTGGCCGAGAATCGTCTTCGGCCCGAGAATACCGGCCTCCGCGAGATACTCGATCGCCGGCTTGCGATGCTGGTAGAGAATTTCAATCAGCTCGCGCAGGTTTCCCGCGGCGTGCGTGTGAATGCCGACGCCCAGCTCCTGCGCTGCCGCGGCGGTCTCTTGCAACAGCGACGGCTCGCAGGTCTCGGCCTGCGCCGGATTCAAAATTCCCTGGACGCGGCCGTCCTTCGCGCCGTGAAATTTGCGGATGAAATCAATTGCCCGCTGAAGGCCCGGTCGGCCATGGTCTTCGCGCGCTTCGTAATAGTGGCGGCCTTCTGAATCGGTAAACACGTCGTGGCTGCGAAACGGCGGGCTGAAAAAGACCCGCGCGCCGATCGCGCCGACGATCTCGACGTATTCGCCCAAATCGCCCGGCCCGCCGCCGGGATCTAAAATCGTCGTCGCGCCGTTTTTAAGCGCGCTGAAAAGCGCGTAGCGCCGTCCGATCGCGACGCTCTCCGGCGGCGGGGGCGCGGCTTTTTCTTTTACCGGCGCTCCGAAGACGAAAAAGTTCGCCGAGAGATAATCTTTTTTCGTCGCATCGGTGATGAGATAATCGCCGACGTTCAACTGCGAATGGACGTGAAGATTGATAAAGCCGGGGCAGACGAGCTTGCCGGAGGC